>JAUSFV010000023.1 GCA_030649305.1 bacterium
ACAAAGAGGAGGAATTCAGGGGGTCAATAAAAAGACGAACCAGACCATCTGCAAAACGGCGCACCACGCGCCACGACTTACCGCCATCTATGCTTTTTAGAAATTCTCCCGCGCCTGTTGCGATAAACACCTGCCCTTGCCGATCAACAAAAATATCGAATACGCCGAAACGCTCCAAAGGAGACGCGTAAACCTCTGTAAAAAATCCCGCGGCATTGTCGCTTTTTAAAACCTTGCCGCGATTTTGCTGAAAGACCGCCACATACACTCTATTTGCGTCTCTCGGGTCAATCGCGATGCGATAAACATCCGCCTCTGCTTCGAGCACCTGAGCGGCGTCATGGGGCTTCTGCCACGTATCGCCCTGGTCAAAACTCTTCCAAAGCCCCGCGCCTTTCGTTCCCGCGTATAATACTGAAGAATTTTGCGGGTCAATTTTCAAATCAAACAATTCCTGCTTTGCAAAATCCAAATCTTCCTCGCCCATATTTTTTGCGCGCCACGCTGCTCCCCCGTCATCCGAGCGAAACAAACCCGTCTCGGGCATACTATCTCCATTTTCCAAAACCGGAGGTTTTGTACCGCCCTCCCCGTCTTTCTCACCCAAAAAGAAAGGGAGTGCCACTAAAAAAAGCACGAGAAGCGTCAGTGCTCCCCCGCCTAAAAGGTAAAGATGTTTTTTAGCGATTTTCATCGTGTTTATACTTCCAGAATAACATTTTCTAGCGCAAGACGCCTGTTCACATTGGTCGTATCCATATACCGCTTGATACGGAGAGTATTCCGAAGTAATGCCTGCTCATGCGTACCCTCACCTCTTTCAAGTGCACCCGCTAATTCTTCACGAAGCATCCTGAAGAATCCGAAGAAAAATTCGCTCTCCGCGTCTCTATCTCCCGCAAAAGCCGATACTGCTTTCATCTTTTCAAAAAAGGGTGATGCCACGAGGGATGCAATCATTTTTTTTCGCTCCCGCGCCTCCGTCTGAAATTCCGAATCCTGCACAAGGCGCGTAAGAACTCCGGGTCTGCCTCCCGCGCAAAATAAAAAATCTTTTTCGTCTTTTGCCAAGACCCCTGCTTCTTTCGCGAACTTTTGCATATCAGTTTCGGAGAGATATGAAAACGAGATTGAAACCACGCGCGACAAAATTGTCGGCAGAAGCCGCGAGGCATCGTGCGATACAAGAATAAAAAGCTTGCCCGCACCCGGCTCCTCAAGAATTTTCAAAAGCGCGTTTTGCCCCTCTGACGTCATATCCTCCGCGCCGTCAATAATAGCGATACGACGCGACCCCGTGCGCACGGATAACGCCATGAGGCGGCGGAGTTCACGGATATCATCAACCCCGATAGTGTTTTCGTTTTTCTCCGCCTCTTCAGCGAGATGCCGTTCACGCGAAAGCACAATAACGTCGGGATGTGAACCCACTGCAATAAACCCGCACTCGGCGGACGGAAAAAATGAACTTGCCCACTCCAATGCCGCGGTCATTTTTCCGACATGTTTCGGCCCTTCAAAAAGATAGGCGTGACCAAGCATGCCGTTTGCAGCGGCTTTTTTCAAATAAGCGAGTTGTCGCGAGTGACCGATGAGCATATAAGATAATCAAAATCTACCATAATAAGAGCCGCGCGCTCTTCTATAAGTCCTCTTACGCTCCCAATAGTTTTCGCCCGAAGATAAATAACCCGATAATTCTTTTGCTTGTTCTTCCGAATAAACGGGCTTAAAATATATTATATAATTATTTATTTCTTTGAGGGTGAGCACCTTTATATGTGGATATTCATCATCTGGACGCCTGTCCATCGTTAAAAGAATATTTCTTAAAGATATTTTTCCAACCCCCCAATTATAAATAAAGGCCCGTAAATATCCAGACTTAATTGATGCCTGAAGATAAACAAAAAGCGCATAACTCGATCTTTGAAGCTGCGAAATTGGGGAAAATAAATTTGGATTTCCCATTGAATCATCGCTCCAATTCTTCGTTTCAATCACATAAACACCCGGCGGTCCAATAACGATATGATCAATCTGGACAGACTTAATATAATCTTGGCCACCATCTTCCTTTGTCCTTGGTAATGCCGGATGAATTTTCAACCGAAAATTATTAATAACAAAATACGAATCCGGCAATTTCTTTAATTCATCAACTGCACGCTTCTCTCCGATAGCGCCCGCTAGCAAATCTTTTTCTTGTTCAAGAAAGGCGGCGGCATTTTCAATTTTATTTATTTCAGACTGCGTTCTTTCTGTTACAACAAGATCAATATTATTTTTTAAAAAATTTATTTTCTCTTTTAGAGAAGACAATGCAGAAATATGAGATTTTAAAGGGTTCTTTACTTCGTTATCAAAATCAGATTCAAGGACTTTCTTCCTCCGAATTAAAAAGGTTAATTTATATACAGAATATAATTTTTTAAAGATATTGCTTTGAAAATTTGAATGTCTGGTTATTTCTAAGTTCACCCTTTCCTTTTCAGCCCCCAACAACTCTTCTCTTTCTTTTATTTTATTTTGATACTCTCTTTCTAAATCTATAAAATGCTGCTCAGACTCTGTTATTTCTTTCAGCAATTTTTCTTTACCGCGCTCTTTAATCGGTTCAATTTTCTTTTTCCAATCAGCCCTAAATAAAATAATATCTTCAAGCGAATTCAAATCGAGACCAAAAACTCGAATATCAGCTAGCAATCGTTCTAATGAATCAATTTCTCCTAATAGGGTCGCCATAAAAATTTTTTAGTTTTTATAAAACCCCATAATAACTGTGGTTATAAAACGATTTTGAAACTTATTTAAATCATCCCCAGGCTTAGCGTTTCGCCATAATACTTCTCTTATATACATCCAAATGCTCAAGCGCCACTCCCGTTCCTTTTGCAACACACAAAAGCGCATCCTCAGCAATATGCGCGGGAACACCGGTTTCCTGCAATACCAATTCATCAATGTTTCGTAAAAGCGAAGACCCTCCCGACATTACAATCCCCTTTTCCATAATGTCTGCGGCGAGTTCGGGCGGAGTATCGTGTAAAACGCTCTTAATCGCACGGACAATTTCTTCAAGCTGATAGGAAATTGCATCCGTTACTTCGTGCGAGCCGAGCGCCAAAATACGCGGAAGCCCCGTCATCAAATCACGCCCCTTAATATCCATAGTCAGCTCTTCCGCAAGAGGCACCGCGGAACCAATTTTAATTTTTATATCCTCGGCAGTCCTATCCCCAATCGCCAAGTTGTAATGCTTTTTAATATAATCAGCAATCGCCTGATCCAGCTTATTCCCCGCAACTTTCACCGAGGTGGATGCCACAATCCCGCCAAGCGAAATTACCGCGACATCAGTAGTGCCGCCACCGATATCCACAATCATATGGCCGGATGCTTCATTAATCGGAATACCGGCGCCAATCGCCGCAAGCACAGGTTCTTTCACTACATACGCGGCTTTTGCTCCCGCATTCATGGTTGCTTCAATCACGGCGCGACGCTCCGTTGATGTCACACCTGCCGGAACCGATACCATAACTTCGGGTTTCAAAAATCGCATACGCCCCGCGGCGCGATCAATAAAATAACGAAGCATGGCCTCCGTCACGCGATAGTCCGCAATGACGCCGTCTTTCAGGGGGCGATATGCAATGATGGTTTCGGGGGTGCGCCCGATCATTTCTTTTGCCTCATTCCCCACGGCTAACACGCGATTATCCTCCGTGGATACCGCGACAACAGACGGCTCATTTGCCACAACACCCTTGCCGGGAACAAAAACAAGCGTGTTAGCCGTGCCGAGATCAATTCCTATCTTCCTTATAAACATAAATAAAAAATCAAATCTCAAATCTCAAAATTTATGAGTAAATTTTTTAGATTTTATTTTTGAGATTTAAGATCATCCGATCTTAATTATTTATACTCCTACTCTTTGAATATCTGCCCCTAAGCTTCTCAATCGTTCATCAAGAGATTCATACCCCCTATCCAGATGTTCAATGCCGGAAAGCACGGATTCTCCCTCTGCCACGAGTGCTGCAATCACATGCGCCATGCCCGCGCGAATGTCAGGAACCGCAATATGCGCGCCATGAAGCGGGGTGGGACCCGTGATAATGCAGCTATGATTATACCCTTTTCCCTTAAATCGGCAAGGGAGCGCGCCAAGGCAATCTTTCGCAATTTGGGCGTTCGCACCCATTCGTTTTAAATCCTCAATATACCCAAATCTATCCTCATAGACCGTCTCATGGATGATGGAGCGGCCTTCAGCTTGCGTCATAAGAACGGCCATGGGCTGTTGCCAATCGGTCATAAATCCCGGATGCGTGTCGGTTTCAATCACAACGCCGTTCAAAGCACCATTTCGATAAAAACGAATACCGCCTTCCTCCACGCGGTAATCTCCTCCGATGCGCCGAAGCGCGTTGAGAAACGCAAGCAGGTGGTCTTGAACCGCTTCACGAACAAATACTTCTCCGTTCGTTGCAATAGCCATAATTGCAAAGGATGCCGCTTCCAAGCGATCAGGAAGAAGCCGGTGCGAAACGCCCTTGAGGTGCAAAACCCCTTCAATGCGAATACGCCTATCGGTTTCCCATTGAATAATGGCCCCCATATTTTGCAGAAGACGGATCAATTCCTTTACTTCCGGCTCCACGGCCGCGTTATGAATGGTCGTATGTCCCGCGGCACACACAGCCGCAAGCAAAACGGTTTGCGTAGCCCCGACACTCGGATAGGGAAAATAAATTTCCTGTCCGGTAAGCCCCGCGGTTTTCGCGGAATACAAAGAATCATCAAACGAAATTTCAGCGCCCATTTTCCGGAGCGCTTCAATATGAAAATCAACCGGACGCGGCCCGATGCGGTCTCCCCCGACAACCGGCACATGCGCTTCACCCGTTCGCACGAGAAGCGGAGCTAATGCCAAAATAGAAATTCGGTTTTTCCGCGACAGTTCTTTTACGGTCGGGTTTTTGATATGGCTGGTCTGTATGCGAATGGTATCTTGCATATACGCGACCTCACTTCCCACAATACGGCAAATTTCAAGCGCGATTTCGGTTTCTTTATTGCGCGGCACATTCGTAAGCACACATTCCTCATCCGTCAAGAGAGTCGCCACCAACAAATTTCCGATGGCATTTTTTGCCCCCCGCAACGTAATTTCCCCTGAAATCGGTTTTCCTCCTTTGATGATAAATTGCTCCATATAACCAAGGTAACAAAAGATTCCATTTTTGTCTAAAATACGATACACTAAATAATATCCCATACGAATTACGAATGTTGGCGAATTACGAATTCGTAATTCGGAGTTATTCGTAATTCGCAGGAATACCGTGACCGCACTCCCAAAAATACGACGCCGGATTTTCTTCTACCTTTCATTACTCGTTTTTTTTGTAACGGCACCCCTCATCCTTCTTTATGCCCTCGGTTATCGTATAAATATTGAACAACGCGGCGTGGAAGAAACCGGCGGTATTTTCGTCAAAACAAACTTGACGGGCTTTACCGTATTCCTCAACAACGGCTCTATACAAAAATCTTCGCTTCTCACACGCGGACTTCTTTTAGGAAATCTCCCCGCCGGCCAATACCGCCTCCGCGTGGAAAAAGAAGGATACCAGCCGTGGGAAAAAGTCGTTTCGGTGACACAATTCAGCGTGCGCGAAATACGCAACATCATTCTCCTCCCCGACCCGCTCGTAAAAGAAAAGGTAGCAACATGGAGTAATAAAGAAAACCTTGAACGCGCGTTTGTATCACCCCAGGAGCACTATGCCGCAATGATACTTCGCGATACAACTACCCAAAAACGAACGCTCCTTTTTTTTGAAACACAAAAAAATAAAATTACAACGCGGTTTCCCGTTTCTGCTCCCGTGAAAGAAATCACATGGAATACGGAGGAAAATGCCGCGCTTGTTACTCTGGAGGGGCAAAAACAGAGCATTATGCACGTATCATTTCTCGGTTCATCCCCCGCGCGCGTACCCTTTTTTGAAAAAGCAATTACCATTTCCGGAAATACCGACCCGCGCCGCGTGGCTCAGGCGGATATTAAAAAAATAAGATTCGGCAATGAGCCAAATAGTTTCGTTATACTGACAGACACCGAAGCACTTCTTTTCTGGAATACCGCGACCACAAGCGCCACACTCCTTGCCAAAGAAGTGGGAGAATTCGAGGTGCTCGGAGATGATGTGCTTTTTATCGCAAAAAATGGTTTTGCGGCCCGCCAATCGCTTCAAGACGGGACAACAGCAAATTTTGGCAGAAAGGGATATACGCTTACGGGTGCCCCGGTTACCATAATCCGCTCGCAGGATGGCGACATATTTTTCAAAGACGGCGCGGATGGGCTTTTTTTCTCCTCGCACGAAAACATGGGAGAATTTACCTTGCTGGAAACAGGAGTAAGCGGCATCGCGCTTGATGGCGAAGAAAAAAAGATTTTTTTTAGAAAACAAAACGCGATAGGGGTATTTCATCTTGAAGACAACCAATACCAACCCTTTGAAAAACGCAGCGCGAAAAACATATTATTTGAATCGCGCGATACGACATTTCTTGATGCCATATGGTACACGGAGGACGACGCGCATATTATTCTGAATACCTCAAGCGGCGTGTTTTTGCTTGACACAGACATCCGAGGCGGCCCTCGCATTGCCGAACTTGATGCTGAGGTCGCAGAAAAAATTTTTTGGAATCAGAGTAAGAAGAAACTGTATTTGATTCGCGATGCGGGCATAGAAACGCTTGCGATTGAATGAAAGAAGGCGAAAATGGCAAATATTCATATTGCAAAAGCACCTACTGATTTGGCAGATGCTTTTATCGTTTTAACACCACAAAATTTTTAAATTAACAACCCTTTTTCTATTGCAAAAAATTTTTTGAAAAACTAAAATGAATTTGTTCCTTCACTAGAGCCTACGGATAAACCGCACGCATGAGACGCGGAAACGTAGCTTCGTATACGACAAGTGGGCACTCATGAAAGTAACGGGCAAGGGAAGTTCTTTTTGATAGCATGATCAATCTATCATTAAAGAACCGACTACGACTTAATGAGACATCCCTGACTATGTCTATATCGAGATCTATCTGGAACACAAAAACCGCCTAAGGGCGGTTTTTGTTTAACGTTTCGTTCATTACAATACTGTGGTTTTAACAGGACTTTGGAAAACCTAATTCTTTGGTTCTAGCGTTAACGTGATTGCGGGTGGCTTTTTTTCATTTTCTATCCTTATCGGCCTATTCTTCTTTTCAAACCTTATTTTTATTGATTTATTCTTTTTTTCATTTTTTATTTTTAATGGCATGAAATTCAATTATCTTATTTCCAATTAATAGTCTTTTGACCAATTGTCTTGGTCAGACGGTAACGCAATCGACCTGAATACCGCGCCGCCTTTTCACCCGCCAGCAAGCCGATACCTAGCTTAAGGCCAAAATTAACGAGACTTCCAAAAAGCTGATTAAAAATTGCCGAACGTCCATTAGGCTGATATGGTTTTTTGTAATTTTGATTATTCATAATGAATAGAACACTGAATCATAAGACTTAGTTACATGCCGCCCACCATAGTACTCTATATAAATCATAACAAAAGCCCCTTTCGGGGGCTTTTGTTATTTGAAAATCGAGGAATTGGTGTCTACGGAACTCATTTATCGCTTTGCCCTAATCCGCCAAAGGCGGACGGACGACGTTAAACAGCCAAGCTGTTTAACGTTTTGCCCACTGCGGAGCTCGGCGCGCTTTCTTCAAGCCGAATTTTTTGCGCTCCACCATGCGCGAGTCGCGGGTCAAAAATCCTGCGCGTTTCAGGCGCTTGCGAAAATCCTGGTTGAATTTCGTAAGGGCGCGGGCTGTTCCATGACGCACGGCTTCCGCCTGCGCATGCAACCCTCCTCCGTTTGCTTTTACCACGACACGAAACCGCTCCTGCGCTTTCATTTTTTTCAGCGCATCTTCGGCAATACGGCGCATTTCTTCCGTATGAAAATACACCCCGTACGGTTTATCATTCACCCAAATTCCCTTGTCTCCCCGTGTAAAAAGCCGGACCCGCGCTACCGCGGTTTTCCTCCTGCCCACCGCCTCCCAGTAACGATCGGGTTTTAAATCACCTTTTAATTCCGAGGTTTCCCCTGCGTCTTTTACAACCCTTGTCTCTTTTGCTTCTTTTACAGCCCTTGTTTCTTCCGCATCTAAAACCTCCGTCCCCTCTTTCGGGGCTTTTTCTTTTTTCGGAGCCTTGGCAACAACCTTTTTTGCGGGAGCTTTCGGCTTTTTTTCAGATTTTTCTTTTTTTACAGCCATATTACTTTTCTCCATGATACATCTTTAATTTCTTCAGCCTTTCATTTCTCAATTTATTTTTGGGAAGCATGCCGGAAACCGCGCGGCGCAATACTTCGCGCGAATCGCGCTTGAATAACGATTCAAGCGACTCCTCTTTCAGGTTGCCGATATACCCCGAGTGGCGGTAATATATTTTTCCCGTCATTTTTCTTCCCGTAACGCGCATTTTGTCGGTATTCATAACGACCACATCCTCCGCGACTACCGCATTCGGGCGTGCCGAAGGGTTCTGCTTGCCCAAAAGCATCCGAGCGATTTCGGAGGCAAGACGTCCTACAATTTTTCCGTCTGCGTTGATATGCATGCCAATTTTATTTATGAGTGAAACGAATAACTATAAAATTGAGCACCCCGTGAGATAGAGCTCGCAAGCTCGCTCATCTCATGGGGTAAAGGTTCGACAGCTATATGTTCTGCGCCCTGCGGGCTTGAACATCTAGGTCGAGCCCTTCACGAATTCAATTATCGCCATCTTCGCGCTATCGCTCGTACGCCTCGGCAATTTTATAATCCGGGTATACCCACCGCTTCTTCCTTTATATTCCACTCCAAGCTCCGCAAGCCGCTT
>JAUSFV010000041.1 GCA_030649305.1 bacterium
CTTCTCGTGCGAACGGGTGAAGCGCATGTGCCGGTTGTCGGGGGAGACCGCATCGGGCCGCGTCCGGTTGATTTTCATATTGAAGCGCTCCGGCAGATGGGTGCCGAAATTTCGTTTGATGATTCTTTGTATTCCGCGAAAACTATGGGGCTTACGGGGCAGGAAATTTATTTTCCGTATCCGAGTGTCGGCGCGACTCAGACGGTTCTTCTTGCCGCGGCCTTGGCAAAAGGTAACACGACGATTCACAATGCCGCGGTTGAGCCGGAGGTGAAGGAATTAATCAGGATGTTGCAGAACATGGGCGCGATTATCCAGTGGGAAACCGACCGGCGTATTCGTGTTGAGGGGGTGTCGCATCTAAAAGGCGTTTCGCATCGGCTTCTGCCCGACCGGCTTGAGGCAGCATCTTTCGCGATTATGGCGATTGCAACCGCGGGCGAAATATTTGTCCGCGAGGCGGTGCAGGACCACCTGCTCGCGTTTCTCAATGCGCTTCGTCGTATCGGCGGAGATTATCGGGTGGAAGAAGGCGGCATCCGTTTTTACCGGAACGGCTCTCTGCGGGGAGTTTTGATTGAAACCGACACGCATCCGGGGTTCATGACCGATTGGCAGCAGCCGATAGCGGTTGTATTAACACAAGCCAAGGGCAATTCCCTTATCCATGAGACGGTGTATGAGGACCGGTTTGGATATATCGAAGACCTCAAGCGGATGGGAGCGCGCGCTGAGGTTATTACCGACTGCCTCGGCTCGCTTCCTTGCCGATTTAAGGGAAAAGGGTATAATCATAGCTGCATTATCACGGGTTCCACCCCGCTTCACGGTACGCATATTGCGGTTCCCGATATCCGCGCGGGCATGGCGCACGTGATTGCGGCCCTCGTCGCGGAAGGAGAATCGGTGTTGTCGGGTATTGAACATCTTGATAGAGGATATGAGGACTTGGATGGGAGATTGAGGGGACTCGGAGCAAGCATCCAGCGAATTTCTAATTCCTAATTGATCTAATTTCTAAAGAAATCCCAATGACCAATGAAGGAAATAAATATGATTTGGAAGAAAGAACCGCGAAATTCGGAGAAGAAATTATAAAATTTTCCAAGAAGATTTCACAAAATTCTGTAACGCTTCCTTTAATCACACAATTAGTAAAAGCAGGAACAAGTGTCGGCGCAAATTATTGCGAAGCAGATGACGCCGAATCAAAAGCAGATTTTAAACATAAAATTGGGATTTCTAAAAAAGAAGCACGCGAAACAAAACATTGGCTTCGTATGATTGCAATCGCCACGCCAGAGTTACAGGAAGACGCCCGCGTTCTTTGGCAGGAAGCAAAAGAACTTAATTTAATTTTTAATGCTATTGTAAAAAAATTAAAGAAGTAATTTCTTAATTGGGATTTAGATTTTGGGTTTTGATTAGATCAATTAGAAATTAGGTTAATTAGAAATTTTACTACTATGTTCATTCGTAAAATCGGAATTGATCTCGGCACCGCGAACACCCTCGTCTTTGTTCCCGGCAAGGGCGTCGTTGCAAATGAGCCGTCTGTTGTCGCGGTATCCACGGAGGATAACCGCGTGTTAGCCGTGGGGAACGAGGCAAAAGAAATGATTGGGCGCACTCCCGAAACCATCATTGCGTACCGTCCGTTGAAAGACGGCGTTATCGCGGACTACCGCGTTACCGAGGCGATGCTTCGCTATTTTATTGACCGTGCCGCCGGACGCATGCGGTTTTTGAAACCAGAAGTCATGGTATCGGTTCCTGCGGGGGTGACTTCAACCGAGCGGCGTGCCGTTATTGAAGCAACGATGAACGCGGGAGCAAAAGCGGCGTATGTGGTAAAAGAGCCCGTGCTTGCGGCAATCGGCGCGGGGATTCCGATTAATGAAGCATCCGGGCATATGATTGTTGATATTGGCGGCGGCACGACTGATGTTGCGGTAATTTCGCTTGGCGGGATTGTGGCATCTACCTCGGTAAAAGTTGCGGGAAACAAATTGGATCAGGCGATTGCCGACTATATTAAAAAACATTATAACCTTGCGATTGGCGATAGAACCGCCGAGGATATAAAAATTAAGATTGGTTCCGCCGTTCCGCTTGCGGAGGAGCTCACGATGGATATTAAGGGGCGCGATTTGATGACGGGGCTTCCGCGGGTTTTGACGCTTTCGTCGCATGAGGTAACGGATGCGATTTCGTATCAGCTTGAAGAAATTATCCGCGCGATTAAGAGCGTGTTGCACGATACCCCGCCCGAACTTGCCGCAGACATTATGGAGAAGGGGATTGTGATGTCGGGAGGAACATCACTTCTGCGAAATATTGATGAATTGGTGTTGCGGGAGACGGGTGTCCCCGCGCATATTGCCGAGGAGGCGTTGTTATGCGTTGCAAAAGGAACGGGGGTGGCGCTTGAGCATTTGGATGTTTATAAGCGGAGTATTATGGCGAAACGATAGAATTTTTTAATTTTCACCCCTTTATGCAAGACACAGAAGACAAAATTGACGAATTGGAAGAGAAGATAAATAAACTTGAATCAAAGTCTCTTTATTGGGATGTCACTTCTATTGCTATTGGCGGCATTGTAGCAATTTCTCTTATTAAGATAGTTTGGGGTTTGATTTCTAACTTTTAATTGAGATAAAAATATGGGAATTTTACTCGGATCGTTTGATCCATTAAAACTAGTATTTAACGTTCTTAACGCCCTGATGACGCGAGGTTTGATATCTTATGATGAAGCGAGAAAAATTCTTAAAGACTCTCTTGACCCGAATATGTCAGAAATTGAAAAAGAAAAATTTTTGGATTCCATAATTGTTAAAAGTCATGAAAGCAAAAAATCTTAAAAATTTGAATAGCGGAGCAATCGATGTAGATAAATATGCTATTTCTGAACCTCTTAATTTTATTTCTTTATATGAGATTTTTTGTGTAAACGATATTGAGCCGGCGCTAAAAGAATTAAAAAGAATTAAAGACGATAAGAACAGGGTTCATTTACAAAAATTAGTTTATACAAATCTAGTTAATCGTTTTGATGCGTTGGTCGATAATTTGATTCTCTGGTTTTCTATAAATAACGAAGACCTTAGGAATGCAGTTTTGAAGGATGTGAAAGAAGAACCAATATATAAAAAAGAGGTTTTTGAGCTTTTTATTATGAAGGAAAGAGCATTCGAGTTTGTTAATGAAAAGATAAAAACTATCGCTTCAGGAAGTCTTCTAAGAGAAAGGCATTCAAAAAAAATACAAAAGATTTTTTCCACAGCTCTCAAGTGGCCGGAGGCAAATTTTCAAAGGCCAAGAGTACATGAAGATGGAACAATTTTTTATAAGCGTTCTAAAAACAAAACTCAACCAAATACAATTGTTGGATATGCCGATTGGCTTTATTCGCGGAGGAACAGCATAGTCCATGGTGACGGGATGCATTATAACGAACTAGATTTTAGTTATATAACCAAGACATTTCAAGTTTCATTATCGAAAAATTTTCGTTTACAGCTATCTTCTGTAACTTCGGCTTCTAAATTTTATAAAGACTTACTTAAATTAATTCGGGAGTCATTGCTGGAGTTAATAAAATCCCCAGATGCGATTTAATATATAAGTTTCAGCATCGTCTTATAATCGTAGCCTCTTGTTTTTTTTATCTTATATGCTCATCGGTCATACGCGACAACTTTTATATCTCAAAAAAGCCGCCGCAAACGGCATGCTTGGTCATGCATATCTTTTTGAAGGACCGAAGCATGTCGGCAAAATGACTACAGCACTTGAATGGGCAAGTTCTTTTTTTCCGTCTTCGGAGCGTGGGTTTGTTGGGGCGGGTTCGCATCCGGATGTTATTGTCCTTTCAAAAGAATGCCATCTTTCAGAAAAAGCAGAGGAAAACGAAAATACCATTGGGATTGATGACGTTCATGAATTGCGCCGTCTTATGACGCTTTCAACGCGTGTGGGGACGCACCGTATTGCGATTATTGACGGAGCGGAGGATATGCAATCTCCGGCGCAAAACGCGCTTTTGAAAATTCTTGAGGAGCCGGGTGCAGGCAAGCTTTTTATTCTTGTATCGCACGATGCCTCGCGGCTTTTGCCGACGATTTTGTCGCGCGTGGTTTCAATGTCATTTTCATATTTGTCTGATGCCGACATGCAAAAGTACGCAAAAGAGGCGGGCGTTGCCGTAAAAGACGAAAAAGACCTTCTGTTTTCTGCGGGAGGCAGGCCGGGAGTTCTCGCGCGTCTTGTGCGGGATGCCGAATTCCGGACGGAGGCGCGGGAGCGAAAAAAAATGCTCGCGTCGCTTGTGGGGGCACCCCTTTTTGAAAACATGAAAGTAGCGTCGGTTATCGCGGGGGATAGGGACGCGGAGAGCGAATTTTTCTTCGGATTCTTCCGGATGCTTCGTGAAGAATTAACGGATGCACTTGAAAGAGGTGAGGGCACGCGTGAGCAGGCATTACTTCGAAATACCCTGCGTATCAAGCGGTATATGGATACGACCAATGTGAACAGGCGTCTTGCGCTAGAAAATGTTATTCTTGAATTATGAGATTTTCTCGAAAACACATGTATCTTTTGGGCGGAGGAGCAATGACGCTTCTCGTGCTTTTTTTAGTGGCACTTCCCTTCTTTTTAGGGGAGCGAGATGAGGGGGGCGATACAAAACCGCCGGTTCTGGAAAATGGAGAGGAAGTCATAATACCCGAAACGGGTTTGTTTCGCTCGGATGACGGGGGAGCAGCGTGGCGCGCGAAAAATACGGGAGAGGAAGAATTGGATTTTGCAAAGCAGGAATTGTTTGATTTAAAAATTGACCCGCAAAATTCTTTGGTGTTATACGCGGGAACAAAGGGTGCCGGGCTATGGAAGAGTTTTGACCGCGGCGATACATGGCAGAAGCCTCATGATGCCGCTCAAGTTTTGGAAGCAGAGGCGGATGTCTACCGCATCGCGATTGACCCGAGAGACGCAAATAAGGTGTATATAGCGGTTTTCCAGCAAAATCGCGGAAGAGTTTTAAAAAGTGAAAATGCCGCGGGCTTTTTTACAGAGGTTTACGCGTCTCCCTTGGAGCGCTTTGGCGTATTTGATGTCTTTGTGGATCGGCAGGGGCAGGTGTTTATCGCAACAGGCGCGGGAGAATTTCTAAAAAGTATTGATGGGGGAAAATCGTGGCGCGTGGTGCGCCGTTTCGCGGATGGCCTCGTTCGTCTTTTTATTGACCCGTTGAATTCTTCCTCTTTGTATGTTGTGAGTGCGAAGGGAAAAATTTTTAGTTCGTATGACGCGGGAAAAACATGGCAGGATTTAGAACCGACATTTAAATCGTTCGCGGGGTCCGCAAAAAACAGAAAATTATTTCTTGATACGCGCGGGGCACTCTACACTACATCGGATTTCGGTTTGTTGCGTTCTCAAAACGGTGGCCGTAAGTGGGAGGCCGTGCCTCTTATTATTCCTTCCAGCGTGGGGGCGCTATGGTTTACGCCGCATCCTGTGAATACAGATATTTTTTACGCAACCGCGCTTTCTAATATATATAAAACATCGGATGGCGGTGAGAGCTGGCAAACGCTTCGCTCGCCCTCGGTGAATCGCGCTACGTTTTTTTTGTTGGATCAGCAAAATCCGGAGGTGATGTATGCATTCGTGAGCGAGTAACCCGCCACAAATACACGAATGGGCACGAATGACACTAATGGAAAATCGTATCCGTGACATTCGTGAAAATTTTGTGTATTGGTGTCGAGTATGTTAAAACAAACTTTAGAAAAAATCTTTGAACATCTCAAGCAAGAGATGTCTGGTTTGCGTACGGGCCGCGCATCACCAGCACTCGTGGAGGATCTTGAAGTTGATTATTATGGTGCGAAAACCGTGCTGAAAGCCCTGGCGTCTATTTCATCACCCGAACCGAAGCAAATTTTCATCCAGCCGTGGGATAAAAACGCGATGGAGCCGATTCAAAAAGCGATTCAATCGTCGTCTTTGGGTTTGAATCCGATTGCGGATAGGGACGGTATTCGCCTTACGATTCCGGCGCTCACTGAGGAGCGGCGCAAAGACCTTACCAAGCTTTTGGGAAAGCATCTGGAGGAGGCGCGCATTCAGGTGCGGAGAGAGCGCGAAGACGCGCTGAAAGAAATTGATGCGCTCGAAAAAGCCAAGAAAATTTCCGAAGACGAAAAATTTCGCCAGAAAAGCGAGGTACAAAAGCAGATTGACGACATGAATAAAAAAATAGAGGAACTTGGCGAAACAAAAGAACACGAAATTATGAGCGTATGATTTTTAAACATTTGTATTGTTTGGTTTATGTATGGTATAATGAAATTATGGTAAAACAATCAAGAAAAGAACAAATGCACACATACACGGTTTTTTTTGAACCGATAAAAGGCGGATATAATATTTTTTTTCCTGCAATTCCTGAAATTTGTACGTTTGGTAAGAATTTGAAAGAAGCGCGCGAGATGGCAAAAGACGCCCTCCGGTGTTTTTTGGAAAGTGCCGCAAAAGAAAAGGCATCTCTTCCGAGGGATGTTGTCCCGTTGCGCGAGCGAATTGCTGTTTCTGTGTAATGACCATATGGTATGGCCTTTTTGCCAATTCTCAAACCGAGGGAAATAGCGAAGGCTCTTATGCGAGCCGGTTTTTATATTCATCACCAAATCGGAAGTCATGCGCGTTTGTTCCATCGGATTCGAAGAGATTTAAAAGTTACCATACCGATGCATAATCGTGATCTCCCCATTGATACGTTAAAACGAATTTTGAAACAGGCAGATATTGAAGATGGCGAGTTTAAAAAATTGTTATAAAGGGTATGATTCTTGCGGCACTTTTTTTTCTATTCGTAATAATGCTTTTGGTACTCGTTCATGAATGGGGGCATTTTTTCGTTGCGCGGAAATTCGGCATTAAAGTTGAGGAATTCGGTTTCGGGTTTCCTCCGCGTATCGCTAGCCGGATGAAAAACGGCGTCCGGTATTCGTTCAATCTTCTTCCGCTTGGTGGGTTTGTAAAAATTTTCGGGGAACAGGGCGAGGGTGAAGGAGACCCCGCAAGTTTTATTTCGCGCCCCGCGTGGCAGCGTTTTTTGGTCATTGTCGCGGGGGTTTTGATGAATTTCGTATTGGCGTGGGTCTTGTTTTCTTTAGCAGCAGGCATTGGCGCTCCCGCCGCGTTCGGGGATGAGGATGCGGGCGCGCGGAGTGCTCCTGTAACGGTCATTGGTATCGCGCCGAATTCTCCTGCTACTGAGGCGGGTTTGCAATTTGGCGATGCGATTGAAAAGGTATACGCAGGCGGGCGGGATATTGCCATACCGAGCGTTTCGTTTTTTCAGGAAACTGTTAACGCATATCGGGGAGAGGAAATTATCATAACATTAAAGCGGGGGAGCGATTCGCGCGAGATTGCCGTAACGCCTCGTGTTAATCCGCCTCAGGGAGAGGGAGCGATTGGCGTGGCACTCGCGCGCGTCGCGTTTGAACGGAGCCCGTGGTACCGGGCACCGTGGGACGGCTTTAAAATGTTTCTGTTTGCCGCGGAAGGAATTGTTGTCGGGGTGTACTCTGTCTTTCGGGAACTTTTTACCACAGGACGCCTGATGGGGGAGGTTTCGGGGCCGGTTGGCATTTTTATCATTACGGATCAGGCGCGCTCGCTCGGGTTTTCCTATATTTTGAATTTTATTGCGATACTTTCGGTGAACCTCGGTGTGCTGAATTTTCTGCCGATTCCCGCGCTTGATGGCGGAAGGATGTTTTTTATTCTCATTGAAAAATTGAAAGGAACGCCCGTCAATTTTAAGTTTGAACAGCGGGCACACACCATCGGCTTTGCCATTCTTATTTTTCTGATGCTTCTCGTGACATATCGCGATGTGGTGAAGCTCTTTTAGGTTTGCTATTGACTTCTTTCTGTGGATAAGTATAATGGGTAATTGTGGTGTCACAAGGCGCCACAGAGGTCGTTTATTATTAGACGACCACGAAATATAGTATTTATTGAGCATCCACGAATATATGGCATTGTATATGTCAATATAAGAGGGGAATCAATCATAAATAGTATATATTCGTGGATAATCAATGTTTCAGGATCGACAGGGCGGAGGCGGATACGGTGCCGGTCCGCGCGAAGAGCACGAAATTACGTGCTCCAAGTGCGGCAATAAAGGAACCGTTCCCTTCAAGCCTATGGAGGGCAAGCCGGTATTCTGCCGCGATTGCTTCCGCGAAGAGCGCGCATCGCGCGGTGGCGGAGGTGGTTATGGTGGCGGAGGCGGAGGTCGCCGGTTCTAATCTTCCATCAAAACAGACCCGCTCGGGTCTGTTTTGATTTTGTTCTTTTTGGTATACTATTTCTACATTCTACTTTCTATTTTCTACATGGTATGTTGCATTATAATTACCTCATTATCGGCGGCGGCATTGCGGGAGTGACTGCCGCGGAAACAATACGCGCACACGATTCGCGCGGCTCCATTGCGATTGTGAGTGACGAGCCGCACATGCTGTATTCACGGGTGTTGCTTCCCTCATACATCAAAAAAAGAATTTCGCGCGAAAAGGTTTTTTTGCGCTCCATCGGCGATTTTGAAGCAAAAAATATTGTGGTAATGTCGGGCGAGCGCGTTGTAAAGATTGATTCGGTGCGGAAGGAAGTTTTTTTGGCGTCAGGCCGCACGGTTTTTTTTGAGAAATTTTGTATCGCATCGGGGGGTAGCGTGGAGCCGTGGAGCGTCGCGGGCGCCGAAAAAAAAGGTATTTTCCGCTTGCAGACGATTGATGATGCGGATGCGATTCTTGCGGCCCTTCCCGAGATGCGCGAGGCAATCGTGGTTGGCGGCGGCTTTATCGCGCTTGAGTTTCTTGATTTTTTCTTTATACATCAGATTTCGACAACCCTTCTTTGTCGCAACAAGAATTTTTTCGGCACCGCGCTTGACGGAGACGGCATTGAGCTTATCCACGCGAATTTTGAGAAACATAAGATTAATTTTATGTTCGGCGATGAAGCAAAAGCGATTCTGGGGAATACTGTGGTTGAGGGAATCGCGACAAAACAGGATGTGAAAGTTTCGGGGGACGTTATCGGCCTTGGCATCGGGCTCCTACGTCATATGGAATTTTTAGAGGGTTCCGGAATAGAAAAAGGGGAGTATGGCATCAAAACAAACGAAGAACTTGAAACGAATGTTAGTGGTATTTTTGCGGCGGGGGATGTTGCCGAATTTTATGACACTATCGTGGGCAAGCACCATGTTCACGGCAATTGGACGAATGCATTTTTGCAGGGGGAAATCGCGGGACTTAATATGGTGGGGCAGAAAAAAGCGTTCCGGAAGGTGCCTTCGTATTCTCTCGTAAATCTCGGATTGCATATTACGTTTTTGGGTGAGACACATCCGAGTGAGGCGGAGGAAACTATTTCGCGTACTGACCCCGTGCTGCATAAGTATGAGCGTTTTTTTATCAAAGAAGACCGGCTAATCGGCGCTATCCTTATTAATATGTTTCAGGATAAGCCTCTTATTGCAAAACTCGTTGAAGAACGCGTTTCCATTGCTCCGTTTAAAGAGAAATTGTCAAAGATTGATTTTGACTTGCACTCCGTTGTGGTATAAGCTATAGTTATTCTACATTCTATTTTCTATATTTTAATTTTTTGTGCATGGACGACCCTCTTATTCTTCCCGATGAACAAAAACCATCGGAAGAACCAAAAGAAAATAATCCCTATTTGATCCCGGGCGCGATTATCGCCGCGGGCGCTTTGATTGCGTTTTCGGTGATGTATTCAAACGGCGGCATGCAGAAGGCGGGTGCCCCGAAAGAAACTGCGGGCGTTGGGGGTGCGGTATCCGAGAAGGTCGCGCTGTATGACGATACCGACCCGTTTTTGGGCAATCCTGACGCACCGGTAACGATTGTTGAATTTTCCGATTTTCAATGCCCGTTTTGCGGCAGATTTTTTGAGACCGTTGAGCCGCAAATTATTGAAAAATATGTAAAAACCGGAAAAGTGAAATTCGTGTATCGTGATTTTGCGTTTTTGGGCGATGAATCGGTGTGGGCCGCGGAAGCCGCGAAATGCGCGCATGAGCAGGGAAAATTCTGGCAGTATCATGATTATTTGTTCAACCATCAGCAGGGGGAGAATGGCGGGGCATTTTCAAAAGCGAACTTGAAGTTGTTTGCGCAAAGTGTCGGGTTGGATACGGGCGCCTTTAATTCCTGCTTTGATTCAGGTAAATATCTCGCGGAAGTTCAAAAGGATACGGCTGACGGCCGCGCGCTTGGTGTTTCCGGCACGCCAACCAATTTTGTCAACACGCAGGCGGTCACGGGGGCGCTTCCCCTTGAGGAGTTTGAACGGGTTATTGAAGAGGAGCTTGCGAAAGCTCAATAGAGCGCATGATTTTTTGCGTCGTTTTTTTTTTGTCACCCTTGGGTGATTTTTCTTTCTCTTTCAAACTATGTTATTGTAGAAGTGTCTTACTATATAGATATAAAGTGAATTAAGTAAATTAGGTTAATTAAGTAAATTAAGTACTTCGGAGAAAGACTTAATTTACTTAACTCGCTTAACTTGCTTACTAAGCTTCTCAAAAAATGGCAAACGTAAAAATCTACACCACTCCCACCTGCGTCTATTGCAAAATGGCAAAATCATTTTTTCAGGAGCATAGCGTGCAGTACGAAGAAAAAAATGTCGCGACAGACGCGGTTGCGCGCGATGAGATGGTGCAAAAATCAGGGCAACTTGGTGTGCCCGTGATTGATATTGACGGGAATATCGTTGTCGGCTTTGACCAGCAGAAGCTTTCCGAATTGCTTAGGGTTTAGATGTTCAGAAGAATTTGATAAAAAACTAATGAAATTTAAATCAAAAACCTTTCGTATAATTTGGGTTGTCGTCTCTATAATAGTGGCGTGGTGGTTTGTTCGACAGATTACTCCTCAGACAATAATTTTGTCGAACAGAACCTTTGATTTAAATGATTTAAGTCAGAAGGCAGATTGTCAAGATCCAAAGGATCCAAGTAGTTGTAATATTGTAAACTCTCCCAGTGAGGCTATAGATGTTTCTCAACTTTTTGGGCAACTTACGAGTTTTGACAATTTTTTTCCGTTATCCGCAATAGCCAAGGTGAATTTTCAAGCGTCTAGTTCTTTGGAGAGTAATGTTTATCTTGAGGTTACCTATCCAAAGTATAGTAAAAAAATTAGCAACATCGAGATTTCGTGTGCTGAAGAAGATTCGCCTCGATTTGATTCCGATGAACCTATAAAAAAATTTGAAGGCGTACGCCCAATATCGGCTAGTGCTGTAATTTTTAACTATTTTACTTGTGAGAGACCGAAAGTCAGTTTGTTTGGTCCATCAGAAAAAATAGAAGTTGGTCCAAATGAGTCCGTGAGCTTTGCCGCTCAAGGAGACAGAATAACCGTAACGCAAAATCGTTCTGTTTTGGTTGAATTTGATGCTGTAACTAAAGTAATCATTTTCTCTGTTATATTTTTTCTTAGTTTAGTTGTGGGGAATATTCTTTTTGTTTATTTAATTAATTTTGATTTAATTAAACAAGAAAAAACGAACAGGTCCTCCTCTGTTAAGAGGCATCGTACTGGTATAAAATCTAAAATGTTTAAAAGCAATAAAAGTGTCGTGGGAAATAAGAAAACAAAAAACACATGATCTACGACGCCATTAAAAATTTTCAGGAGCAGTTCCGGTATGAACCCGAAATTGAAAACGGGGATTCTTGGAAGCGCAAAAAAACGTATGTCGTTATCGGCATGGGCGGGTCGCACTTGGCGGCTGATATTTTGAAATGCTGGAAACCCGAACTTTCACTTTTCGTGCATCACGATTATGACTTGCCTCCGTTTCCCGATGGATTTTGGAAAGATGCCGCTCTCATCGCGAGCTCATATTCGGGAAATACCGAAGAGACACTTTCTGCGTTTGAAGAAGCGGGTACAAAAAATATTGCGCGCTCAGCTGTTTCTATTGGCGGGATGCTTCTTGCAAGCGCGAAAGAAGCGAATACGCCGTATGTCCGCCTGCCTGACGCGGGCATTCAGCCGCGGCTTGCCACGGGATTCATGGCAAAGGCAATTTTGGCACTTATGGGTGAGAAGGGGGCGCTACGGGAGATGAGTGACCTTGCGGGATTTTTTTCGCCCGAATCGTTTGAGGAGGAGGGGCGGGCACTCGCCAAGCGTATCAAGGGTTTCGTGCCGGTTGTATATGCCTCCGAACAAAACGCGGCACTCGCAGAGAATTGGAAAATTAAGTTCAATGAAACTGGAAAAATTCCTTCGTTTTGGAATACGTTTTCTGAATTGAATCATAACGAGATGACGGGGTTTGATGTCAAAGACGCAACCCGTTCGCTTTCGGATCAATTTATGTTTTTGTTCCTGAAAGATGAATCTGACAGCCCGAAAATTCAAAAGCGAATGGCAATTACGGCGGAATTATATCGCGCGCGCGGATTTATGGTTGAGGAAGTGGTACTTTCGGGAAAAACCGCGTTGGAAAAAATATTCGGGGCGTTTATTCTCGGTGATTGGACGGCATACTATACCGCAAAAGGATATGGGGTAGAACCCGAGGAGGTTCCCATGGTGGAAGAATTTAAAAAAATGATAGCATAGCGCAAATCGCTAATAACGATGCAAAAATTTAAGTCACAGAAAGAAGCATCGCGGCATGCGGAGGGTTTATATAATACTGTCGGTGCTTGGCATGAAAAATTACGTAAGAGTGATAAGAAAATAGATAGCGAAGTATTAACCCGCCTTTTTAAATTTTTACCGAGAAATTTGAGCGGCCAGGTTATGCTAGATGCCGGTTGTGGCTCCGGTATTTTTTCAGAGTTACTTTTAAAGCGTGGGGCGAAAAAGGCGGTTTGTGTTGATGTGAGCGATGCCATGTTGAAATTTGCAAGAAAACGCAAAAAAGCCGCTAGCTTAAGGGGGATGGATATTCGGAAGAAAGATTTTACAAAAACGGGATTTCCCGATAAAACATTTGACCTTATTATTGCTATTTATTCTTTGCCGTACGTAGTTGATGTGAAAAAAGTATTTAAAGAATTTTCTCGTTTATTGAAAATAGGGGGATTACTATTTATAGCTTCGGATTTTTATAAAATAAAGAAAAGCTCATTGCGGGGTACAAAAATAAGATATTTACTTGGGGAAATGCCGCTTACAGGAGTGGTGCATACCAAAGATGATTATTTGAAAGCCGCTACTCTGAATAAATTTTCTGTAGAGGATTTTTTTGTGGTTGAAAAGGCTCATGGATTGCGAATTGATCCTTCTTATAAATATAAAAATTTTGTTAAGCAATATACGTTTAGTTTTGTATTGCAAAAGCCAGATGATTTTTAGGATAATTCGTATATTCGTATTGATTTGTATTTCGTAAAGAAATGATTTTGCTTTTTGACCTCGGCGGTACCAAATTACGGATGGCGCTTTCTCGCGACGGAAAGCGTTTTTTTGCGGTGCGCATCATCGCAAGTCCGAAGACGGTTAACGGCGGCCTAAAAGCATTTCAATCGTATTTGGAAGATAATAAAATAAAAAAATTAAAAGCGGTTGTCGGGAGTATCGCTAGTTCGTTTGATAGGCGGAAATCAGTTATTGTTGGCGGTGGAGCCAATATCAAGGGATGGCTTGGCAAGCCGTTGAAACAAATATTGGGGCGAGGTTTGAAAGCGCCCGTATTTCTTGAAAATGATGCGGCACTCGCCGGGTTGGGAGAAGCGATGCGTGGCGCGGGCAAGGGAAAAGAAATTGTTGCGTATGTTACGGTGAGTACGGGTTTCGGCGGAGCGCGTATTACGCGGGGCAGGATTGACGATTCGGCGTATGGGTTCGAACCTTCGTATCAAATTGCAATGGGGGGCAAGAAATATTGCTCCCGATGTCGTGATATGTATCTTGGACATCATATTGACGGCGCTTCACTACGTAGACATTATCACAAAGACCCGAAAGACATTAAAAATCCGAAAATTCAAAATGATCTTGCGTATTGGCTCGCGATTGCGTTGCATAACGCCATTGTCTTCTGGTCGCCTGATGTAATCGTGCTCGGCGGGTCAGTTATGAATATTATTCCGCTTGAGCGTGTGCGTACGCATTTGAAGAAGTTTTATCGCCATTCGCTTCCGCCCATTCGCCGCGCAAAACTCGGCGATCTCGGCGGTTTATGGGGTGCGCTTGCGTATTTGAAACAGAGTAAATAAGATTAAAGATATGGCACAAGATTCTAAAGAACAGCGCATCGCGGATGCGGTGCGAAGAAGTAAACGGCAACTTGCCGTAAAAATTTTGGCCGTTGTTGTGATTCTCGCGGCTCTTGGATACGCACTTTTTTGGTATGTAAACAGTCGCGGGGCAAATTTGCCCGGAGTGCTGTATCCCGAACAAGGGCGCGAGCATAAGGAACTCGGTTATCAGTTTACGTATAATTCAAATCCGCCCACATCGGGGCCGCATTACGCGACTGCCGCGGAATGGGGGGTATATAAGGAAGAATTGCCGGATCAGGTTCTTATTCATAATCTTGAGCATGGGGGCATTTGGATATCATACAAGCCTGACATTTCTGAAGAAACAATTCGGGAGCTGGAGCGTTTTTATGAAGAATGGGGAAGAAAAATTATTGTTACTCCGCGCGCGCAAAACGAGGCCGATATTGCCGTTGCCGCATGGGGTTATTTGGATACATTTAGCATTGCCGAATATTCAAAAGAGCGGATAGAAAAATTTATTGGGGCATATCGGAATAAGGGACCGGAATTCGTTCCGTAAAATTTCTAATTAACCTAATTGACCTAATTTCTAATCAATACCCAATTTTTTATGTTGGTGATTATCTCAATTTGGGATTTGATTAGGTCAATTAGAGCAATTAGATATTAGGTTAATTTATGTATGACGTCATCATCATCGGCGGCGGTCCCGCGGCAGTAGCCGCGGCAGTTTATACTGCGCGAAAACGTTTGAAAACGCTTCTCATTACCGAATCATTCGGGGGGCAGTCTATTGTGTCCGATGACATTCAAAATTGGATAGGGGAGCCGCATATCGCGGGTTTTGATCTGGCAAAAAAATTTGAGGCGCATGTGCGTTCCTTTCCCGATACGGTTGATATCAAAATGCCCGAGAAAGCTGTAAAGGTTGAGAAGATTAAATGTAATGAAGAGGGTAGGGTATGTGATTTTACGGTAAAAACCGAACAGGGGAATAGCTACGACGGGAAAACGATTATTCTTGCCGCAGGTGCCCGCCGTCGAAAACTTGGTGTACCGGGCGAGGAGGAATTCAACGGCAAGGGGGTGGCGTATTGTTCAACGTGTGATGCGCCGCTTTTCAGCGGAAAAAAAGTTGCCGTTATCGGCGGGGGCAACGCGGGGCTTGAGGCGGTTGTTGATTTGTTTCCGTACGCATCAGAAGTATATCTTCTTGAATTTGGCGAATCGCTTCGCGGCGACCCCGTAACGCAGGAGGAAATCAAGAAAAACCCGAAATTGAAAGAAATTATCTTGAATGCGCAAACGCTTGAAGTTTTGGGCGACAAGTTTATGACCGGTTTGAAGTATAAAGACCGAAAAACGAACGAAGAAAAAATGCTTGCGGTTGACGGGGTGTTTGTTGAAATCGGCTCAGTGCCGAATTCCGAAATGGTGAAAGATTTGGTTGAATTGGATAAATATGGGCAGGTAAAAATTGATTCAAAACATGCCTCAACAACGCACCCCGGTATTTTCGCGGCAGGGGATATCACGGATGACCCGTACAAGCAAAATAATATTTCGGCGGGAGATGCGGTGAAAGCTGCGCTTGCGGCGTATGCGTATCTTTTGAATCGAGAGAAGCAGAGTCCGGCGGCGGAAAAATAAAATTCCCCAAGAGGGGAATCATCTATTCTTTGGGACCGCACTTTTCCGTTATTTGTCTTATCTTATTGAGATGATATATAGCTGCATCCACAGTTTCTCTAAGTTTAACGGAGCTTTCGGTTTTTATAATTTCAGCGTTGTAAAGATTTAGTCTTGTGACTGTGAGATAGAAATCAATCTCTTCCACATAATCTTTGCACGGATCTATCGCTATATTAGGTTGTGTTGCGAAAACAGGATTTGTTAAAACAGTGACAAGTAGCAGGATTATTAGGGAGGTTCCTATTGTCTTTGGGAACATGCTTATTTCTCCTTTGTAATTGGTGCTGTTATTACGTTAGCAAATCAAAAAAACTTGTCAACCTTTTTTGAAGACACGCAAAAATTTGTAAAAGAAGCTGTGGAAGCCGCCCATATTCCGGGCGATATTTTGGCAAAGCTTGAAAAGCCCGACAAGGTGTTGGAGTTTGAAATTCCGGTAAAGATGGACGATGGTTCCGAGAAAAAATTTCAAGCATGGCGCGTTCAGCATAATAACGCGCTCGGTCCGTACAAGGGCGGCATTCGCTTTCACCCGCAAGCGAATCTTGATGAAGTGAAGGCGCTCGCATTTTTGATGACGCTGAAAACCTCGCTTGCGGGGATTCCCTACGGCGGGGCAAAGGGTGCGGTTAGGGTGAACCCGGGTGCCTTAAGCGTGCGCGAAGTTGAAGAACTCTCGCGCGGGTATGTGCGGGCTTTGTGGCAGGAAATCGGCCCCGATAAAGACATTCCGGCACCCGATGTCGGCACGAACGCGCAAATCATTGATTGGATGGCGGATGAATACGAGAAACTTTTGGGGCATCCGGCGCCCGGAACCTTTACGGGAAAATCGCTCGCGCACGGCGGCTCGCAGGGAAGAGAACCCGCGACCGGCTTCGGCGGCTTCGTCGTATTACGGGAATTTTTAAATTTAGGTTCTACCAACTACCAACTACCAACTACAGGATTGACTGTTGCCGTCCAAGGCATCGGCAACGTCGGTTCTTTTTTTGCGCGGTCTCTTTTGCGCGACACCCGGATGAAGCTCGTTGCCGTTTCAAATTCAAAAGGCGGGGTATATCGCGAAGGCGGGATTAATATTGGAGCCGCGATGAAAAATCCGAAAGATTTGAGCGCGATTGAGGGCAGTCGCATTACCAATGAGGAACTGCTTGGCTTGTCGGTTGATGTGTTGGCGCTTGCGGCACTCGAAAACTCGGTGACGGAACAAAACGCGGGTAGCGTAGAGGTAGGAATTATTTTGGAGCTTGCGAACGGTCCTGTTTCATACGGGGCGGATGTGTTCCTCGCGCAAAAAAAAGTTCATGTGGTTCCCGATATTCTTGCTAATAGCGGGGGAGTAGTCGGGTCGTATTTTGAATGGGTGCAGAATCGCGCGGGAGAGTCGTGGAGCGAGGAAGAAGTGCTCGGGAAAATTGAAACGGTGCTTGAGGAGGCGTCAAAAAAGGTTTTAGGATATGCGCGCGAAAAAAATATATCGTTGCGTTACGCGGCATATGCCTTGGCGCTTGAGCGGGTTGCGGGGGCAATGAAAAATGCCGCACAAAGCGGCGTAGAAAATATTTGATTATATTTCCCCTTTTTTCTCTCTGATGTATTCAATTAAAGCCCCCCAAGAAGCCATGAGGAATGTAATCAGAATATATTCTTTTAGTATTTTTTCTAGGGGTAACGAGAAGTCAGAAAAGAAAGGTGGAAAATAGAGTCTTGTGGCTACAAGCGCAAGAAAGAGGAAGCCCCAAACCGAGAAAAGAAAAGTCAAGTATTTTAGAGCTTTTTTCATTTCAGTTCACCTACTGTATTTTGCTTTTTTCATTTTTTTGTACTAAAGTAAGTATATATGAAATCTACAAAAATTGCAATTAATGGTTTTGGCCGTATTGGGCGTTCATTTTTTCGGATGGCATTCAGTATGCCCGATGTTGATATTGTCGCGGTGAATGATTTGACCGACACGAAAACGCTCGGCTATTTGTTGAAATACGATAGCGTGTACGGAAGATACGGAAAGTCGGTTGAGGTGGAAGATGGATTTTTGAATGTGGACGGCAAAAAAATCCGCGTGCTTGCGGAAAAAGAGCCGGGCAAACTTCCGTGGAAAGAAATGGGGGTTGATATCGTGGTTGAATCAACGGGATTTTTCACGAAGGGCGATACAGCAAAAGCGCATTTGGACGCGGGGGCGAAGCGTGTGGTGATTACCGCACCCGCGAATGGTGATGTGGTAACAGCACTCGTCGGTGTGAATGACGATAGATTCGGGAAATCGCATCCCCTGACCTGCAATGCATCATGCACCACGAATTCGGTAGCACCCGTCATGGCGATTTTACTTGAGCAGTTCGGTATTAAAAAAGCCGGTATGACAACGGTGCATGGGTATACCGCAACACAAAAATTGGTGGATGCGCCTGATGCAAAAGACCCGCGCCGAGGGCGCGCAGCCGCCGTTAATATCATCCCCTCTACCACGGGAGCCGCGGAGGCCGTGGTTCAGGCAATCCCCGAACTTACGGGAAAGTTTGATGCTGCCGCGGTACGCGTCCCCACGATTACGGGTTCGTTGAGTGTGATAACAGCGCTTCTTGAGAAAAAAGTAACAAAAGAGGAAGTGAATGCGGTTTTTCAAAAAGCGGCCACGGAAGCGCGATGGCAAATAGCTCTGAGCGTTACGGGAGACCCGCTTGTCTCAACAGATATTGTGGGCGAGCCGTATGGCGCCATCATTGATTTGTCGCTTACCAAAGTTACCGATGGCGATTTGGTGCAGATATTTTCGTGGTATGACAATGAGGCGGGGTATACCGCGACATTGATTGAGCATGTAAAGAGAGTTGCGGAGAATTTATAAGACGAAATAAATTTCTTTTTTGTTCCCCCTTTTCCTTATCGGCTAATTCGCACGAATTAGCCGATAAGGAAATATAAAAAAAGACGTCCCGACCAAGGTCGGGGCGTTTTATGTTTGGGCGATAAGTTCTTGGAGGGATCGCGTTGCGTTAGTTGGAGCGATTGTTGAAACATATTGTCCTGCCCCGACAAAGATACATTTTTCTCCGATTTCCTTTGCAAGTGCGGCAAAAATTTCCAGCAATAGGGGTATTCGTTCTTTTCCGAGAAACGCCACTCGGTATTCACGAGATTCATCATAAAATGTTTCTCCGTGTTCGTCAGTCCATGTACCCGCATAGGGAATGGGGAGGTATGTATAGGCGCCAATGTGCTTTTTGATAAGAAAGTGTAATATATCCTCAATCGTGCTTCCCGCAAAGGGTCTTTTGAGTTTGCAGGAAGGAATGAGAAACGGCATCACGCGTCCAAGGTCTTGGATGGTATAACGTTCGCTCGAAAATTCATCCCATTTGCCCATTCGGCCTCTCCTCTTTTGGAGATGTTTTTTGTATAAATATTATACATTACCTATTTTAAAATGTCAAATTAAAAAACGGCGTCATGCCGTTTTCGTATTATTCTATACCTGCCTTTGTATCAAGGTCGTCCCAGAATTTTTTGAATCCTTCAAATAATTCTTTGCACGCAACTTCCCGTTCCTCCGGATGTATTCCGTATTCCAGTAATTTTTCTTTAAAAGCGATTTGGTGTGCGAGGTAATCGTCATAATTCATGAGGTCAAATTTAAGCCATTGTTCATTTGAACGAATATAGCGATAGCCGAAATCCGGTACGGCGCCAACCCTGACATGCTCATAGGTAATAATAGTGTCACTGACCATTGTGGCCAGTACGGACTCTCTTTTGTTGCCATCCAGAATTCTTGCATAGGCGATTGACTGATATTCTTGGCAGTTTGGGGCGCACACATCGCTGTGGGTTTCGGGCCATGTTGCTGAATTCCAAAAATCGGATGGCAGGTCTGGTTTTTCTACTATTGTTACCGCGGAGGCGATTTTAGTGCTTTGGGCGAGCATTACGAAAAGTAAAAGAACAAGAATGGCACCAACAAACTTTTTCATTTCATTTGCTCCTTTTCCAGATTGCATTTGGTGGTGTTGTCAGTGTAGCATGACTCAGGATATATAGCCAATAAGTTAAAAACGGCTCATGGGAGCCGTTTTGTTTATTTATAGTCCTCTTTCTTTGATAGGGCATGCTTCCTGCGGGGCAGATGCCGTTTTCTTTGTTGTATCAGGAGTCCAACCCCAGAGAGCGCGCGTCATATCAACTGCGCCGGCCCAGACGAGATATCCCTGAAAAGCAAGTGTTACTCCAAAAATCCATGGGGTAAGGCCGATAACGAACGATCGATGGTCCATGTGCGTCTCCTTTTCTTCTTATGGTTTGAGCTTTCCTTCGGTTTCTATCTTTTTGCGAAGCGCCGGGAAAAGCGCGAGATCTTCTCGGTAGTCCTCGGCGTATCTTAATTCTTTTTTGGCAAGACCAAGCGCCGTTTCCGCGCGCGCGGTATCCGATGTCTCGGGCGCCTCATTTTTTTGATTTGTCAGGAATGCTAATTCCCAGAGCGCCAGCTTTGCTCCTTCCAGCAGGGCAAACGCATACGCGAATTTGAAATAGGGCGAGGGAAACGTTACGCCCTTCGGGTCCGGCGGAAAATCTTGTAATGTTTTTCCGAGTCCCACAAGAAAGGCATAACGATATTCGCGTAATTTGTGATACGCGATTTGCAATTCCGGACAATGGTCATATGCGCGATGCATCTCACTACTGAACTCTTCTTCTTCAGTGGGCCATCCGGAAGATGATACGGGCCAATCACGCGCAAGCTGATACGCGGTCGCTTGGCGTGTTGCGAAAGAATATTTGAAAGCCGGGTGGCCCAATAATCCGAGATTCTTTCTTCCGAGTCGTTCCAGTAAACCACGCATAATGATGATGCACTGAACACCGGAGGTGCCTTCGTAAATTTTAATGACGCGTCCGTCCTGCCAGAATTTTGCGACCTTCGCGTCCATTATATAGCCGGTACCGCCCATTAATTGCATTGCTTCGGACGGCGCCCATTCTGCCATTTCGGATGATACGAGTTTTGCGCAGGATGCTTCCATCTGCCACGGCCGGGAATCAAGTCCGCCTATTTCATCAAGCAGAAGTGCCGCGCGCCACGCAAGAAAGCGAGACATGTTCACGCCTGCGTCAATCTTGAGGAGCCGTTCACGCTCGGTGGGCATTTCGTTGAGTTTTAACCCGAATTGCGTCCGTTGTTCCGCGTAGTTGTGAGCAAGTTCGGAAACACCCTCTCCCGTGCCGATTGCCTGGGGCGAGATTGCTTTTGCCCGTGATGCCGCCAATATATACATGGCGACTTTCCAGCCTTCGTGCAATGTTCCGAGAATCCCGTCGGCAACTGCGCTTACAAATTCTATTGCGCTTGTCAGGGACATATGCAAACCGGCCTTATGTTCATCGCGGTGGAAGATAAAGGTGCCTTCGCGCCGCGCCCGGTCCATATCAACGAGAAACATTGTGAGGCCGTAATGCGAATCATTGCGGCGGGGGTCATCGGGGGCTACCGGCGTTCGTACGAGTACCAGCCCCACATTGGCGAGTCTGCCGCCGGTAATAAAGCTACAGGGTTTTGAAACGAGCCAATTGCCGTTCGCGTCTTGTGTCGCCCTTCCCTCGGTATTTGCGACATCGGAGCCGGCCCTGGGTGTCGTTTGGCAATAACATCCGGTAAGTTCGCCCGATACCATGCGTGGAAGCCACTTTTCTTTGAGTTCTTGAGGGGCAAATAATTCAATCGGTTTCATTGCGAGCGTATTTGCCGCGCCAAACGCAAGGGCAAGCGCGGGGTCAATCGCGGAAACCTCTTCCCCTCCGATAATGTTATAACACGCAGTCGCGCCGTCTCCACCGAATTCTTCCGCAATACCAAGACCCGACATGCCGAGAGCATTTGCGATGGTACGCGCTTCATTATATTTTCTAATATCAAAATAGGGGTTTTTTAGTAATCCTTCAATTTCTTTGCGCAGTTCCTCAAATGCAAGAAATAATTCAGCAAGTTTTTCTGTACTAATTTGTCCGGTTCCTGAAGCGCGAATTGATGCCTCAAGTTCGGCAAATGCTTCTATTACTTTATCAAGCTTCTTTTTATCAAAATTTATTTCGGTAAGCGTGGCATCTCTGATTTCTACAAAAGACCGCATGGGTATTCCGGTTTCTGGATGCGGAATTTTGTCGCGCAATGCATCATGGAGCATCTTCTGATAGGCTTCTTGATTCGGTGTCAAAACGAATAAGTTTTTCGCGTTCATGGTCTGCTCCTTTGTCAAAGGTCCGCCCTTTTTATGTATCACGTTTTTTCTTGCTTGTAAACCACTTTTCATTTTTTGGGCAATACGTTACAATAAACAAGCGATTATGCATCAATCAAAGCTTTTCGGCAAAACCCTTCGGGAGGACCCAAAGGACGAAGTATCGGTAAACGCTCGGCTTCTGGAGCGCGGCGGTTTTGTATATAAAACCATGGCGGGCGTGTACGACTACTTGCCGTTGGGATGGCGGGTGCTTGAAAATATCAACCGGATTATTCGGGAGGAAATGAACGCAATCGGCGGGCAGGAGCTTTTGCTATCAGCCCTTCAGCCCAAAGAGCGCTGGCAGAAAACGGGGCGTTGGGAGGGGCTTGAGGAAATTATGTATCGCTTCAAGGATAATTCGGGGCGCGAGATGGCGCTTGCCCCGACGCATGAGGAACCGTTGGCGGAAATCGCGACGCGTTCCATTTTTTCGTATAAAGATTTACCCTTGTTTGTGTATCAGATTCAGACAAAGTTCCGCGATGAGCCGCGCGCGAAATCAGGACTTATCCGTGGGCGTGAATTTCTGATGAAAGATTTATATAGTTTTCATACGGACGAAAAAGATTTGGATGCGTTTTATAAAAAAGCTGATGCGGCGTATCGCAGGGTATTTAGCCGCTGCGGATTAAAAGCTTTTGTTACGGAAGCATCCGGCGGAACATTCACGAAAAATTACAGCCACGAATTTCAGGTGTTGTCGGAGGCGGGGGAGGATTGGCTTTTGTATTGCGCGAAATGCGGGTATGCACAAAACAAAGAAATTTCAAAAATAGGAGTGGGGCACAAGTGTCCGAAATGCACCGGAAAAATTGAGCAGGGGAGAAGCATTGAAGCAGGAAATATTTTTAAACTTGGTACGAAGTTTTCCGACGCCTTCGGGCTTTTCTACGCGGATGCGCGGGGGGTAAAAAACCCCGTGGTTATGGGAAGTTACGGCATCGGCCCCGGACGGCTTTTGGGGACGATGGTAGAGGTGCACGCGGACTCAAGGGGGATTCTCTGGCCGGATGAGGTGGCACCCTTCGGAATTCACCTTATTGAATTACTCCCGAGAGAGGGAGGGGGGCGTGCAAAGGTAAAAAAAGCAGCAGAAAAGCTCTATAAGGATTTGGTTGCCAAAGGGGCTACGGTATTGTACGATGAGCGCGAAGAGAAGACCGCGGGTGAAAAATTCGCGGATGCGGATTTAATCGGCATTCCGTGGCGGGTGGTGGTGTCGGAGCGTTCGCTTGAGAAAAAGAGCGTTGAGGTGAAGCGGCGTGATGCAGAGGCGCCGATTCTTTTGAAAATGAACCAGTTCGGGGCGTTTATCAAGAAGGAGTTTTTGTAATTTATAACCCAGCATCGAAGTTCGAAGTAAGGCTATCCTATCTCGTTTGTTCTCCTCGCGGTATCACCTTCGGCTTGCAATTTCATTTTTTGACAGATAAACAATAAACTTGGTGCTGGGTTTATTGTCCCGCAACTTCCGCGAACAACGTGAGCATGAAGTTGGCGAGGATCCCGCCCTTCCCGAACTGATGTCTTGGATCAAAAGTGATGATGATTCGCGGAAGTACGGGATTGCGCACCCTAACCTTACTTCGTTCGGGATAGTGCGGTGATTTGTTGCCATAATCGCTTCGCGATTTTGGACAAACAATAAAAAAAGCTCCTCGGATGAGGAGTGGGTATAATTGCTA
>JAUSFV010000026.1 GCA_030649305.1 bacterium
GGGCGGTTCTGTCTTTTTGCCGTAGAGGCGGTCTCCCGCAATGGGATGTCCGAGCGCTAAAAAGTGCACTCGAATTTGATGCGTGCGCCCGGTTTTTGGTGTTGCTTCAACCAGCGTGAAATCGGGAAAATATTCAAGTACGCGGTATTCGGTGCGCGCTTCGCGTTCGTTTTTGATGCGCTGTTTACCCCGAGCGAAGTCGAGGGGGTTTTCGGTGCCCCGCAATGCAGGTTTTTTTATCAGGCGCCCGATTTTTAAATTAATCACACCACGCTTCTTTGCAATGTGCCCCGACACCAATGCTAAATACGTTTTCTCTATGCGCCGATTTTTAAAAAGATGTTTTAGGTATTCAAACGCATGCTGGGTGCGCGCGATAACCATAACGCCCGACGTATCTTTATCAAGGCGATGTACGAGGCCCGGGCGCGTGATGGGGTCGTCACCCACCTTTTGTATTTCGGGAAATTGTTTGATAAGCCAATCCGTGAGCGTTGGTCCCGAAATATTTTTTCCCCCGTGCACCGAAATGCCGGGGGGCTTGTTAATCACGAAAAAGTCGTCGTGCGTATAAATTATTTCAGGTTTTTGGTTCATGAATGCGCGCTGAGGGAATCGAACCCCCAGCCTACTCTACGTCAAAGAGTCGCTCTACCATTGAGCTAAGCGCGCTTATTATTATTTTATCGTATTCAAAAAATATCATTTTTGCAAGGATACCCTTTTATTTATTTTTTTATAGTCGGGTACGAGCATGCCCCGTACCTTGCTGGTCCTGATTTATAAACTTCTTGTGCTAGACATTATATAAATATATAAAGCGACATACCCCCCGAATTTATTTTTTCCATGGTCGGGTACGAGCATGCCCCGTACCTTGCTGGTCCTGATTTATAAACTTCTTGTGCCAGACATTATATAAATATATAAAGTGGGAAAAAGAAATGAGCTCTCCTGTGAGAGCTCATTGTTGCGCGAAATTGTCGTTTGGAAATTCTCAGATATTTTGCTCCCCGAAGTGCCGGAGGAGCTTCTGGGCCTGTTCGCTTTTTGTTATTGCCTCCTCGGAGGTGATTGGTACTTCCGTTATTGGCAAAGCCAATGTTCCGTTGTTTTCGGAAGCGAGGATGGCCCAGTGGACTGCCTTCTTTGCCATGAGGCGCCAGTGGTAAATTAGAAAAGAGCCATCTTTTTGCTTGCGATATTCGTCCAATTGCAGATAGAACCCATCCTCGGATGACATAACGGCGTAGGCGACATAGTTATTTTTGAATGCCTCTCCGACCGACACCTCTTTGAAAAAGTTTTCGCCGTCTGATTGAACCGGCGCTTTTTCAAGGAGTTTTGCGAATCGCGCCATGAATGCGTCATCCGGAAGATAGGCGGCATGCGCCTTCTCTATTGTGCAGATTGCCGCTACTACGAGGCAAATCACGAAACATACCACTCCAAGGCGTTTCATTGTTCATACCTCCTGATGTTATTTTGTTTAATTTAATTATACATTAAATTAATAATAATGTCAAGTATTTTTGCAAGAAAAAACCTCGTGAAAAATTCACGGGCATATCTATGTTCATAAGCGATTCTTACAACATTCTAACATTCTGCAGAATGTTAGAATGTTGTTTTGAAACTTTGGCCTGCTTTGTTATGGGCGGTTGGTTCTAAAATCAGCCCAGAGTGATAAGACGCCAAGCGCCAAAAAGAGCCCCGCCTCAAGCCAGTTTTGTTTTTGAACGGCTTCAATAAGCGCGATGCCGAAAAAGATTATAAAGACCGCGAGATTTGTAAATTTTATGTTTTTCATATGTTTAAAGTTTGAAATAGAAAACGGGGGCGATGACTAAAAGCGCCGCGACAATTTGAATTGCCAAAATTATGAGCGCTTGTTTTGGTGCCTGCGGCAGCCATTTGATTGCGAAGAACGGCACTATGAATACTTCCAGAACGAGCCACAGTTGAAAGAGGTGGGCGAGCGTTCCTTCATCGGCTTCGCGGACGGGAGGGCCGAACATCACAAAGCGATATAGCATTATCGCAAAAAATGCCAGCGGTATCGCTATTGGAATCCAGGCGCTTGGTTTTTTGAGGAGGGAGAGCATATTGGTGGTGATGTCCCGAAATTAGAACCGGTACGGATATTTTCGTTCCATCGCGTTGATAAAATTGTAACGCATTTATGCCGAATTTACAAGGAAAATGGAGTTTTATCCACAGATAACGATAAATACATATTGACAAACGATAAGCAATAAATTAAGATGAAAATATGAAAAAAAGCTCAACAATATTTCTTCAAATAGTTATTGTGCTCATCGGCATCGTGGCGCTCGCCATCATGATTCGGTTCCCTTTGACCGAGGGAAGGGCCGTAAATTTAGACCTGTTTCATATTTACGCTGATCCGTTCCTGGTGTATGGGTACCTCGTGTCCATTGCGTTTTTTGTTGCCCTGTATCAGGCGTTCAAATTACTCGGGCTTATCGGGCAAAATAAAGTATTTTCGCTAAGCTCCGTGAAGGCCTTAAGGACTATAAAATATTGTGCGATTATATTAAGCGTCTCAATTGTAATGGCAGCACTATACATAAGGATATCTTGTTGCACAGTAGCTGAAGTAGATGGTGGAGACGATCCGGCGGGTTTTATTGCCGTGTCTATTGTGGCTACCCTTATTTCTATCGTAGTCGCCACCGCGGCTGGTGTTTTTGAAAAACTTTTACAAAAAGCTGTAGATATAAAATCTGAGAACGATTTAACCGTGTAATGAAACCAATATGGCAATCATCATTAATATAGACGTCATGTTGGCGAAGCGGAAGATGAGCGTTACCGAGCTCGCCGAGAAAGTCGGCATCACCATGGCCAACATTTCCGTTTTGAAAAACGGAAAGGCAAAAGCAATCCGCTTTTCAACTTTGGAGGCAATTTGCAAAGCTTTAGGGTGTCAGCCCGGGGACATTTTGGAATACAAAAAGTAAAAAAATTAAGGTTTTGCTACAAAAACAGCCCCGTAGTTCGGGGTTGTTTTTGATTGCGGCGCGAACCGGTTCACGCACTCAGTTTTTTGAGGAGGGAAATCATATTGGCGTGTGAGTCGGTCTAGCCCCTATTTTAACATTTGAATAAGCTCGGATATAATTCTTCGAATTTTCAATTTATTATCATCTATATCTTCTTGTGGCGTTATATAGCTTCGACTATGCGCAGCGTTATCGCCGATATCTTTTATTAACTGCATACTTTTGGGAGCGCCCCTACTTAAGTTTATATCCGGGTCATTAGTGATTATTGTTAAAAGTTTGTCCAAAGATTTAAAAGTCGTATCATTTTTAATTTTAGGCGCCTGTTTTTTTTCAATATATATTTCAATAATCAGAGTTTCTAAAAGACGACGTAAAATCACAGCTGACGCATCATAAAAACCGCCATCATAGCAGCCATTAATTTGTTTTGCCATTTGTTGAAAATGAATTTTTGTCACGCTGACAAGATCTAGGGGTATAACCGAAGATGACGAACTTGTCGGAACATAGCTAACTATCGGCGAATATTTTTCAGTTAACGCTCTAAAAAAACGGGGGTTAATTCTTAGCGAATCCTTGCCTCCGCCCCGTATAGTTCGTCTATCTTTTCGTAACGTATGTATAAAACGGCTAATGTTTGGCTTAGAAAATCCATCATCAAATAAATCCTGTGCTAACTCGATTGCCGTACGCTCATCGTATACCTGTTTAATTTTATAGAACCATAAAAGAGCCACCCCCTGTTCGGCTTGAGTGGCTCCTTCTTCAGTCAGGGTCTGTAAAAGTTTTTTTCGGTCTTCCATTTTATTCCAATAGCGACGAAATATATTTTTCGCCCCTCAGGGCTATAGTGTATTGTCCACTTTCGCCACGTTTTCGTCGATTGTGCGGAATAACGTACTTTGACCCAGCCTTAGCTAGGGTCTTGGAAATATTCGGCATAGACATGTTGACCCCTAATTGTTTTAGAACTTGATATACGTCGCCCGAAGTCATTTTGATGTCTCCGAAATATTTCTTTGCGATGTATAACGGCAGGAGAACTCGATCAACTTGACTGGATTGTTCAAGAATATTCGATTCAATTTTTTCTGACTGGTCTCCATTTCTTATTTCTTGAACAATTTTAATTACCACATCTTCTGGGGATTCTGATTTAACATTCCCCTTTTTTTCTGTATGGTGACGGCCTTTTTTGCCACGGTTATCCTCCGAATGACGTGTGCCGTTATCAGAATATAAACTCAGAATATTTTTTATTTCTTCCGGTGCACCGCTTATTTCAATAAGCGTTCCATCGGGACGTTTAATAGTTGTTTTTGCCATGAGAACAATTTAACATTTATTATTTAAAAATGTCAAATAAAAATCGGCCGTATTTCAGTCGCATAGTTGTTCCAGATAGAGCAATCTCTTAATAGAAAATATTGTCATCGGTGGGGGTGAGATTCGAACTCACGATACGGTTTCCCGTATGACGGTTTTCAAGACCGTTGCCTTCAACCACTCAGCCACCCCACCATTTTCGTAGCGTAACATTTTTTTCTTCTTTTTTCCAGTCCACTCCACATGTTCTCATTCGCGCGAATGAGAACATGTGGAAATTATAAAATTGTAAAAATAAATTTTATTCTCAGCCGCTATTTCTACATTCCACTTTCTATATTCTATTTTCTATCCGCGGGCGATAACCACTCCCCACACACTTTTCACTCCCGCCTCTTTTAGAACGCGCGCGGCCTCATCCATGGTTGAACGGCTGGTTGCGATGTCGTCAACGAGCATGATTGTTTTGTGGCGAATCTCCGGCGCCTCGCGCGCGGAAAAAACACCCGAAATATTTTTTCTGCGCTCGCGGAAGTCCGCGCATTCCACCTGGCTTTGGGTATAGGAAGTTCGCTCTAAAACATCATCGCGATACAAAAGCCCAACGGCCTCGGCAAATTGCTTTCCGATTTCTTCCGACTGGTTGAATCCGCGTTCGCGCCTGCGCGCGCGGTGCAGGGGAATCGGAACAACAATCATGGTTCGTGAAAACGGCACGCGCCAGTTTTGAACGTGCGCCGTCAAAAATTCTGTCAGCATCGGCCCCATTTCCCGCACCCGGTTATACTTATATATATGCAGAAGCTCGCGCGCGGCCTTTTCCTGATACGGAAATACGGCAACAAGACGGCTTAATGCCGTTTTTTTTCTGCACGGCTTGCAGACCGCCCCTGTTCCGTTGCGGAAAGAGCAAACAGGACACACAGGAGTCAGGGTCCGCGTCAAAAGCCCGGTTTTGCAGGTTTCGCACAAAAATAAGCCCTCGGTTTCGCAACCAACGCAGAATTTGGGGAATAAGAGGTCCAGAAGCCATTCTTTGGTTGTTTTATGAATTTTATACACGAACAGTCGCTAACAGATAGCGAACAGGCGCTAACAACTGCTGTTCGCGGCTGTTCGTTCGCTGTTCGTGTCTGTTTGCGCGCTTGTGGATAACAAAACCGCATGTTTCATGCGTCTATGCTATACTATAATTAAGGTAGGTTGTCTGCTGTTTTCGGTCAACCATTAATGTGGTCACCATTCCTTTTTTCAAAAAACTTACGTTTCCGAAATTTGATTTCAAGCTTGGCGGGAGAGACACAAGCGTTGTTGGCATTGATATTGGAGCATCATCCGTCAAGGTGGTAGAATTAAAGGAGGAAGGGGGGCGCGCAATCCTCAAGACCTACGGGGAGCTGAAAACCGCGGGGTATCTGAAGAAGGTTGACCACGAGCGGGCTATGGGCGGGGGTTTTTTACGGTTTTTGGATACGGATATCGGGAAAATGGTTGAAGATGTGATTCGCGAGGCGGGGGTTGAGACGAAGCAGGCGGTTTTTTCCATTCCTTCCGTTTCAAGTTTTGTTACCCTTATTGACCTGCCGCGCTTGAAAGAGCATGAGATCGCGGAGGCCATTCCCTTTGAGGCAAAGAAATATATTCCGATTCCGACAGCAGAGGTGTTACTCGGGTGGGAGGTGATTGACGAGGGAGACCCCGCGATCATAAAAGTGCTTTTGGTCGCGGTACCCCATGAAATAATTGAAAAATATAAACGCATTGCCGACTACGCGAAGCTGGAATTACGCGCTTTGGAGATTGAACACTTTGCCATGATTCGAGCACTCGTCCCGAAAGAAAAACGTTCCTCCGTCCTTCTGAACATCGGGGACCATTCAACGAATATTGCGATTGTGCGCGAAGGGGTTTTACGCCTTACGCATACCATTGACCGCGGAGCCGCGGAAATTACCAAAGTTATCGCGCAGGGTTTGGGTGTCGCGGAAGAACGGGCGGAGCATTTTAAAAAAACCATCGGGCTTTCAGACCGGCCGGAAGAAAAAGAAGTATCTGATATTATTTCGCCTCTGGTGGACGCGCTTTTGCACGAAACCGCACGCATCATCAATGTATATAATCGTTCAAGTAAAGACCATGTTGATAAGCTGGTGCTCGGAGGAGGCGGGGCCAACTTGCGGGGGCTTCTGGATTACGCGGTGAAATTGTTCGGGTTTGAAGTGGTGCTTGGCAATCCGTTCGCGCGAGTCGTGTATCCCGCGTTTATGCAGCCGATGCTGAAGGAACTCGGTCCGTCGTTTTCGGTGGTAGTGGGACTCGCGTTGCGCGAGATTACATCTCGCTAGAAAAATTCAAAACTCTAAATACTAAATTCTAAACAAATTCAAAATAACAAAATCCGAAATTCCAAACGTTTTAGAGTTTAGAGTTTAGAGTTTAGGATTTAGAATTTCGTTATTGTATGGTTGATCAACCTCTTATTTTAAAAGCAGATACCACCACGCGGTCTTCGCGGATCCGCTTTTCTTCCCGTGTAAGCGATACGTTTTTTCTGATTTCCCTTATTTTCTTTTTTCTCGCTGTCTTCGGAGCCGGCGGGGTTTTTGTGTTTCAGTATGTAGCGAAACAAAGAATCGAAGGGCTTGATGCGGAGCGCGAAAAATTGGAAGGAGAACTTCGTCCGAATCTCATTGACCAGGTGCTTTTGCTTTCGCGCCGTCTTGAAGCGGCACGCATGGTTCTCGGGAAACACGTTTTTTCCTCCAATGTGTTTGAATTTCTTGAGTCCGCAACACTTCCGCAGGTTCGTTTTACGTCTTTTGGATATTCGTTTGACGCGCGCAGGATTGATTTAAACGCGGAGGCCGCAAGTTACGCGACACTTTCCCGTCAGATTCAGATTTTGGAGGCGCGCAAAGAAGTTGAAAAAGTTGATTTTGGGGGTTTGTCGCTCGGTCAGGGGGGACTGGTGAATTTCAAAATATCAGTTATTTTCCATGAAGATTTGTTCCATCGGAGACCGCAATCGTCCCAGTCGTCTCCCGCTCTTCCGTCATCTCCCGCTGCCCCTTCGTCGCCAACGGGTCCGTCTCTGCCTTCGCAATCGGAGTTGTAATATGTAGAAGCAAAATTAAACGCCACATATCACGCAAAATTATACGCAAATAGCGTTTATGATTGCGTTACGGTCTGCGTTTATTATTGCTTCTAAGATGCATGTCTCGTTTTTCTCTCATGATTCTATCCGCGGTTATCGGCCTTCTTTTGATTGGCTTTGTTGCGGTACCCGGCGTTCGGAATATTTTTGCGCTTCTTAAAACTCAAACTGACTTGGAGGGGAACATCGCGGAATTGCATGACATTATGACCTCTCGAGACCGGCTTCAAGCGGAGTACCGGGCGATTCCGGAAGCGGATATAACGAAATTGAATCAGATTCTTCCCGAAGGGCCCGAGATCGGAAATCTTCTTTCTGTGTATGAAGCGCTTGCGAAGCGAAACGGTCTTGCGCTCATATCCATTGATTTTAGCGGCGGCGCGCAGGTGCGCGCCGGAGGAGCGCAGGCCGCGCGACCGACAAGCGCTTCGAATCAAAAAATCGTGAAAGCGCCTTCCGGTGACGCCACGCTACTTCCCGTGGTGCAGAACTTGCAGGGATCATACGATGCGTTTCGGCGGTATCTTCGTGATATAGAATTTTTGTTGAATGTTACTGATATTACGGATATTTCGTTCAGTCCATCGGATTTGCAGAACGCGAGTTTTTCCATCCGGGGGGCGACATACTACTTTCAGAAATAGAAGCTAATAATACGCCAACGGCTACGCCAGTATGACGCCAATAGCGTTTATCATGGCGTATCATCTGGCGTTTGTGTGGCTTCTACGTTATATGAACCGACAAACAATTTTTACCATCATTCTTGTGATAGTACTCGCGGCACTCGGGGCGCTTTGGTATGTGTATTTTTCCGGGCGCTCCGCGGAAGACACGGATGGTCCTGCGGGTGTTGATGTGGGCGTGTATCAGCGCGTCAAAGATCTTCGGCTTGATGTGGCGCTGTTTGACGACCCGGTTTTTCGGGAATTGAAACAAGAAACGATTCCGCCGCCCGTATCACAGAGTGTCGGGAGGAGCAATCCGTTCCTACCGTTTTAAAGGGCTTGGCCTGCAATTTTGAGCGATATCGTGAAAAAATTTTGGTAACAAAACCTTTACCCCGTGAGATAGAGCTCGCAAGCTCGCTCATCTCATGGGGTGCTCAATGTTGTAGTGAAATTTACTGCGCATTGAGCCTTCCCCGTTAGATGAACAGAGTTCTATCTAACGGGGCGAGTAAATTTCAACACCATTGGCATGGCTCGTTCTGTCATAGACATTCTTTCAGAAAAAGGCCTCCTCTCCAAAGAGGCGGCTCTTGAGGTACGCAAGAAAATAAAAGACTCGGGCGCGTCGCTTGATGATGTTCTTGCAAAACAGGGCATGAGAGAGGAGGTAGTTGTGGAGGCAAAGAGCGAATTAACGGGGCTTCCGGTAGTACAGCTTCTTGGAAAAAAGGTGCAATTTGAAGTTTTGAAACAGATTCCGGAAGAATCCGCGCGGTTTTATCGGTTTGTGCCGATAGATAAAAAAGAAGGAGTGCTCGAAATCGGGATGGTGAATCCGGAGGATGTGAAGGCGCAGGACGCGCTTAAATTTATCGCGAATCGCTTGGGCCTGACGTTTAAAATTTTTTTGATTTCTCCAAACGATTTTTCCGCGGTTCTTTCTGAATACAAAAGTTTGGGGGGCGAGGTGACGAAAGCTCTTTCGGAGTTTGAAAAAGAAGCGAGTGTTGAGGAGCAGGTTCGTCGGGCCGGGCGCGGCAAAGAGGCCGCGGGAAGCACGTTTGTGGAAGAGGCGCCCATCACAAAAATGGTGACAGTTATTTTGCGCCATGCCGTGGAGGGAAGGGCCTCTGACGTGCACATTGAGCCGACACTAACCGAGTTGCGGGTGCGGTTTCGGGTGGACGGGGTGCTCTATACGAGTTTAATTCTTCCGCATGATGTCCATGATGCGGTGGTGACGCGCATTAAGGTTATGACGAATCTTCTGATCGATGAAAAGCGGGTACCTCAGGACGGCCGGTTTCACGCGCGTATCAACGAAAAAGAAATTGATTTTCGCGTATCCACGTTTCCTACGAGCATGGGCGAGAAGGTTGTGCTTCGTATTCTTGACCCGGAATCCGGCATTGCAACGCTTGAGGGTCTTGGTTTGAACGGGCGCAATTTGAAAGTGGTGCTTGAAAATATCAAAAAGCCCTACGGCATGATTTTGGTCACCGGCCCCACGGGTTCGGGGAAATCAACAACGCTCTATGCTATTTTGCAGATTTTGAATCAGGAGTCGCGTAACATTGTAAGTTTGGAGGATCCGGTAGAATATTATGTATCAGGGGTGAATCAATCGCAGGTGCGCCCCGAAATCGGTTATACGTTTGCGACAGGGCTTCGTCATATTTTGCGGCAAGACCCCGATGTCATTATGGTGGGCGAGATTCGCGACAAAGAAACGGCTGAACTCGCGGTTCATGCATCACTTACGGGACACCTCGTTCTTTCAACGCTTCATACCAATAACGCGATTGGGGCGATTCCCCGTTTGATTGATATGGGGGTTGAGCCCTTTTTGATTCCTTCGACGATCGCGTGTGTCATGGGCCAGCGCCTTGTTCGGCGCCTTTGCGATGATTCCAAGAAAGAAGTTATAATGGAGGGGAGAATTCGGGAGATAGTTGAGAAGGAAATTCAGTCGCTTCCTGCGGGATACGAGGATTTAAAAAAGAAGCCGCCCCAAAAAATTTTTGAAGGGGTAATTTCACCAACCTGCCCCAAGGGCTCAAAGGGGCGCATCGGCGTATTTGAAGCGCTTGAGATGACGCCCGACCTTGAACATATCATTTTGGACGAGCCGACGGAATTGAAAATTATCGGAGAGGCAAAGCGCCAAGGGTTGATTACCATGCGCCAAGACGGTATTTTGAAGGTGGCGAAGGGCGAGATTGGCCTGGGCGAGTTGTTGGAAGTCATTTAATAAAATTTCTAATTACTAATTTCTAATTGGTCTAATAAAATCCCAAACTTTGAAATGACCAGTGACTAAATAGATTTTAGACATTAGACATTTTGACATTAGGTATTTATTAGAAATTTGGGGAAGAACTATACAATGGATTTAATACCGATTAACAATAAAAAATGGCAGAGTGGAGGATTCACTATTATTGAATTGTTGGTGGTGACGGCAATTATTGCTTTGCTCGCGTCCGCTATTTTTGTAACGCTTTCATCAGCCCGCGCCAAGGGACGGGATGCCACGCGCGAACAGCACATCAAGACGCTGCAAAGCGCTCTTGAATCGTTTTATACGAATGCGCGCCGCTATCCCATATGCGATCCCGGAGAGTTTGTCACCGGCTCCGATTGTTTGTCCGTTGATCTTGTCAATGCCGAAGCGATCGCGGCCTCTCCTCTTGATCCGCTGAACCAAGGAAACAACCGTTATTTTTATGAATCGGTTGATGGCGTTGATTATGTGATTACCTATTATTTGGAAACTGACGGTATACCGGCAAAATCAGCCGGGGAGAATCAGGCCACACCCTAGAAGCCAATATATACGCCACCGGTTACGCCAATAAAACGCCAGTAGCGTTTATCATAGCGTATCATTTGGCGTTTATTGTAGCTTCTACGTTTATGAAAATCCTCATTGTAGACGACGACAGCTTAATTCAAGATATGTACGCGCTTAAACTGAAAGAGGCGGGGTTTGAGGTGTTTACCGCGCATGAGGGAAAAACCGCGATTGCAACCGTGGCAAAAGAAAAACCCGACGCGGTGCTGCTTGATGTTATTCTTCCGCAGATGGACGGGTTTGAAATTTTGCAGGAATTGAAAACGCAAGGACTCCTTGCCGCGACGCGAGTGATTATGCTGACAAACGTCGGTGAACGAAAGGATGTGGAGCGTGGGATGGAGCTCGGGGCGTCCGATTATATCATTAAAGCAAACTTTACCCCCTCGCAGGTGGTGGAGAAAGTTAAAAAAATTCTCAAAAAATAGAAGCCAATATATACGCTACCGGCTACGCTATATAAAACGCTAATAGCGTTTATCATGGCGTATCATTTGGCGTTTATTGTTGCTTCTACGCACATGAGCCAAAAAGAAGATTTTGAAGACCTTATTCAAACGGTTCTGAAGCAAAACGCATCAGACCTGCATATTACCGTCGGAAGGCGGCCGACACTTCGTATTGACGGAGGGCTCGTGGAGCTCGTGAAGCGTCCGATTGTGACCGAAGAGCTTGCGGAGGAATATGTCAATATTTTACTTTCTTCCGAAGAGAAAGAAACGTTTCTCCGTAATAAGGAAATTGACCTCTCCTACGCGTATAAGGATATCGTGCGTTTTCGCGTTAATGTATTTTTTCAACGCGGCTTTATGGGGGCGGCACTTCGTCTTATTCCTACAAAAATTCGGACGGTTGAAGAATTGCATCTTCCTCCGATTCTTATTGATTTGGTTCAGCGTCCGCAGGGGTTTTTTCTCGTGGTGGGACCGACGGGGCACGGGAAAACAACAACACTTGCGGCTCTTGTTGATTATATAAATCATACGCGGAATGAACACATTATCACGATTGAGGACCCGATTGAGTATTTATTCTCGTCTGACCGTGCTATCGTGGACCAGCGTGAAGTTGGGATTGACACACGAGATTTTCAGGCGGCTTTGCGTTCGCTTTTTCGCGAAGATGTTGATGTGGGGATGGTCGGAGAGATGCGCGATGTTGAGACTATGGGAACCGCGGTGACTGCTGCCGAAACCGGTCACTTGATTCTTTCCACGCTTCATACCAATAACGCGGCGCAGACCATTGACCGTATTATTGATAGTTTCCGCGCGGACCAGCAAGCACAAATCAGGACGCAACTGGCATCCACGCTGATTGGTATCGTTTCGCAACGCCTCATCCCCCGTATTCAGGGGGGGTTGATTCCCGCGGCAGAAATTATGATCGCGAATCCCGCGGTACGCAATCTTATCCGTGAAAATAAAATTCACGAAATTGACCTTGTGATTGAGACAAGTTCGGAGCAGGGGATGGTGAGCTTAAACCGCGCGCTCGTTGATTTGGTTCGCAGGGGTGAAATTACCATTGAGAATGCGGTAAATTACTCCCTGCATCCGGGAGAGTTGCAGTCGTTACTGAAGCGATAGCAATGATGCCAATGTGATGCGAATAAAATGCGAATCTACAAATTGCGAATCGCGTCAATAGCGTCATTCGCAATTCGCCATATTGGCATTTCATTTGTAGATTTGCATCATTGCACATGAGATTTAAATACCAAGCCCGCACCCCCGAGGGAGAACAGCGCTCCGGCATTGTGGAGGCGGTCAATCAGGATTCTGCCGTTGAGATTTTACAGAAAAACGCTCTGGTGGTTGTTGGAATTCAGGAAGAAAAAACTCCTTTTTGGCAGATACGCCTCAAATTTTTTGACCGCGTCAAGATGCGGGACGTCGTTATTTTTTCTCGGCAACTCTCAACGCTTTTTGAGGCAAAAGTTCCTGTGGTGGAGGCATTGAAAACGCTTGTTTCCGAATCGTTCAATGTGACTCTTAAAAACGCGGTTTCAGAAGTTCTTGATGATATTTCAGGGGGTTCCAATCTTTCGCAGGCAATGACGCGCCACCCGGAAGTTTTTTCTTCCTTTTATATCAACATGGTGAAGGCCGGAGAAGAATCGGGAAAATTACATGAGGTGTTCAATTACTTGGCGGATTATCTTGAGCGCTCCTACGCCATTACGTCCAAGGCAAAAAATGCCATGATTTATCCGGTATTCGTCTTTTTCGCGTTTATCGGGGTTATGGTCGTGATGCTTGTGGTGGTCGTACCGCGCCTCACGTCTATTTTTGAAGAATCGGGGCAGGCAGTTCCGCTGTATACCAGGATTGTGATGGGACTTTCCTCGTTTCTCCAACATTGGGGGATTTATTTTCTTGTACTTCTTTCGATTTGTGCGGTGATTTTTTGGCGTTTTTTTCAGACTGAGCGCGGGAAAGAATTTTTGGATGAATTCAAAATTCGCATACCGCTCTTCGGGGGGCTTTTCAAAAAATTGTATTTAGCCCGCATTGCAGATAATTTGGGGACGTTGATTGCGTCAGGAGTGCCGATTTTGCGGGGACTTCAGATTTCATCGGATGTTGTGGGAAATCGGGTATACCGGCATATTATTTTGGACGCGGCAGAATCAGTAAAGGCGGGCAATACTATTAGTTATTCTCTTCAAAAATACAAAGAAATTCCTCCGCTCATCTCCCAGATGATTAAAATCGGCGAGGAATCAGGACGGCTCGAATTCATTTTACAGGCGTTAGCGCGGTTTTATCAGCGCGATGTGGACAACGCGCTTGAGAACTTGGTAGGATTGATTGAGCCTGCTCTTATTATTTTTCTCGGTGTCGGGGTCGGGGGATTGGTGGCAGCCATTTTGGTGCCGTTGTACAATATATCCTCAGTATTATAGGAATATAGAAGCCAATTAATGCCATGCGCCTGCGGGCGCGATACGCTATTGAAACGCTATACGGATATTTTTGGTTGGCGTTTATCATGGCGTATCTTCTGGCGTTTCGTGTGGCTTCTACGTCCTGTGGATAAGTACTTTTGCCCTATTTTCTGGCTTTATATATAATAAAAAGGTCGCTTATTAACTACCAACTACTCACTACCAACTACCAACATCGTGTTGTTGGGGGCAGGTAATTGGTTGTAGTTTTTAGTAATGTTAAAATATTTTTTAAGAAAAGAAGGCGTAAAAACAGGTGGGTTCACCCTCATCGAGCTTTTGGTCGTTATCGCGATTATCGGTATTTTGGCGTCTATCGTGCTCGCATCATTGAATACGGCGCGCCGAAAATCGCGTGATGCGCGAAGAATCGCCGATATCAAACAGATTCAATTGGCGCTTGAGCTCTCATTTGACCAGGATCAGGAATATCCTTTGCTGTTGGCCGATCTTGCTACCGATAATTTTATTCCCCAAGTTCCTACAGATCCTTCAACGGGTCTGTCGTATGCGTATTTCCCTTTAGAAGATAGTGACGGTGCCGCCTGTGTGGCCGCAGAGACTTGTCTCTATTATCACCTTGGGGCAGAGCTTGAGGAAGTAACTAATCCGGCGCTTGATGGCAGCAGTAATTTAGAGCCGGCCGCCGATTTTGGTTTTGACGGTGATAATGACATATGTGGGGCTGATGGCGCTAATCCGGATCAATGTTATGATGTTGCTCCCTAGTCGCGAATGAATGCAGCTGTTTTTTTGAGTGGAGGTATCGGACTTGCAGTAGGAAGTTTTTTGAATGTTGTGATGTATCGCTACGACCCCGCCTTTTCGGAAACGATGAGGCGGGCCGCCCCGACTTCGGTCGGGGCGAGCCTCGCCCGGAGAGGGCGGGGTCGTTTTAAATACGGCGGGCGTTCGTTCTGTTTCTCCTGTAAAAAAGAACTTTCGTGGTTTGAGTTGATTCCGCTGGTCAGCTTCATTATCCAGAAGCGGAAATGCAGAGGATGCGGAGCACTGATTTCGTGGCAATATCCAGCCGTTGAATTGGGGACTGCGACAGCATTTGCCCTTATCGCTTATCAGTATTTTGCCGGAACACTTTTGTTTCTGTGAGTGAATATAAAATTTCTAATTGACCTAATTGACCTAATTTCTAATAAATTTCCAATGTCCGAATGCCTAATGTCGAAGAAGTTTTCGGGGCATTGAAGCTTGGGGTTTGATTAGATCAATTAGAAATTAGAAATTAGAAATTTTTGTTCGCCTTCGATATTTTCGGTCTTCTCTACTACTTCGCCTTCGCATCACTCCTGATTGTCATTTTCGTCTACGATCTGAAACATAAACTCATTCCCGATTTCGCCACGTTCGGCATTCTTATTCTCGGCCTGGTTCGATTCGCCCCTATTTTCTACAAGCTACAAGCTACAAGCTACAAGCTCATTGCCGTTGATTTCCTTGCTACCTTTGTCGCCTTTGTCTTCTTCGGTTCCCTTTGGTACTTTTCCGGAGGCCGTGCTATGGGTTTCGGTGATGTAAAACTTGCTCCGGCACTCGTTTTGTTTCTCGGAGCGTCAAAAGGCGTTCTTGCAATGTTTCTATCTTTCTGGATCGGAGCGATTGTCGGAATTGTTTTGATGCTCGGAAAAAAAGCCGGTTGGAAATCGGAAATCCCATTTGGTCCGTTTCTTGCTTTGGGGGCGTTTGTCGCGCTATTGTGGGGCGAGCAATTGATTGAGATTTATCTTAACCTGATGTCATAGTATCAATGCTAATATACAAATTCTACTAATGATGCGAATAACGGATTAGTATAATTAGCATCATTCGTATATTGGTATCGATACACATTTTATGGAAACACATTCAAAATATTATTGGGTCATTGTCGGCGTAGCGGCCCTCGCGGTTCTTGGCACCATTTTTGTCTTGAGTGATTATCTTGCGAAGGACGCGGCAATTTCTCCCGATCAGGTTAAAAAGGCAGAAGAAAAAGCCCGCCTCCTCATTGATTTCGGCGACGGCAAAAAACGCGCGTTTCGCGGCGAGGTAACGGAGAATATGACCGTGTATGGCGCGCTGGTGGCTGTTCGGGAAGCCGCGGGGCTTTCGTTTTCTTTGAAGGGAGACGCGGTAGAGGAAATTGATGGCGTTAAGAACAATTCTCATGAATGGCACTATTACGTGAATGGAGAGCCGGTAAAGACATCTCCCCAATTTGAAGAGGTAGATCCCGGAGATGAAATCACGTTTAAATTTGAATAAATACGGGGTTTTTCTTGGGTCTCGCGTGTTCGCATGCGGGGCCTTTTTGGTTTATACTATAGATAGGGTATCGGGGAATAGATTTTTTTAGTTCGTTTTTATTGGTTAGTTCCCGCTTTTTTTGATATATGAAGCACGAAGCACGAAGCACGAAATCCGAAACAAATTCTAAAAATAAAAAAAATATACTTCAAGCCGAAAGCGGCGTTTCAGGTTTTGGTATTTGGAATTTAGATATTGTTTCGAATTTCGGATTTAGAATTTCGAATTTCCATCGTAAATCCTTTGGATTTACGATGGTAGAAATTGTCATCATGCTCGGCATTATCACGATGGTATCACTCGTGGTTTTGGTTAATTTTCCCGCGGTGACGGAAACAATTTTTATCCAACGTTCCGGCCAGGAGATTACGGGGCTCTTGCGGCGAGCTCAAAGCATGTCGCTTGCGGTGCGTTCAGTAAAAGATCCTTCCACGGGTCTTATTCGTATTCCGCGCGGGGTGGGGGTTCGGTTTATACACGATACGGCAACCATGGTGCTCTTTGGCGATTTAGACAACAATAATTTTTATGATGTGGGCACGGATGCGGTTATTGCGACATACGCGCTTGAGCGGAATTTGAAAACCGCGCTTGCAACGCCCACGCGCGATCCTATTACCGAGCTGCATGTGGTGTTCGCGTCTCCCGATGCCTCCGTCAGTATTTTGGGGGAGACGCCGACGGATGACGTGGGACAGACGGAAGGCCGCGCTTCTATAAAAATTATTACGCCCGCTCTTTCGCTTGACCGCGTGGTGGAGGTTGCGATTACGGGGCAAATATCCGTCAAATAAACATATGAAGCACGAAGCACGAAGCACGAAATCCGAAACAAATTTTAAAAAAAATAAATTCCAAACCGGAAGCGGCGTTTTGAATTTTGGTATTTTGAATTTTGATATTGTTTCGAATTTCGGATTTAGAATTTCGAATTTTCAGAAGCGTAAAGCTTTGGGATTTACTCTTCTGGAGACCGTTGTCGCTCTTGCCATTCTTACCGCCGCGATTGTCGGTCCTATGTCTTTGGTTAGCCGCGGTATCGCAGGTGCCCGTACTTCTAAAAATAGAGTTATCGGGTCTTATTTAGCGCAGGAAGGTATGGAGGTTGTTCGCGGGATTAAAGAAAATAATGCTCTTGCCGGCAAGACCGCTAATGCGGGCGTATGCAATGATTCTGACCAGTGGGATTTCGGATTGTGTCCCGGGTCGGGGCCTCTGGCATGGCGCGCAAACATCTTGAACCTTACTCTTGAGCCGGGCGGAGACTCACCCGTTCTTTTGGATTATGATTCATCATCGGGCAATCCGGGTCTTTATAATTATCAATCTGGAAATCAAACTATCTTTACTCGGACGGTTGAGATTTTTGTTCCTTCCGGCCCGGAAGTTGACGCCGAATCGGGTTTTTCCATTCCCCCTGAAGATATACTTGATGTTGTTATCACGGTGTTTTGGCGCGAGGGGTTGAGCACGCGCGAAGTAGAGCTCGTAGAGCGGTTTTATAATTGGCAGTAGGGGCGAATTTCTAATTATTCTAATTTCTAATTGACCTAATAAAATCTCAATGTCTAAATTCAACCGTTTGGTCATTGATTAGAAATTAGGTTAATTAGGAATTAGAAATTTGAGAATGAAACGTATGTGGAAAACAAAAGTAAATAAACATTGCATTGAAATGAGAATGAGCGGTTTTACTCTGATGGAAATGGTTGTCGCTCTCGGTATTTTTTCGGCTATTATGTTGATGTCCATCGGAGCCCTTGTTTCGGTCCAAAGTGCGCAGATTCGTTCAAGCGACGTGCAGGTTGTGCAGGATAATATTCGTTTCGCATTGGAATTGATGACCAAGGAAATCCGGCAAGGAAGCGAGTATGTGGGGGATCAGCTTGATTGTTCGTTGGGTTGTAGCGAGTTGCGATTTACGAAAGCGACATCGTCGGGTGACGCGCAAATCGGCTATTGTCTTGACGCGGGGGAGCTCGTCCGTTTTAACGTGACGGACGGCCAATCGTGTTCCGCTGCGTCTGCCGCGGTTCTCACCGCAGAAGAGGTAGTTGTTGAGGGACTTTTGTTTTATATTCTCGGACAAGACCCCCTGCCTATTGACGGTCAGGCGCGAGTGACCATTTCGATGCGTGTGAAGGCGCAGAGTCCTTCGCAGAAAGTGGAGACCGTAATGGATTTACAAACGACGATTGTTCAAAGATTACGGGAAGGATAATACGCGAAAATTTCTAATTACTAATTTCTCATTGGTCTAATAAAATCCCAATTTTTGAAATGACCAAAACGACAAACAGGTATTAGGTATTGCATCATTATATTTTTGTCATTCGACATTGATTAGAAATTAGGTCAATTAGATATTAGAAATTTTGTCCATGTCTTCCTTTATGAAAGACAGAAATTCTCAAAAAACAGGAATGATCTTGGTTATGGTGGTGCTTATCACTTCCGCAATTCTTGCGGTTGGTCTTGGTATTTTTTCAAGTGTTTTTAATCAATTGCGTTCGGCAAGCGAAACGAAATATTCATTTAACGCGTTTTATGCCGCGGATCATGGTATGGAACGGACGCTCTATTTGGACCGCATCGCGGGACCCCTCTGCGAGGGCGTTAACACCGGTCCCGAGGCCGACGTTAATTGTTATACGCTTGCGGATTTTGCTGTGGGTAATAACGCGTGTGTAACCGTGCGGGTGAGCAAAGATATTAAATGCAATGAAACGGAGGAGGCCGGTTGGACCCGTGTCCGGTCCACGGGCCTGTATCAATGCAGTTCGGGAGAACTCGGCGTCAAGCGCGCGTTTTGCCTGAATTATCAGGCGGCGGCTGCGCAATCAGCTTCATTTCAGGAATCGGGCGGATTGGTACAGGGAGAAACGGAGGATTTTGATTCAAACATTTCGCAGGGGGCGCCTCAGCATGATTGGATGCCGGATACATTTGTCGCTGGCTATTCTGGTAGCCGCTATATGCTAGCCTCTCCTGAGAACAATACGAATCAAAATACAGGATATGCCATCAATAGTCCGTATCTTACCTATAGCATAGATTTTTCCACCGTGGGCACCTATTATGTATGGATTAGGATGAATGGCCCAGATGGTGGGGGAGATTCTTTGCATGCGGGAATTGACGGCGTGGAAGATCCTGCTTCGGATCGGATAGCTGGCGCAATCGGGTCATGGGGTTGGACAAATAGCACTATGGACGGCGTTCCGGCGACCATTAATATTCCTGTTCCTGGTATTTATGATTTATATCTTTGGATGCGGGAAGACGGGAATAGGATTGACCAGTGGCTTTTGACGACGGATAGCGGACTTGTATGTCCGGACGGTATTAATTGTTTATAGCTTGATATGCAAAAAGAAGAGGCACAAAAACGGATTGAAGCGCTTAAAAAAGAAATCAATTATCACCGTTATCTGTATCACGCGCTTGATAGGCAGGAGATTTCGGACGCGGCTCTTGATTCGTTAAAACACGAACTTGCAAAACTCGAGGAGTCATTCCCCGAGTTTTTGACGTCTGATTCCCCGAGCATGCGCGTTGCGGGAAAACCGCTTGCAAAATTTAAGAAAGTGAAGCACGACGTACGGATGATTTCGCTGAATGACGCGTTTTCGGAAGAAGAGCTTGGCGAATGGGAAACCCGTATCACAAAGTTAGCTACCAGCTACCCCGCCTCCGCCGAGGCTTCGGCGGGCAGGCAGCTACCAGTTACCAGCTTGGGTTACTTCGCAGAGGCAAAAGGAGACGGCTTCGCTATATCGCTTATCTATGAAAACGGCGTTTTGAAAACGGCGGCAACTCGCGGGGATGGCATGACGGGTGAGGATGTCACCGAAAATATAAAAACGATTGAAGCAGTTCCCCTGCGGCTTCCGGAAGATATTGTAACGGTTGCAAAAAAACAAAAAGAAATACACGAAATTCTTGAAGCATATCCGCGCGTGAAAAAAGCGGTGGCGATATCTCCGAAACGCTTTGAGGTGCGGGGCGAGGTATATATGTCCAAAAAAGCGTTTGCGGAAGTAAATCGCGGGCAAAACAAGAAAGGGGCGGTTGAATTTGCCAATCCTCGCAATGTCGCGGCGGGGTCAGTGCGGCAGCTCAATCCGAAAATCAGCGCCTCGCGCAAATTGGATTTTTTGGGGTGGGATGTGGTAACGGCGCTTGGCCAGGAAACGCATGAGGAAGAGCATCTGATTATGAAAGTATTCGGGTTTCCGACGATTCCTCTCGCACGTTTCTGCAAAACACTTGATGACGTTATCGCGTTCTGGAAAGAAGTCGGGCGGAGGCGCGAAGGGTTGCCGTTTCTCATTGACGGCGTTGTCGTGCAGGTAAACTCAAGCGAGGTTTTTGAAAAACTCGGGGTTGTCGGAAAAGCTCCGCGCGGAGCAATCGCGTTTAAGTTTCCGGCGGAGGAGGCAACGAGTGTTGTGGAGAGTATCAGCGTGCAGGTGGGAAGGACTGGGGTGCTCACACCCGTGGCAACACTCAAGCCCGTGAGAATTGCGGGTGTTACCGTAACGCACGCGACGCTTCACAATATGGATGAAATTAAGCGGCTTGATGTGCGGATCGGCGATACGGTGGTTGTGGAGCGCGCGGGCGATGTTATCCCCGCGATTACGGGCGTATTAAAACGTATGCGCCCAAAAAACGCGCGTGAGTTTCATATGCCGAAGTCGTGTCCTATATGCGGGTTTCCCGTTCGGCAGCAGGCTACCAGCTACCCTGGGGCGACCGCGCACGGGCTAGCCCGACTACCAGCTATCAGCTCGAAATTGAGCGTTGGCTATTATTGCACCAATAGAAATTGTGCGGCAGTTCAACGCGAGCGGTTGCGCCATCTTGTTTCAAAAAAAGCATTTGATATTGACGGCCTTGGTCCGAAAATCATTGATGCGCTTTTGGATAACGGCCTAATAAAAGATGCGGCCGACTTATTTACGCTGAAACAGGAAGATGTTGAGCAGGTTGAGCGGTTTGCGGAAAAATCAGCGGCGAATCTCGTTGTGGCAATCGCGGAGAAACGGAGTATTGATTTGGCGCGATTTATTTTTGGGCTCGGTATTCATCATGTGGGAGAAGAAACAGCAATTGATTTAGCGGCGCACTTCGGAACGCTTGAAAAAATTGCGGAGGCATCTCTTGACGAATTGGCGGGTATTCGGGATATTGGAGGAGTGGTCGCGAAGAGCATTTATGAGTGGTTTCGTGAGAAAAAGAATCAGGAATTGCTTAAGAAATTTGAGCGCGTCGGCGTGCGACTAAAAAGCTACAAGCTACAAGCTACAAGCCACAAGCTGCAAGGTCTCACGTTTGTGTTGACGGGAGAGCTGGGAGCGATGAGCCGCGATGCGGCAAAGGCGCGCATCCGGGAACTCGGGGGTGATGTGTCGGAATCGGTCAGCAAAAAAACCGATTACGTGGTAGTCGGCGAGAATCCGGGGTCAAAATTTGAAAAAGCAAAAAAATTAGGTGTGAAAATTGTGGATGAGAAAGAGTTTATGAAAATGATTAAATAGACTCGCCACAAATACACGAATGAGCACGAATGACACCAATGAGAATCGTTATTCGTGACATTCGTGAAAATTTGTGTATTGGTGTCGGGCTTATGATTACAAAAAAAGACGTTCATCATATTGCGGAGCTCGCGCGAATTTCGTTGACCTCCGCTGAGGAAGAAAAATACGAAAAAGAACTTTCGTTAACTTTGCATTTCGTGGATAAACTCGCGGAAGTGAATACGGATGAAACAGCACCCCTTACGGGCGGAACGGATTTGGTAAACATTACGCGAGATGATAATGAAGAAAAGCAGGAAGCGGAGGATACGGCTGAGCTTCTAAAAGCGGCGCCCGAGCATGAGCGGGGATATATAAAAGTTAAAAAAGTTTTTGAGTAGGTAGCGATGCTAATATACGAATTCATACTAATGATGCAAATGACAAATCGGATTAGTATAATTAGTACCATTCGTATATTGGTATCGATACTTGCGTAGCGAGAAATAAAAAACTCGGGCGGAGTTCCCGAGCTGATATGGATGAAAATGTGTTACGCCCTCTTCGTTTTGGAGGGACCGCGCCAGGGGAGGACGGTACGGTATAATTTTGTTTTTTCTGGAACAAAATCAAGAAAACAGACACAGATGATAAAGTGACTATCCGGCGATTTTATTTCATAATAACCTTCTTTTCGCCAGGATTTTTGGGGGCCTCGACGTCTTGTCGACCAGCGAACTCGGTATGGTCCGTCAGGAATCATGTCGGAAAATCTGAGTACGTTTGCGTCAAAAATCGTTGATCGACTACCGCTACCGGTTTCCAATCTTCCTTCATACGTAGGTCGGATTCGTTTGGTTACCTCTATGGTTTTCAATGTTCTTCCTCCTTTTTCAAGCATTTTTCAGTATTGTGTAATTAATTTATCATATTTATTAAAATGAGTCAAGAGCTGAACAATTTAACCATCGCGGAAGCACGCGAGGGTCTTTCGCAAAAAAAGTTCTCCTCGCGTGAGCTTGTTGAAGCGTGCTTCGCCGAAATTCATAAGCGCGAACCGGAATTGCACGCGTTTCTTGAGCCGTTTTTTCACACGAAGCATCAAGCCGAGGAGAAAGAATTTAACGAGGGGGCACTTAGCGGAATTCCTTTTGCCATTAAGGACAATATTTTAATAAAAGGGCAGGTTGCCTCCGCGGGTTCAAAAATTCTTGAAAATTATAAAGCAAGTTATGACGCAACGGTCACAAAAAAAATGTGGGATGCGGGGGCACTCTTTATCGGGCGTACCAACATGGATGAATTTGCCATGGGCTCTTCCACGGAAAATTCCGCGTACGGCCCTACGAAAAATCCGTATGATGTATCGCGCGTTCCGGGGGGGTCATCCGGCGGTTCTGCCGCGGCGGTTGCCTCCGGCATGTGTTTGGGAGCGCTGGGTTCCGATACGGGTGGCTCCATTCGCCAACCCGCCTCATTTTGCGGAGTCGTCGGATTGAAGCCGACCTACGGCGCGGTTTCGCGTTTGGGCCTGATTGCGATGGCATCATCCCTTGATGTGATTGGTCCGATTACAAAAACCGTTGAGGATGCAGAGATTTTATTCAATGTGATTCGGGGCCGTGATTCGTTTGATTCGACGACAGCTGATTCTAGAATTACGAATAAGGAATTAGGAATTAAGGGATTGAAAATTGGTGTGCCGAAAGAATATTTTGGAGAAGGATTACATCCGGAAGTGAAAAAAGTTATTGAAAGCGCGATTAAAAAAATGGAGGAGGCGGGCGCTATCATTAAAGAAATTTCTTTGCCCCATTCAAAATACGCGCTTGAGGTGTATTATATTATTATGCCTGCGGAAGTATCGGCAAATCTCGCCCGCTTCGACGGCATCCGCTACGGGTCTAGCGTAGCTACAAGCTACAAGCTACAAGCCACAAGCTTATATGACGTATACGCAAAAACCCGCGCCGAAGGATTTGGGCACGAAGTGAAGCGGCGCGTGATGCTCGGCACGTATACGCTTTCGCACGGCTATTACGACGCGTATTATCTGAAAGCGCAAAAAGTGCGGCGGCTGATTCGGGATGATTTTGTAAAAGCATTTGAAGAAGTGGATATTATCGCGGGGCCGACCACTCCCGATGTCGCGTTTCGCTTCGGCGAGAAGGCAAATGACCCCGTGTCCATGTATCTTTCGGATATTTATACTGTGGCTATTAATCTTGCGGGACTTCCCGCGCTTTCTATGCCCGCGGGGTTTGTTGAGCGCGACGGCAAAAAACTCCCGGTCGGGTTGCAGCTTGTCGGAAAATGGTTTGAGGAAGATGTCATACTATCAATAGGGAAGGAACTCGAAGAAATATTGTAAATTTCTAATTGACCTAATTTCTAATCAATGTCTAATGCAAAAATGTCTAATGTCTAAAATTTATTTAATTATTGGTCATTTCAAAAATTGGGGTTTGATTAGGAATTAGAAATTAGATATTAGAAATTTATTGTATATGGCTGATCAACCAAAAGATTTTAAGTCAAAAGAATTTAAACCAAGGCCGAAAACGCCCGAAAGCGGGGGGGATTTTCCTGAGTTTGAGCGCCTGATCTTTTTCATCGCGGCTATTATTCTTCTCTTTTTGATAATCTCCGGTCTTGCGGGTTTTTTCTCCGGCGTTTCTTTTTTCCGGACGCTCGCGCGCTATCCGTGGCAAACCATTCTTTTGTTTGTGAAAATAGGGGCGGTAGGGCTTGCGATTGCGGGCGGGTACGGTATCATGAAGCTTGTGCAAAAATTAATGGTCTTGCGTCTGCAATTAACAGCGCCTCCTGTAGTTGAGTTGATGACCAAAGAAGAAGTGCTGTCCGCGGAGAAAGAGGCAGTACGTGAGTCATGGCTTCGTATAGAGGCGAAGCTTGATTTACAGAATGTCTCCGATTGGAAGTTGGCGGTACTGGAAGCGGATGCGCTTATGGATGATGTCCTGCAAAAACGAGGACTTGAAGGAACGACGATGGGTGAGCGCTTGAAATCACTCGGTGTTGCGGAGCGCCTTCGCTCGTATGAGCAATTATGGGACGCACATAAATTACGGAATGAAATTGTGCATGACGCGATGCGCGAGGTATCATACGAAGAAGTGAAACGAGCCCTTGGTTATTTTCGCGAGGCGTTTGGCGAATTGGGGTTTTCCGTAGCGCCGTACCTTGAGGATGCCGACGAATAAAAAATCACCCCGACAGTATGTCAGGGTGATTTTTTATTGGAGGTTTGCAAGTGCGTTTGGCTAAACGCTAAGCCCTGCTTAGCGTCGCCCGAACGCTGAAAGCGTTTTAGGGAGAGATCAATCGTGCGCGTATTAAAACGCGTTTTGCGGAGTTTCCCGTCGGCCAGCAGGTAATGAGTGCGAGTTCCGATTCGGCACCAAGGGGTCCGTTCAGAATCGCATCCGTCGCCTGGGGGCTTATAATGTTTCGTTCAAAGACTTCGTAGAGATACTCTTTACCTCCTTCGGTGATGGAGATGCGATCTCCCACCGCAGTTGTTTCAAGAAGGGTGAACGCGTATGGCCGTGCCGAGTGGCCAAGAATGATGGTTCGTCCGGGGTAGCCGGGCAGGCTTGACGCGGGGTAGAGCCCCACTCCCTTTTTCAAGCTTGCGAGAACATCTTGGCGCTCGGTACTTTTGGGTATCGCGACGGTTGTTGCAATGCCAATCCGGGAAATCGTAAGTTTGTAGGTTTGTGCGTGCGGGGTAGTCGCGGCAATGTATTTCGGAGATGCAAGCGGTTTTGCGCTTTCAAGCGCCGATATCGTATTGTTCATTGCCGCCTCTTCCGTGATAACAGGAGGTGTGCCCGTTACAACAGGAGATGCGGGGATAAGAAGATATTGGAGCATTTGCGCATAGGCACCCCCATTGCCGATAATGAGTGCGAGAAACAGCGCCCCCGAAAGGACGAAGAAAAAGTATCCGGTTTCTTTGGTTATATCAAGAGACGTTTTCATACCCTTTTATTTATTTTTTCACAGTCGGGTACGAGCATGCCTCGCACCTTGTTAACTCTGATGTATACGTTGCTTGTGCCAGACAGTATATAAATATATAAAGTGGCATGGTGCCTGGTAGGTACGGGTTAGAACTCTATGTTGTCGCCTCGTTTGATGCGCCAGATTTTGAATTGCAGGCGTGCGTCGGAGAATGCCGAAGCCAGCGAAAGCTTTCCTTGGTAGCGGCGCATGAATGAGACGAGATAGATTGCGAGTGCTCCTATGAATCCGAATGCAATGAGCCATTGCGTTGGAATATCCGGCCCCGTCGGAATTACTGTCGCGATACCCAAGACCTGTCCGCCGATCTGCACGGTAGCACCCGTGCTGTTAAAGGTTTGATTGTTGACCCGTATGGTCGCGGTATTGATAATTGTTTTCTGCAGAGCACCACTTGCCACAATCGCGCGGAATTGGATGAGTCGCTCCTCATTCGGCCCGAGGGTAAGTGAAAGTCCTCCGCCGACAATTCCATCGGGCATGACGGACAGATTGCTTCTGGTACTTCCGGTTACATAGAAGAGTTCGGGAGGAAGCGTGTCGCTCACAAATACGTTCCAGGTTTGATTGGATGAGAGATTTTTAATGCGGATGTTAAATTCAACCGTGTTAAGATTTTGAGCCGTGATAAATGAAGAAAACGTCGTTTGATTTGTGGTAATATTTCGAACTGTTTTGATGGCTTCAATAATGTTGATGGGGTTTGGGCTTGTTACGCTTACCGTTACAAAATTTGTCGCGGAGCCGCCATTGATGCCGTAGCAAACAATATCATACGTTGTCGTGACACTTGGCGTCACAATGTCCGACCCCGATATGGTTTTTGACCCAAACCAGCCTCCTGATGCCGAACACGATGTTGCGTTAGACGATGTCCAGGTGAGCACCGAAGAATTTCCTTGCGTGATGCTCTGCGGGCTTGCGATGATCGTTACGGTTGGGGTGCTCGTTTGCTGTTGGGGTGAGACAAATACGGTTGCCGATGTTTGGGCTTGTCCCGAGTTGTTGGTGCAGACAATAGTATATATTGTTGTTTGATTCGGCTGTACGATTTGGCTTCCGGAAAGCGCCTGTGTTCCCGACCATCCGCCTGATGCGGTGCAGTAGTCGGCGTTTGCTGACGACCAGGTAAGAATAGAGGTATTTCCCTGGAAGATGGATGAAGGATTCGCAACAATGCTTACCGTCGGCGGAATTTGCTGTTGCGGTTGCGGTGTTACCGTAACCGTGGTTGATTGCTGTGCCTGTCCAGAATTATTGGAACACGTAATCGTGTATCCCGTGGTTTGAAACGGGGTTACAACCTGGGAGCCGGAAAGATTTTTTGTTCCCGACCATCCACCTGACGCGATACAAGAATCAGCGTTCGCTGAACTCCATGAAAGAATTGAGGAATTGCCTTGAATGATGGATGAGGGATTCGCAACGATGTTGACCGTCGGAAGGGGGGATTGCTGCTCTTCTTCGGGCGATACGCTGACCGTTGTACTATCCGAGGCGCTTCCCGTTGAATTTGAACAGGTAATCGTATAGGTTTTGGTTTGCGCGGGTGTTACCACTTGGGAGCCGGAAAGATTTTTTGTACCCGACCATCCGTTGGACGCGGTACACGAAGTTGCGTTGGATGAACTCCAGCTTAAAATAGATGAATTGCCCTCAATGATGTTGCCGGGATTTGCGATAATATCAACGGTTGGAAGTTGTGGCTGCTGGACGGGCGTTACCGAAACTGTCGTACTGTCCGAGGCACTTCCCGCGGAATTGGAGCAGGTGATTATATAGCTTGTGGTTTGATTCGGTGTTACGGTTTGTGAACCCGACAACGATTTGTTACCCGACCATCCGTTGGACGCGGTACAGGAAGTTGCGTTGGATGAACTCCAACTTAAAACAGAAGAGTCGCCCGCAATGATGGAGTTTGGGCTTGCGGAGATAGTTACGGTCGGGGGTTGCGGCTGTTGGACGGGAGTTACCGTGATTGTCGCGCTGTCCGAGTCACTCCCCGCCGAATTGGAACAGGTAATCGTATAGGTCGTAGTTTGGTTTGGTGTTACGGTTTGTGAACCCGATAATGATTTGCCGCCGGACCACCCCACTGATGCGGTACAGATATCGGCGTTATTTGAGCTCCAGCTCAACACGGAAGAGTTCCCCTGAATGATGGATGAGGGGTTTGCCGCGATATCAGCTGTCGGAGGTTGTGGTGCTGGCGCGGAAAGAGCGTTGAACGCTATACATTGATACGTCGCGCCGTTTTGGGGATTATCAATATAATCATAGTTGTCATAAATGAGCACGTCTTGGTTGCAATACATTTCAGCGCTCACGCTGGTTCCCGAAGACGCTCCGGAGAATGGTATATATCCGGATTTCAGGACTTCGCGAACCCAAATTCTTGAAATGCTGGCAAGGGGAACGTTTACCGATGTTATACCTCCTGTATTCGTTGGCCCAAACGTATGCCATCCGCTTCCCGCTTCGCCAATAAAGGAACCGCTCGGTTCGAAAACAGATTGGTCGCCCCACTGGAATTTCCAATTTGGTTCAAGATGACAATTCGGATGGCTTGCGAGAAAATTTGAAGCGGTAGAAGAAGTTACATTCGGTCCGCCCCCTCCCCAGTTTGGGAGGTCGGATTCTGCGTTACAGACAATCTTTGTTGCGACGATTGTCGCGGTGGATGGGGGTTGTGGCGCGTCCGCGGTAAATTCAACGCGAATCGCAAAGTCATTGTGATCATTGTCGGTCCAATCTTCCCAACAAGAAAAAGAAACTAGCCCCGATGCTGAGGTAATTAATCCGCTGACATCAAATGGGTTTTCATTAGACCCTCCGGTCCAGCATTGGTTGCTGTTATTCTGTGTTATTACTCTACCACCGCGATTCGTGCTATATCGAATTAAACCCCAAGCGCTTGAATTAACAATGATATCAACTTGATCTCCCAAATTTACATTTATCGGGCTAGATAGCGTTTGACCAAAACTGTTCGGCAGGAGAGTTCCGATAGGATAAGAAACGCTGTTGACCTCAACCGTGATGTTGTTTGATGCGGCCGTATAGCCCTCTTGAGCGGTAAAGATGTATATCCCATTTGAGGGAGCTACCAAATCAGGTGTTGCGGCATACAAAACAAACGGCAATAGCAATACACCGGCACTTGAAAGAATGGTTACGGCAACAATGATTTTTTTGGCATTCATATATTTTGTGTATGTGTTTATTGTTTAGAAATAACGCCTATTTTGTTTAGTTTCTTATGGAATATAGTATAGGCAAGACGGAGTATAGGTGAGAATTAACGTTATTACAATACTTAATTAAGTATAGCATATTTTATACAAAAAGTCAATACCTTGTAATAAACGAAAACAGCCGAGATAGGGGCTGTTTTCGTAACGGTTGCGGGGGCCGGAATTGCACCGGCGTCTCAAGGTTCTTTTTCGCCTTCTATTTCTAGAAAGAATGGACTATCCCATCATCCCGGAAGGATGCTTCCATTATAGTCTCTGAACCTTCTTCGAATGAATCGAAGCTTGGCTGCTGATTGCCGAATCTTTTCTTTTTTAAAGCGTTCGCGTCTATCCTTGCGGATTCCGTTGTCGCAAGAAAAGCTCTTACGGGTTTCCAGCAATTTCGGAAGTTTTTCCACATAATGTTGCCATCACGGGTCACAGTTTTTCTATGAGCCTCGCGAGGTACTGCTCCTCCACCCCGCGCAGACAGTATATCATCGTCTTTTTACTTTGTAAATATGCACTTTTTTGAAAGAAATTTTGCCTCATTTTTATTATAGCGTCTGACACTACCTCGTCAACATTGTCAGCGTCTGTCTGTATCGGCGTGTGCGCCGTAATTTTCCGCCGTAATGCCATACGCGGCTTCTGCTCTGCCTGATAAATGCCTGATACGCTCGTAACTCATTCCTTGCTCTTTGGCGATAGTTCGCAAAGAACGACCAAGAACCCGGTGTTGGTAAAAGCAAAATACCGCTCTGCTTTTTTCTATGGCTAATTCCGCCTCCCGAAAACTGCGGAATGGCTCGCCAAGTGTTCGCGGGTCTTTGTGTCGTTGCGTATCCGGCATAGAGCGTGTTTATTAGTTAGCGGGTAAAAGTAACGCGACCGGCTGTGATTGTTGGGGAAGACCTTTGTAATCATTTCCGTTGTCAAAGGGGTTGAAGCGGATGTACGCTTCTTTGGCGTGTTTTTGGGTAACCGCTAAATAATACTTTCGGGTTGTTTTTGGGTTTGAATGTCCGAGTAATCGCGCAATATAATCCAGTGGACAGCCGTTAGCCATGAAGAGCGTTCCGAATGTATGGCGAAGCGTGTGCAACACGATTTTTCTCTTGGTGCCGGATTCTTGTATCAGATGATGAAAGTCGCCTTCCATAGTTCGGAGCGTTAATGCTCGTATTTTTTCTTTTCCATTACTGATAACAAAGAGCGCCGGATGGCTGTCATTCCTTTTGGAAAGGTATTGGTCAAGCCAGTGATAGACGCGTTCGGTGAGGTACACGGATCGTTTCTTCTTGCCTTTCCCGATTATCTCTATTTCCTCCGGTCGAGATGCCAATTCTGCTCTGGTGAGATTTAGGGCTTCTGAGGGTCGCATCCCCGTGTTGAGCATGAGTTCAATAAACGCGCGCAGGCGAACATCGCGGATTTTGGTATAATCCAGCAGAGTAAAGAGTGTCTCTTGTTCGGCTATTTCCAGAAATTCTACAGTTTCCGGAGCGGGAACTATGGGGATGCGGATGTCCCATTGGAAAAGAGCAATCTTTTTTTCTTCCTCTATAAACTTGTGGAAGTGTTTCAGCGCCCACAGATGGTCTGCTATTGTGCCGGTGGCAAGGTTTCTCTTTCGGAGCGTGAATACCCAGTCGTTCACGCTGTCTCGGGTGAGTTCGTCCAAATTCAAAATCGCCTTCTCTTTGGAGAATTGCCGCAGGTCTTTGAGGTATTTTTTGAATGTGGCGGGCGCTAATCCTTTTCGGAATAGATATTCCCCAAATTCAATAATGAGTTGCTTCATGTCGGGCAAAACCCGCCGAGACGAATCGTCAGATTTATACCCTTGAATACCCATATCTTCGCCAATAATCGGCAGGTGGTCAAGCTGGCGCAAAATCTCCGCCGTTTCGCGGGTGTTTGGAAAGTGATTGGGTTTTAAGAGATTATTTCGCATAAGATTCAGTTTTAATATCTTCCTGTTTTCCTGCCCCTATATATGGTTGGAAAGCAGGAAGTTCATTCGATTCGTCATTGTCGGTATTAATGGGATTAGAAGATGTCCCGGGAATTTGGTAATGTGTTTTACGTTCCCCCTTGGGTAATTCTTTTTTGGGGACTCTTTCGATGTCGCCAGTTTCTTCAGCCAGCTTTATTCCCCCATCTATGACATCTCTGCCATAGTCATCGCCAAGAAGTTCAAGAATTTCTGGGCGATTCTTCATCCCTTCCGCAAGCAGCAGCTTCATAGCTTCAGCGACTTCTTCGGTCTTTTTCTTTTTTTCATCATGACCACCGGCATATTCAAATCCTGACGGTCCTAATGCGCCTTGAGTAATACTGATTTCAAATGGCGGCAGTAGTTCGCCTTGACGTAATTTTGTTTGACGGAGAATAAGGCGGTCTTCTTCTTCATTTTTTTTCTCAATAGTAATATGACAATCTACCGCTGCTAAAATGTCGGATGAGCCTCGCATATTTTGTCCGGGGTTATTTGCTTTCTGCCAGTTTTGTTTTCTATGATGATGCGTGAAGAGAATAGATGCCCCCGCAGTTATTATTTTTTGAAGACCACTAAATACTTTCGCCATGCCCCCCGCATCATTTTCTTCTTGCTGGTGGACTCGCACAAGAGAATCAAGTATGACGAGTTTTATATTTTTCTCCTTAACAATCTCTAAGATCATGTTGCGGACCGATTCTATGTCTACCTTGATACCGTTTTGGGAGAGATAATAGATATTGTCTGCCTCTTTTGCCCCAAGTAATCCAAGGCGTTTTTTCAAAAGCCGCAAATGGTCTTCCTCGTCTATAATCAGCACACTGCCTTGTGTTGTTTTGAATGTACCGAATACAGGGAGACTGCGTGATATACAGAGTGCGATATGAATAGTTACCCAAGTTTTAAAGTCGCCAGGATTCCCAGAGAGTGCCGTTAGTCCTTGTTTTGGAATTAACGACTCAACAAGCCACTCCTCCTCGCCGAAGTCATGCGTTAGGATTTCGCCGATGGTCCATAGGCGGGGTCTATTGGTGGGAGTCCAGTTAGCTTCTGGTTCTCTTTCATCAGCGTGATATTTTTTTATGCTTTCCCAAACACCTCGAAGTTCTGTTTCCGAAAGAGGTGGTATGTTTTTGGTATTCCAAACTTTAAATTGTTCCCAGCCTATGCTTTCTAATAGTTCCGGTGCAGTAGAACTAATGATTTTCCCCGCAATAGATGCTGCGGTGTCGTTCCTGGAGCCCTCGGAAGCGCCATCTTTACCAGATAGCCATTTCTTGTCGTTCTCTTTGGAAAGCTTCGCTTTAGTAATCCATTCTGGCATCTGGGAAAAAGCAGAATCATTTAGTGAAGTAGTCCACTCATATGTTCCTTTATCGCTTATAGACGGTGGGGCGAGTACATATCCGCCATCTCCTCTTATGTCGGTTAATGCTCTGACTCTTGCGCCATTCGGCACTTCATAACCAGGATGTTTATAATAGAGGTGGATCCCGCCCCCGCCACTTTTTGCTGTAACTGTTGGTAGATAACCATCGCTATTTCCTCCTTTTTCAATATCCACAACAACTATGCCGGATATTTTTCCAGTTACTATTCCTATGTTCATATTCGGATAGTTTTTAAACCATTCCTCTATTTCTTTAGAAGATGCTTTTCGTTGTTGATACGCCCCCCACGCAATCAGAGGCTTCTTATCTGCCCCGACTGGGATGATTGAAAACCCCTTTGATTGATAATCTAACGCCACTTCTAATTTTAAGTTTTTGTTTTCCATATTTTTATGTGTTTTATATGTCGAACTTTCCCCAATCATCTCCTAAAACCCATCTTATGGTTTCAAGCCGACCATTTAACATTCCACATTTAAAAATCGAATATGGACCAAGGTTCTTTTTCCCGTATTTCTTCTCCATGTCCTTGGCAGCCATAAGGACTCTTTTGATGTCTTTCTTTACTACCGGATCTTTTTCCTTCATTCGTTTTATAACCGGCAGATATCGGTGGTACCACATCTTATCCGTGGTGATGTTTTCTTCTTTTTTGATTTCTTTGATTTTTCTCATAATGTTTTTAATTTTAGTTAGTTTTTTAATGATAATCTGGTTGAGATGAGGGATAACTCGTCTTTCTATTATTACCCGCCTAAAACACCCCCTCTATACCCCCTAAACACTACTCCCAGCTGGCGACTCTAAGTCCCTTTGAGGGTTATTCGGATCTTCAATTGCCCTAAAGAGCGTTCTTACCTCTTTTGAGGTGTTTTCGATAATGCTTACCATTTCCTTTAAGGTCTTATCTTTGCCATCGGCAAGATTTTTTCTCGTCATATGGGTTACAACCTCTTCGAAGCATTCTCCAATCGTCAGAAAATAAGTATGATAACCCCTCACAATTGTTTGTTTTTTGTTTTCCCTAATCACCAAGACATACTGTCTATCATCTGCAAATAGGGATATTGTGGGTGTTATATGCGCGATTAGTTTTTGGTTCATATGGTTTAAGAATTATTTTTATAAAGGTCTTTTTTTCGACCAAATTAAAAAGACTTAGGGCTTGTTACCCTAAGTCTATATGCCACATGGGGACTCTCTTTTGTCTCCTCGTTGTCTCCTTATGGTCTCCCTATTTTTTTACTTATTGTGTATCGGTTGTTTTTTCTTTCGATCATGGTTTCGGATGTATGATATTCTTTTTTAACCCTTTCATTTATACGGTCTCTTGTGTCACCTATAAAACGCTTATCTTCTTCCTGTGTTTTGCCATGCCTCTCCATTTTTTCTGCAATCTCATCCCATTCTAATCCTTGATGTGGTTCTTGCTCACTTATAATCCTTAAAAGTTTGCATTCATCACTTTCTGGTCTAAATTTGATTTCAACATCACCAATTTTTAATACACATGTTTCATAATCAAGCACCACATTCGAATCTTTAATCAAAACCCCTGCCGTCTTGTTTTGTGCAGAGTTTTTAGAATTTAATTCATCAATCAGTTCTCTAATTTTTGTTTTGATAGCTTCAATGCTTTCGCCTTTAATTGTGGCGGGTGGGACCAGTAAAAATCCTGAAAATCGCAGATTACCAGTTTTTTGAAGTTTTCTAATTTTTGGTTTAATGCTTTTGCCCTTAACTGTTGCGGATGGGATTGATAAAAATGGATTAATAGCTTCTTGCCTCTCAAGATTCATATAATCCAGCTCAACACGAGGATAGTGGAAATCCAGCCCCTTGGTCCAAAGGTATTTTTCTATAGAGTCTATATCCTCCGTTACTCTTAGACTAGAAAGACTAATATCATTAGAGTTGATTTCAAGAGATTTATTTTTTTTCACTTTTTCTGACTCATAATTATAGAATTCAGCAATGTCACAACAATATTCTAGTTGCTTCAGTATTCCTAAAACTTCTTGTTCAAATAAAGTTAGATTTTCCATTGGTTTTGCGTTATGGCCGGAACGGGCTTATTGCCAATTCAGCCATATTTTATAGAAATCTCTCGTTACTTTGATTAAGTTATAGCAGATCTTACTTCACTGCGCTACTCTTATTATGAAGTCCTATCCTGGGGGCTGGATTTTTAGAAAGTTGGGTGGTAGTATCAAAATATACAATTTAGTGACCTAACCCTTTCGGCTTCGGCTGGGAGGTATGGTTAAAAATCGCGAGAAGCATAAAAAACCCATCATCGGGGTCGCTTCTCGCGTTATGTGGGGAAACCCGCATATGAGCCGTAAGGCTCTACCTGGTGATGGGCTTTTTGTTTAATAAAGCTTGCTTCATGATGTTATTTAATTTAAAAAAGGTCGCTCTTATTAATAATAATCTAAAAAACATGAATCATATTTCAATTAAATGGGTGTCTTTAGTCGTAATAATCATTGGTGCTGTTTTTGCTTTCTACTGGTTTAGCGTGCGCCCCGCACAAATTCAAAAGAAATGTTATCAGAATCCATATCCAAGCTATAACGAATGCCTAGTCGGAAATGGACTAGCGATATAGACCAAAAAAGTTAGTGCGTTGTGCGCTTGGCTTAGCTGAAGGGGGCTTTGTGTTTGTCGGCAAGATTCTGTCCGGTGGGTTTATTAATTAATTTATACTTATATGCAAAATAGAAAGAAGCCAAGTTGGCTTGATAAACACATCACAATAACTGATGATATCGCTCCTCTCCAAAAGCAACCAGATGCGGAAACTAAACCGAAGAGGGGCGATAGTCAAATTATTGCTGATCCAAGTGGCCCAAAAACTTTTTGGGGGGTTATGAATGTAGACTTATCAAAAATCACTACTACTAACTGGTGGCGAATTTTTGGTGTTTTGGTAGGTATCGCTTTGGGGGCTCTGTTTATGTATCTGGGTATACAATTTTGGGACAACTATAGAGCACAGCAGAAAGAGGTGGAACAAAAGCAGGAACAAGAAAAATTGCTTTTGCAAAAGCAATTGGAACAGCAGCAAGCAGATGCAAAATCGCAGGGTGCAACATTAGACAAACTAAAGCAACAAGTGACTGATTTAAAGAATAGACCGCCTGAAGTAAGGACTGTAACGAATATTAATCTTCCTGCAATAGTTAAACAGTGGCGACCCCGAATAGCATACATTGAGTGTGATTTTTATTATACAAACGGGAAGTTTATTGAGAGTAAGGCGGGATCCGGAGTATGGATAGATTATAAAAGTAATTCACGAATAGTGACAAATAGACATATAGTCAGCCGCCAAGACGAATACGGCGTAGGGCCGTTTGGATCATGCCGAAGCAAATTTCCTGACAATAATAATATTTTTACATCCACGATGGATAGTATAAGGTTCTCCATCGCTATGCGGTATGATTACGGTTATATAACAATCAGTCCAGATGAACACATAAAAAATCTTCCCCCAGTTACATATTGTGCTATGAAAGCCGTTATCGGAGATTCCGTAATTATTTTTGGTTACCCCGGAATTGGTTCCCAAACGGATATTACAGTCACGGAAGGTATTATTTCAGGTTATGATGGTGATTATTACATTACTTCTGCAAAGATTGAACGCGGCAATTCTGGTGGAGCGGCCATATTAGTAAGACCATATGCTAATTGTTATTTGGGTCCTCCGTCCTTTGTGCAGATTGGGGCCGTAGAGTCATTGGCTAGAATTCTGGATTTTCATGCCATACCGTAGTTACCTTCGATAATCTATTAATATGGCCAGTAATAAAATAAAATTATCTAAATAAAAGGCTTATATCCTACTATAAAAAATATGAATACTTTATCAGAGCAGTTTTCAAAAAAAATAGGACGAGGCACTTTCGCGCTCCGTTATACCCCCATGGCAATTATTGCATCTCTTTTAACTTTTGGATTATCAGATTCCGTCGTCTCCCCACTGGAGGGTCTCATTCTTATTGTTATGGCCCCCTACGCACTATTGCTCATTATTCAAAGATTGAATGATTTAGAATTATCCCGATGGTATGCGCTTTTAACCCTGATACCTCTTGTGAATCTTGTATTGGGAGTAACTTTGCTTATCAGAAAGAAAGGAACGGCACCGATATCACTTTGGTCTTATGCCCCGATAATTGATAAGTCAGACGAGAAAATAAACACAACCGGAGAGCGTAGCGGGATAAAATATTGTAAGCAATGCGGAACAAAACATACGGAAGACGCAAGGTTTTGTGCTTCGTGCGGAAAGCCGTTCGTCTAGGACGGCGGTATTGGAGCGGCCAGCTTAATAAAAAATATAATTTTATGAAATATTGCTCAAATTGTAAGAATAAAATAGAAGAGGGAGATGGATTTTGTGAGAGCTGTGGTTATAAGATCGATACTTCTTCAGTGGTGTCTTCGGCGTCGGTAATTTCAAAAAAGGAAAAGGTGGGACAGCTGGTAGGGGTACCTTTTTATAAGAAAGAGTGGTTTTCTCCCGCAGTAGCCGCTTTTTTTGTGATAGGTCTTGTCGGTATCGGCATAGCGGTGTATAAGTCATCGGGTACTCCAATCCAAACACCCACGCCATCAATTTCTAATCTCGATACTCTTTCTGTGCTACCGCCACAAATACCAACCCCTACACCCTCTCCTGCGTCACCACCATCGCCTTCAATTTCTAACCCCGACTATCTGAAAGATCCCTCCGCGTATTTAGTGGACTATGATAATAAAATTTCCCTTCAAATACAAACCGGAAAGGCGTTGTGGGTAGAAAAAATTAAGAACTCGGTAACGCTAAAGGTTTCTTATTCAATCGTGAGGGCGGGACAAAACATTATTGTTTTTCACGACCTACAGATACCCGGACTATCTACGCTCATATACTGGGGAGCTGTTGATAAAGACGAACCTAACCAATGTCAAGAAAAAGCAGCGATAGATTTTCTTACTAAAAATTTATTACATACGGAGGTATATCTTGCGTATGAAGGAATACAGAATGACACCACAACATGGAGGTTACTAATGCCCGCATCAAACGGAAAAGATACCGCGGATGTTGCCGCATTCATTGTCTGGAATGGTTACGGAAAGCATCCATTTAATGAACCTTTCTATATGTTTTCTAAAACAGGAGAGGGTAGTTTTTTGAAGTATCCCACCCCATACACTTTGCGTCCGGAATCTACTCCGGCGAGTGAATTGACAGATGCGCAAGTCGTAGCTTCACTTGCAAAACGGGGATTTTGGGGAACATGCAAATAAAAATGAAAAATAACCTGCAAAAAATAAATGAATTGTGGATTCGGTGCGAGAAATGGGCTAAAGTTAGTATTTCGGGTTATCTTGTTGTTGGTACGATAAAAGTTGCTTTGTGTGCGGTTGTATTTCTTCTGATTTTTTATGGGTTTTTTATAGTAGGTCCTTTCCGTGATAAAACCAATCTTTCTCAAGAATCTTCTGATGCTATAAATGATACCTGCACGGTTACAGGTATTAATTTGCACGGAACGATAACGACATATATTCCGGAGCATGCCGAAAACGATTCCTATTTTGACTATGATGTAACAGCAAGCGAGGAGGTCGTTTGGGCAATTAAAAATGCGAATGAAGATGAAAAAATAAAGGCAATCTTGGTTGAAGTAGATTCAGCGGGTGGCTATCCTGTAGCCGGAGAGGAGATTGCGAATGCTATAAAAAATAGCGGAAAACCAATTGTGGGATTTATAAGACAGACAGGATCTTCGGCTGCGTATTGGGCACTAAGCAGTGCTGACAAAATATTTGCATCAAGAAATTCTGATGTGGGAAGTATAGGAGTGACTCAGTCTTATTTAAGTAATGTAGAAAAAAACAAAAAGGACGGATATTTGTATGAACAATTAAGTGCGGGTACATATAAAGATTCCGGGAGTATTAATAAGCCATTAACTGCTGAAGAAAAAACCTTGTTTTTAAGGGATATCAATATTGTGTATGAGAACTTTGTTAAAGATGTGTCACAGAACCGTAAAATCCCGATAGAGAAAGTTAGGAGTTTTGCCGACGGATCAACCGTTTTAGGAGAGAAAGCGAAAGAGCTGGGTTTGGTTGATGAAATTGGCGGAATGAATGAAGTGGAAAGGTATCTAGAAGAAACAACGGGGGAGAAACCGGAAATTTGTTGGCAGTAAGAAAATGACGGGAAGGTGGATTCTATAACCACGAAACGAGAAAATAGTGATGTGCGGGAAGCAATAGACAACTCCACGCCATAAGTTGTAATCCGCAGGGGGCTTCCTTTGCGGGTTTTACTTTGTTGATAAGATGTGGTAATTTGATTTTATGGAAAAACGGCGCCAGAAGAAGGAGCTACCGAATATTTTGACACTGCGTCAGGCGGCGCAGATTCTTAATTGTCATCCGAA
>JAUSFV010000051.1 GCA_030649305.1 bacterium
CGCATCATGACCGCCACCACCTCGGCAACCACGACGGAAATACTTAAAACTGACTTCTTTAATATGTCGTTTGGCGTGGCAGGTGCCAGTTTACGACAGCACCACTACCGCTGGCGCGAAGATGATGGGGGCGAGGTTGCGGCCTCCTGGGCGACTACGGAAAACAATCCGCTTTCTTCGGGCGTCTTTACGGGCGACCGCAGACGCCTTCGTTTTTCCGTATCAAATTCTGGTGCCGCATCATCCAACATCACCTATCGCCTTGAATACGCATCAAGTTCGTGTCTTGCCGCGGGCTACATTCCGGTTCCTTCCACTCCCACCTCCGAGGAATGGCGCATGGACCCCTCCTATTACTTATCGGAAGAAGGTGTTACCACAGCGCTCTTGAGTGTGCCCTCCGGCAAATCATTCGCTTCGGGATACACGAAAAATGCAAGTAATCAGACTTCAGCCCACAATTTAACAGCATCGGGGTATTCCGAGTTTGAGTATTCTATAAAATCAACGGCAACCGCTCAAGTATCGCTTACGTATTGTTTTCGTTTGACGAACGCCGGAACTTCGTTGAACACCTATTCCGTAACGCCATCCATTACGATTACGAACCAAGCAACGACCCCGCGCCCGCAAACGGGAGGCGCGGGAGGCGAGGGTTCGGGAGGCGGTGGCGCGCAAGCAGGCGGCTCGGGTCAGGGTGGCGGCTCCGGCGGCGAGGGCTCGGGCGGCGGTGGGCAGCAGAGCGGCGGCTCGGGGCAAGGCGGCGGTTCGGGTTCGCAGGAATTCGTCCCCTGGCTCATGCCCTGGTTCGGCTATGTACCCAATATGCTTGAGGCGGGTGCTGCATCTCTCGCTTCTGTTTTTTCATTCTTTTATTGAGCATCCTTTCTATAGAGGTTTAGCCTCTATAGAAAAAAAGCCAAGATTTTATTATATGTTTGTGTATTTACTATAGAGGCTTAGCCTCTATAGAGAAATTATGAAATTTATTGTATCGCTACTTATATATACGGTTGTTGCGGCGGCATGTGCGTTGCCCCTTGGTGTGTTTGCGCTTGTTGATACGGTGAGTGCGGCGGGGGTCCCATCACGCCAGCTTGAACTAGGAATGCAAGGAGAAGAGGTGCGAAAGCTTCAGCAATTACTTGCATCCGATTCGGCATTGTATCCTGAGGGACTCGTGACCGGATATTTTGGTTCTCGTACGCAAAAAGCCGTGGAGCGTTTTCAAATTCGTCATGGCATTGTAAATGAATCAGACGGCCCTCGCGCGCTTACCGGTTTTGGCCGCCTCGGCCCACGCACTCTCGCAAAATTGCAGAAAATTGTTTCAGTCGGGGGTGTTGATGCTGTGCGTTTGACCCCGCAGGAATTTGAAAATTTGAACAAAGATTCTATCGGTAGGTGATTTGCGTAACGGTAGGTAAAATTTTGCATCAAAAAGCCGCTCAAAGAGAGCGGCTTTTTTAACCTTCCCCTCTTGACTATAGAGGCTAAACCTCTATAGTGAATGGTATGAGAAAATTTCAATTTGCGATAGGGGAATATTATCATATTTATAATCGAGGCGTTGATAAAAGGCCGATTTTTATGAGTCGCGGAGATTATGAGCGTTTTCTCTATTTGCTATGGGTATGTAATGATAAAAAACCTCTTCTTAATTCTCAATTTCACTATAGAGGCTTAGCCTCTATAGAAAAAAGGGAGAGGGAAGAGCTCGTAGATATCGTTTGTTTTTGTCTGATGTCGAATCATTATCATCTTCTGCTTCGGCAAAAAACCGATAATGGTATTTCGACGTTTATGCAGAAAATCGGGACAGGATACACGATGTATTTTAATGAGAAACAGGGAAGGAACGGTTCGTTATTTCAGGGTACTTTTAAGGCAAAGCATATTGATCAAGAGGAGTATCTTACTCATCTGACGCGGTATGTTCATTTAAATCCCGCAGAAATTAAAGAGCCGTACTGGAAGGAAAAAGGAATTCAAAATCAGAAAACTACGTATGAATTTGTGAAAAAATATCCATGGTCCAGCCTTTCGGATTATCTCGGGGAAGGGCGTTTTGGTGCCATTCTCAATCCCGGATTACTTTCTCAGCTTTATGAAACGTCAAAGGAATACGAAGATTTCGTTAAGTCGTGGTTATCCAAAGATTTAAATCTTATCAGCAACTATACTATAGAGGCTTAGCCTCTATAGACATGATAATAAGATGGTAATGAAAAGGCCGCTCATAGAGCGGCTTATTTACTATAGAGGCTAAGCCTCTATAGAAAGGAGAGATTATTCAAGTGCGGAGATGCCGGTGATGTCGCGGCCAATGATAAGGGTGTGTATTTCGTGCGTGCCCTCATAGGTGATTACCGTTTCCAGATTCGCAATGTGGCGTCCAATCGGATATTCATCGGTGATGCCGTTGGCGCCAAGAATCCCGCGCGCCGTTCGAGCAATATCCAGCGCCGCTGCGACATTATTTCGTTTGGCAAGCGATACCTGTGTGTGTTTCATTTCTCCTGTATCTTTGAGTTGGCCAAGACGTAATGCCAGCAGTTCCGCTTTCGTGATTTCTTGGAGCATGTTCACCAGTTTATCTTGGATAAGCTGGAATGAGGCGATTGGCTTGTTAAAGCGGATACATGATTTCGCGTAGTCGAGCGCTTTTTGATAACATGTTTTTGCGGAACCTATAACACCCCACGCGATTCCGTAGCGCGCCTGTGTTAGGCACATGAGTGCTGATTTGAGTCCATCGGTTTTCGGCAGAATGTTAGCTTCAGGAATGAGGCAGTTTTCAAGAATGAGTTCCGAGGTAATAGAGGCGCGCATAGACCACTTGTCGTGCATTTCGGGCGCGGAGAATCCGGTTGTTCCTTTTTCAATAAGGAACCCGCGGATTACTCCGTCAAGTTTTGCCCACACAATCGCAATATCGGCAATTGTTCCGTTGGTGATCCATCGTTTTGTTCCGTTCAGGGCGAATCCGCCAGCAACTTTTTTTGCGGTTGTTGTCATATTTTCAGGATCCGATCCGTGGTCGGGTTCAGTAAGTCCAAAACAGCCAATCGCCTCTCCTGTGACAAGTTTTGGGAGCCAGTGCGTCTTTTGAGTTTCGTTTCCGAATGTATAAATTGGGTACATGACGAGTGCCCCTTGTACCGAAGCACAGCTTCGTATTCCAGAATCTCCTCGTTCAAGCTCTTGCATATTCAGGCCGTAGGCGATGTTTGAGATGCCTGCGCATCCATATCCTTTGAGATTTGATCCAAAAAGACCCTGCGCTCCCATGACCGGAATAAGGTGGCGGGGGAATGTCCCGTTTCTGAAGTGTTCTTTTATAATAGGCATGACTTGTTCATCCACGAATTGCCGTGTCATATCGCGGCTCATGCGCTCTTCATCCGTGAGCAAGTCTTCAATATTGTAATAATCAACGCCTCTGAATTTGTCCATTTTTCACCTCTCTTTTGGAGAACTGCTTTATTCGTGGCATATTTCAGTAACTTTGACAAGAGAGGAATGGCTACGTAAGATAAATAGGTATAGAAAAAGGCTGATGAAATTACCAGCCTTGAAGCTTAATCGCAATACTGATGATGAGTATCACGACCGCTGCGTCGCGCAAATCGCGGTAGGGAATGCGGTCAAAAAGGATTTCCGTTCTCAGAAATTTTGCGTACGGGATGAACGAGGCAAGAAAGAGTGTAATGCCAAGGAGTGCGAGTGAGAAAGAGATCATGCTATTCCTCCGTTGATGTCGAAATTGTGTTCTTCTCTCATTTGTAGGAGATTAAAAAATTTTTGTCAATCATGCGCGAAGTATATTTAGACCACGCCCCGCCTACGTTAAAACTTCGGCGGGCAGGCGCCACAACTTCCTATGGAAATTAAATCAATAGTAAAAGAAGTCTATCTCGATCATGCTGCTACCACGTATCTTGACCCGCGGGTAAAGATTGTAATGGAGCCCTATTGGGAGGCCGATTTCGGCAACCCCGCCGCGTTGTATCGCCCGGGCAGAATTGCGAAAGACGCGGTTGAGGGAGCGCGCGCGACCGTTGCGAAAATTTTCAATTGCCGCGCGGATGATGTTATTTTTACCGCGGGCTCAACCGAGGCGGATAATCTTGCTATTTTTGGAACCGCGAGAGCGCATCAGCATCTTGGAAAACATATTATTACATCAGCCATTGAGCACCATGTTATTATGAATTCACTGGATGCGATCAAGAAAGAGGATTTTGAGGTAAGCTTTGCTCCGGTTGATGAAGAGGGAATTTTAAAATTAGATGAGCTAGAAAAAAACATCCGCCCTGATACGATTATTGTCTCGGTGATGTATGCAAATAACGAGATCGGCACGATTCAGCCGATCGCGGAAATCGGAAAATTGATAAAGCGTATTCGCGAAGAACGGAAAGCCGCGGGAAATCAGACACCTATTTTTTTCCACTCGGATGCGGCTCAAGCCGCGGGGTTTTTGGACTTGGATGTGCAAAAACTCGGTGTGGATTTGTTTGTGGTAAGCGGGTCTAAAATTTATGGCCCGAAAGGAATTGCCGCGATGTTTGTGCGCCAAGGCGTTCGCATCAAGCCGATTTTCTACGGCGGGGGGCAGGAGCGAAATATTCGCTCAGGCACCGAGAGTGTTCCTTTGATTGTCGGCATGGCGGAAGCGTTGCGCCTGGCAGATGAGGAGCGTGAGAAAGAAAGCGCACGGCTTGCGGAATTGCGGGATTATTTGATCAAACGTCTTACAACCGAAATTCCAAAAACGATTTTAAACGGGCATCCAATCAAGCGCCTTCCAAATAACGTAAATGTTTCGGTATTAGATATTGAGGGGGAGGGCGTAATTTTGTATCTTGATGCGGAGGGAATTTACATTTCTACGGGTTCTGCCTGTACCTCTCTTACGCTTGACCCTTCTCATGTTATTCTTGCATTAGGCAGGCCGTATGAGCATGCGCACGCATCACTTCGCTTTACCTTGGGCAAGCGCACAACTAAAGAGGATTTGGATTATGTGATGGAGGTGTTGCCGAGGGTCGTAGTCAAGCTTCGCCAAATTTCGCCCCTTAATCTTTCGATGGATCAGCGTGAAGTGTCGCATCCGGAGGCGTTTGCCGGACAAGGGTCTAGGGTAAAAGTCGGAGGAAAAACGTATAAATAATAAACATCGGGTACTAGTATGGATGAAACAATAATTTCTAAAAAAGAAATTCCGCAACAAACCGAGGTTGATGTTGTGAATCAATTTACGGGGGAGCGCTGGTATTACAGCGATATTGTAAAGGATCATTTTTTTAATCCGCGCAATTTGTTATTGAAAGACCCTGCGGAGGGTGAGTTTGACGCGTATGGCATGGTCGGGAGCCCCGCGTGTGGCGACGTTATGACTGTGTGGTTGAAAATTGATTCCGAAAGCACACGCATCAAGGATTTGCGCTGGCGTACGTTTGGGTGCGGCTCCGCGATTGCGGCAACGTCCATATTTTCGGTTATGGTTACGGAAGATGGCGGACGCACGATTGATGAGGCGCTTGGAATTAAGCCACAGCATATTATGGAACGGCTTGGCGGTTTGCCGAATCGGAAGATTCATTGTTCGGTATTGGTAGATAAGGCCTTTCATAAAGCGATTAATGATTATTTTCGCAAAACCGGACAGTTTGATAAAATTATGGTTGCGGGTTCAAAAGTTATTGACCCAAAATTAAATATTACCGATAAAGACATTGAGGAGGCGGTTTTGGAGGGCGCGGTTGATTTGGATGGCGTACAAAAGAAGCTCAAAGTCGGTATCGGGTCTCCTGAAATTATTACGGAGGTTGAGCAGTTGATTCGGTTTTATAAAGAAAAGTATTATGGATGATAAAGAAAAGCCCCCGAACCGCGGTGGGTTGGGGGCTGGGGATCTGGTGGGGGGGTGTCGCTTACCCGATGACCGTTTTTGCAGAACAGTCGGGGCAGTCAACCTCGAAGAGTATTCCGCCGATATTCGCAACGGAGTTTTTGCTACCGTTGCAAGTAGGACAGGCGTTGGGATTTCCAGTTTCGCCCGTGCCTTTGCATCCGGGGCAGTCCACCTCGATGGCGACGCCCAAAGGCGATTTCTCCGCAGAAAGAATAACGGTTTTGCTGCCCTTACAGGTTGCGCAGGTCATGCTTATGCCTCCCTTGTTGTTGAAATATGTAATTGCGACGACCTTATCCTTGTTTAAATTAATTATAGCATATTTATAAATATTTGTCAATATTCAATGGAAAATCAACAGTCGGAAGAAAAAAAGGAGGAAGCAAAAGAAACAAAAGACGTAAAGGTTATTAAAATCGGTAAAATTGTTGTTGACCGCAACCTTTGTATTGGGGCGGCATCTTGTATCGCAGTAGCCCCCGGCGTATTTGAATTGGATTCCGAAAACAAGGCCGTCGTGTATAATCCGAAAGGCGCGGACGACGAAACAATCTTGCTTGCCGCGAAATCATGTCCGACACTCGCAATCTCGGTGTTTGATGAGGAGGGGAATCAAATTTATCCATAGTATCGATACCAATATACGAATGTACTAATGATACAAATATAAAGTGCCGCATTAGTATAATTAGTATGAATTTGTATATTAGCATCGAAACAACATGCATAATATAAAACCATTAAAATATGTAGCCCTCGAGGGTTTATCGGAGAAGCAGCTCAAAGAACATCACGACGTTCTCTATGTCGGCTACGTTAAAAAATCAGCCGAGATTGAAGAAAAATTAAAAGCGGTTGACGTATCAACCGCGAATGCGACGTTCAGCGATCTTCGTGAGCTTAAAATGGAGGAAACATTCGCGCTAAACGGCGTTAAATTGCATGAAGGATATTTTGACAATATGAAAAGCGGGGGTTCCGCGTGTTCGGGAAAAATTCGGGAGCTTATTGATCGCGACTTCGGCTCATATGAAAAATGGGAAGCGGAATTTCGCGCGATGGGGCTTGCGGCGCGCGGATGGGTGGTGCTCGGATACGATTTGGATGACGGAAAATTGCGGAATGTTTTGTGTGATTCGCATAATCAAGGCGGAGTATGGAATATGGTCGCTCTTTTTATTATGGACGTGTATGAGCATGCGTATTTTCTGGATTTTGCAACTGGTCGCAAAGCATATATTGAAGTATTTTTCAAAAACATTGATTGGGAATATGTGAATGGGGTGGTTGAGAAGTTTCATTTGAAATAGAAATAATTATGAACGAAAAAATAGAATCCGCATTAAACGAAATCCGACCGATGCTCGCACGGCATTTAGGCAATGTTGAATTTGTTTCGTTTGATGAGGGCATTGTGAAAGTGCGGTTTCTCGGAACCTGTCAGGGATGCCCGTTGTCTACCCTTACGTTAAAGGCGGGGATTGAGAGTGTGTTGCGGGAGAAAGTGCCCGAGGTACAAGCGGTTGAGACAGTATAATCTATAGTTTTGAGATATGATAAGCAAAATGCGCGGCGCGGATACGCTGCGCATTTTTGTTGTTGCAATCACAACACTTTTGTAATAAAAGAGCAATACTTGCATGGTTTGCTTATTATTGTTGTGCCTGCTACGAATGGTTATAGTTCGTTATAATTTTTTCAATATAGAAAGGAACGGTAAATGATACGTCGAAATACGGCCCTTATGATACTTTTGTTACTTCCTGTTTTTCTTGGCGCGTGTAGTGGGTTGCAGCAAAAATTGCAGCCCGATGAAGATAGTATTACGGTTAGTCCTTGGACAAGTTATCAGGAAGCACACAAAGAATTTCATGATTTTTTCCAGAAAGGAAAAACTGTCCGGTCTGATTTGAACAATACGAAATTTGACCCTGAAATCATGAGGAATATCAGGATCCTCAGTAATTTTGAAATTCGTCAGATGCTGAAATCATCCGAGGGCCAGGGAGTTTCCATGCAAGACGTGCCTGCGGTTATTCGAGAGTGTTTGCGCGAGGAAAACGGGGAAGAATGCGTTGGGTTTATCTATGGTGGCGGCGCGAGCAAGACCGATGGCAAGGGAAATGTCTTCTTGCGTGCTCTGGATTTTAAGAAAGAGGACTTAGTTACCGGATGGTCTTTCCGGGGAATCGCGCTTTTTAGCGGGCAAACCTTTGTCTATCGCGGTTGGGATGGCGATCCCAATAAGTACATTATCAATAAGAAGAGCAATCCATTGGGACCGCTTCCGGGTTTGGTGAAGACTGGTATCGGGTTGGTGTTGTAAGGATTTAAAAACTGCACGTTTGGTGTGCAGTTTTTTTTATTTTCGTCCGCAAGAATACCCCGATGTTACGTCGGGGATGAATTGCGGAACACGAAAATAACCCAGCTCCAATTTTGCGTAATTTTTTGGGTAGGATGCCGGAAAAAGAATGTGCAATTCAGACGGTGCGAAGCGCGTGCGCTCACCCCGCTAGATAGCGGTGTTGTGTATCTAACGGGGCGGGTAGCGCATCCTGCGCGTGGGCGAAGCGCTTCGCCATGGAATATGAGCAAAATTGGGGCTTGGGCGATATAAAATAAAATACCCCGCGGCTTTGATGCGGGGCTGTCTCTTTTATTTAAGCGTCTTTGAAAAAAATCTGTATATTTCGTAATTCATGCGGTATCCTCCTATGATGGTCATACCTACAAACGCGGCCTTATGCGATGCGTAAAAAATGAGCGGGGGGTGCGAGCTTTTTAGGTTTTGCCATAATTCCCAGCCGGAAGAGGGCGGAATATACTCGTCAAATTCCGCGATAAATACTTCTGTGGGGCGTGGAGGAATCCGGCTCGCCCAGACAAGGGGTTCTACATCATAAAAAAATATGGCAAGGTTATGTCCCAGTTCTTCTTTTGTCCAGCCGAGTTTCCGCATAGTTTCATTTCGGATAACGCGGGCATCCTTCTCTGTGCTTTCGGTAAGAATACGGCCGATATTCCCCCCCGTCATCATAAAAAGCCCTGATGCGATACGCGAATCAGCGCCCATGGCGAGTGCCGCAAAAATACCGCCGGTGCTTGCGCCAGTTATGCCGATTCGTGCGGGGTCTATTTCCGGACGCGTTTCCGCCCAATCAATACTGCGGCGTATGGCGATGACGATTGTACGGAGATATTCTTTCAAGTTGTCGTATTCATTAAAAATTTTTTCTGCACGCGCGTTTTTGAAACGCGCGGGTTCCAGAGGCCACGCGCCGGTATCCAGGATCAAAAGATGAAAATTGCGGAATCCGTATTCTTCGGGCCATATCCATTCGGTAAATGTTTCGCGGATACTATTTTGGGGAAAGGTGATATTATTGGGAACCCCGGCAACGATAATTATTCCATGGCTGCCCGGTTTCTTTAATCGGAGGTATTGGCCGCGCATGGTTTCGTGTTTCGTATCAATAACCGGGGCGTTGAACGTGAAAAAAACATTAAATGTTTCGTGGCTTTCCGTTGCATATGCCGGACTTGGCTTTATTTCTGCCCAAATCTTTGTTTTTTCATAATTAAATATTGCATGAGGTCTTGGGTATGGCATCGGCGTATCTGTCGGGAATGGCGGGGAGGCGCGATACGCGCAGGCGCTTACGAGTGTCATACTAATAAGAATGGCCACAGCGGAACGGAAATATGCTTTTGGAAGGCACACGGGCCATCCTCCTGTTTGGAAGAGAACTGCTTTTAATATAGCATTTTTTGTGCTTCCAACCTCTTGATTTTTTGATTTTTTCTTGGTATAATGGGCTTGACCTGCAATTTTGAGTCATCAGACGAAAAAATCGTAGCTGTCAAACCATTACCCCCTCACTCGAAATGCCAGAAATAGAAATTATAGATGCGGTAGTTATTATTACTGCATAGTTCTGGGGCAAGACCATTCATGTTATTTCGAGTGAGGGGGTGCTCACTGTTGCAGCCGCTCGG
>JAUSFV010000009.1 GCA_030649305.1 bacterium
GCGCTTGTTCCCGATACTGAAAAAAAACTGCATGATGCCGAGGAACGCCTGAAAAAAGTTCAGAAATCGCGGAAACTTCTGAAAGAAGAGGTGGGAGCCGAGGATATCGCCGCGGTTGTTGCGCGCTGGACGCATATTCCGGTGATGAAAATGCTTGAGACGGAAACCGAAAAACTCGTGAAAATGGAGGATGTGTTGCGCGAGCGCGTAGTCGGGCAGGAGGAGGCAATCGCAAAAATTGCCCATGCGGTACGCCGTTCCCGCGCCGGCATTCAGGACGAGGAGCGCCCTACGGGCTCATTTATGTTTTTGGGACCGACCGGAGTGGGGAAAACCGAGCTTGCGCGTACGCTCGCGGAATTTATGTTTAATGACGAAAAAGCGCTTATTCGCGTGGATATGTCGGAGTTTATGGAGCGCCACACGGTTTCCAAATTTATCGGCTCGCCTCCGGGCTATGTCGGGTATGAAGAGGGGGGACAGCTTACGGAAAAAGTGAAGCATCGCCCGTATGCCGTGATTTTGTTTGATGAAATTGAAAAGGCGCACCCGGAAATTTTCAATATTTTATTGCAGATGCTGGACCAGGGTCGTCTGACTGATGCGAAGGGCAGGGTGGTTAATTTTAAGAATACGATTATTATCATGACATCCAATGTCGGCGGAGAGTATGTGCGGGAGATTTCGCGCCTTGGATTTTCTTCGGAAATTGAGGATTCGCAATCGGGGCGCGAGGACGATCTGAAAGGAAAAATAAGAAAAGCGCTTGAATCGCGGTTTCGTCCCGAATTTTTGAACCGCGTGGATGAGGTCATTATTTTCAATAGCTTGACTCCCGCGGTGATTACGAAAATTGTGGAAATACAGCTTGAAAAAGTGAGGGGACGGCTTCTCAAAAAGGGTATTGCCGTTTCATTTTCTGAAGCCCTGAAGCGATTTATCGCGGAAGTTGGATTTGACCCGCAATATGGGGCGCGACCCATTCGTCGCGCTATTCAAACAAAAATTTTAGACCCGTTTGCGATGAAAATTGTCGGGGGTGAAGTTCGGCACGGAGAAAATGTGTTGGCGGATGTGAATACAGAGAAAAAAGAGGTCATATTTTTGCAGGGGGTTTCGCGAAAGAGCGGAGTTCGCAAAAGAGAAACGGTGAAAGTAGCGAAATAAAAAGATAAAAAAACGGCGCAAGCCGTTTTTTGGTTTAGTGGGAAGAGTAATAGAAATTTATTTTTGTTTAGATTCTTTCATCTCTTTTTTTATATCATCGCGGGTATATCCGCATTCATTTGTTGAACAAAGAACCATAACCTTTTCTTTTACAAAGGCGACTACGGGCATTTCTTTCTCTTTCACGATTTTTTTGTCAATAACGTACGCGGGGTCAAGAGCCCCGGAGAGAGAGAATAAAGAGCCAAGCGATAGTTCCGGGTATTCCATGCCTACGATAATTCTCTTGGTATCTCCGTTCAGTAAAACCCCTTTTATTTCCATATAGCTTTTTGGAAGGGGACCTTCAACAAAAAGCTTAACTTCTCCATTTTTATATTTATTGATAGCTTCGGTCCAGCCGAATTCATTTTTGCATCCTGTTAACATTGAAATTCCCATAACAAGAAGTAGTCCGGCACACATAGAAAAATACAAATTTTGTTTCATCGTTTTTTCTCCTTTGTGGTTGTGAATGTACAGAGCAAGCCCCAAGCTTGCGTTTTCAGATATATCATTGATAAAAAGCATTGTCAAGTGTTGTGCCATAATGCGTTTTATTTTATACTAGGCAAGGTTATTTGTTTGTCCAAGAGGATGAGTCCGCTAGAGGCGGACGAAGTCCGATTGGGTATAAACAAATAATCCAGCACCAAGCTTTTCGTTTGATTTTCTAAAATAAATAACGCAAGCCGTAGTCAAGCTTTGCTTGACGGAGGTGATACCGAGCCACAAAGTATCCGAGTTAGTCCGCGCTTATTTGAGCTTTGGTGCTGGGTTGTTACTGATTATGAAAGAAATCACAAAAAAAATTGTTGAACTTCATCACGCTCTTTACCGCGTGACTGATTTATTACCCCCGCGGGAACCGTTGAGGAAAATGCTTCGCGAAAGCGCGAACATTCTTCTTACATATATAGTAGGAGAATGTCTGCCTGCGCAGGCGGGCGGGGAAAAATCGGCAGAAAATGTGGAATTTCGCATAAATATCCGCGTAAAGATAGAAGCAGTGCAAAGCGCCCTTTCTGTCGCGAAAGACGCGGGTTATTGCCACCCGGTCAATTTTGAGGTATTACAGAGAGAATACACTGAAATAGTAAGATATTTTGAAACAAAGCCAGAAATAAAGAAAGAAGAAAAATCGCAGGAAAAACAGGTACCCGCCGTTGTTCAAAGTGAACCCCTTATTAAAAAAGAAGACGATTTTGTTAGGGTTTTTGAGGGCGGTCCTGTTCCGGATAAGAAACAAGACGAATTAAAGCCCGTATTTCAGGTAAACGGCATAAAATTTAACACAAATAGCGACCCATCTTTTAATGAGCGCCAGCAGGCAATTGTTGATTTTATTAAAGAAAGAAAGGAGGTAAAATCAACGGACCTTGCTACTATTTTTTCCAATCGTTTTAGCTTAAAAACCCTTCAGCGTGATTTAGTGGCACTTATTCAAAATAAGGTCATAGAGAAGGAGGGCGAAAAGCGTTGGGCCGTATATCGGATGAACGGGTATCATTGATGTCGTTTTGAACAGGAGAGATGTCTTTTATAAATCTTACTTTTGCTAGGGTGTGTCGTTTATAAAGGGCTTTGTCTCCGTTTTCGAGCCGTAGGCGAACAAAACGGAGCAACAAAACAGCAACAAAACCTTTACCCCGTGAGATGAGCGAGCTTGCGAGCTCTATCTCACGGGGTGCTCAATTTTTTAACATCTCGGCTACGCAAGCGCACTTGCTTGCCTCGCTGAAAAAATTGGCATGCAAATCAAAAAAGCAGTTATTTTGGTGGCCGGATTCGGAACCCGTTTTTTACCGGCAACCAAAGCACAACCGAAAGAGATGCTTCCGATTGTTGATAAGCCCGTGATTCAGCATCTTGTTGAAGAAGCAGTCGCCTCCGGCATCAAGGAGGTCATTTTTGTTACAGGGCGGGGGAAGCGCGCGATTGAGGATCATTTTGACCATGCGGCTGAACTTGAGTTTTTTTTGGAAAGTCGGGGAAAAAAGGATCTCGCAAAAGAAATTCGCACGATTTCTTCACTTGCGCAATTTGCGTTTGTTCGCCAGAAAGAACCGCTCGGAAACGGGGACGCGCTTATGCATGTGCGGCATCTCGTCGGTGATGAACCGTTTGCTGTCCTTTTCGGAGATGATGTCGTTAATGCGAAGGTTCCGTGTCTGAAACAACTTGCTGTCGTTTTTGAAAAATATCAGAAACCGATTTTCGCGCTTGAGCAAGTTCCCAAAGAAAGCATTTCAAAGTATGGTGTTATTGGCGGAAAAAAAATAAGCCCGCGTTTATATCGGGTTGATACGATTGTAGAAAAACCGAAAGCATCTGAAGCGCCGTCAAACCTCGCTATCGTGGGAAAATATATTTTAACGCCCGCGGTTTTTCAGGAGCTTGAAAAACTGGAAGCGCCCAAAAATGGAGAATTATTTCTCACGAGTGCGTTCGAAAAAATGCTTGCCAAAGGTGAGGAAATTTACGGCTACGAATTTGAAGGAAAACGCTATGATTGCGGTGATAAACTCGGATTTTTAAAGGCAGTAGTGGATTTTGGACTTGAACATCCGGAAGTGGGCGAGGGATTACGGGAGCACATTTCTCGAATCATGAGCCAGGAATCACATATCACGTATCACGAATCATAAAGCATGAATCACGATTCACATATCACGATTCAAGGATTGTCTCGTGTTACGGGTCTTGTGTTTTATGTGTTTCGTGTCTCATGTTACGTGTTTTGTGCCTTATGTCGCGTGTTTTGCGGTCAAAAAAGTTATACACAGGGGGCATTTTATTGACTTTTTTGTCAGGGTATAATAGGGTTACCACTATCCGCCGAGGAGGGTCTGGAGCAAGAAATAAGTATTTGAGCCAATATTTTTGTTGCGGAATTCGGTCGACTTATCCACAAGGAGCGTTTGCAAGGAAATCAGGGTGATTTATAATAAAAGTAGTCGCAGAATCCAGATTTGAATACTCTTACCCTCTTATCTATTCTTGCATAGTCGGGTACGAGTATGCCCCGCACATTGCTGGCCCAGGTTTACAAGTTTCTCGTGCCAGACATTACATAAATATACAAAGTGGCATATGGATGTAAGAACCAAAATTTTTGGGTGAGCCATTTTTTGGCTATCTTTTGTTTCTTGTTCTCGGCGCGCACGTGTTATCCACAGAATAAAATTTGCACCTAGATGCGGGAGTGATATAATAATGAGGTTATGCTTGTAAGACCCTGTCTCCCCGCATGTGGTTGCAAATGATTGAGTAATTTTTCCGAAGGTCCCGCACATTGAAAATTGAATATTTCTTCAGAAAGTTCAGTTTGATTTTTTCTATTATTGATTATTGAAGTTTGGAATGTAGAAGCCAATCAACGCAACCGTATACGCAACGCTAATAGCGTTTCGTATCGCGTATCATCTGGCGTTCGTGTGGCTTCTAAGGTCTTGGAGTTTGAAAGTCCGGTCGGTTCTTTCTCGCCTACGGCGAGAAAGAAAATGACTTGACTCCGAAAATTATTATTCGTTATATCGTAATTTAATTCGTGGTTTCAGCTTTTTGTCGAAAAGCATACGAACTACGAATGTAACTTTTTCTCGCGGTCGTTTCTTTTTTAAAAAAACGCGCGCGGGA
>JAUSFV010000016.1 GCA_030649305.1 bacterium
GTCCCTACATACGGACGCACATGCCCGACGTGGAGTCCCGCGCCCGAGGGATACGGGAATTCAAACAGCACATAGTATTTTTGCTTCGCTGAAAAATCCCCGGCCGCCCCGAGTTTTTTTGTTGCCCATATCTCTTGCCACTTCTTTTCAATTTTCGTTGGATTATACTTTGCCATTTTCTGTTTACCCCGTTAAAAGTCTAAAAATAGTCCCCGATGTACCACGGCCAGAGACAAAAGTCGGCTTCGCGCCTTTGGTTTATTCTTAAAAAAGTCATCTCGGGACTTCTAACGGGGTTTACCCACCGAAGCTTTATGCGAAGGCGGGTCATTTTTTTTCAATTTTTTCTGGGTTATACTTCATATAGGAATCATCATATCACGAATGAAAATGGTTGACAAAATATTAAAAAATTGATATATAAAAACTAACAAAATGATCTCTGACAATCAGGGGTTGAGGAGAAAAACCATGATTATTGCGATTCCGAAACCAAGAAAACAAGGGGAAGCGCGTCTTACAGTAACCATTGAAACGCTAGAAAAACTCATTGCCGCGGGGCATACTATTCTTATTGAGCGGGGTGCCGGCGAGGGCCTTGAAATCAGCGATGCGGAATTTCGAAAACTCGGCAAAGGTGTGAGCATACTCCCAAAAGAATATATCTACAAAACCGCCGAATTGATCTGCACCGTAAAAGAACCACTGGAGGAAGAACAAGAGCTCCTCGCATCCGCGCCCCCAGGGGTGCATATGTTCTGCTATTTGCATCAACCAAAACCGTGGCATCTTGAACTTTTTAAGAAACTATCGGCGGTGGTCATCCCGTTTGAACGCGTTATCACAAAAAATGGTCTTCGTCCGCTTCTCGCCCCGATGAGCCGTATTGCCGCGGAGGTCTGTGTCCTTCGCGCCCTGAACCATATCGCTTCGGTTACGGGAAGAAGGAAGCGCGCAAAAGACGCGATCCTCGTCGTTATTGGATCCGAAGGAATCGGGGGGCAGACAGCGATTGAATACGCGCTCGGATGCGGATTCGTACGAGAAAATATCGCCGGCCTTGATTTAGAAGAAAAACTGACGAAATCGGATTACGCATATGAATATAAGACCTACCCAGCCACAGCCCGTAATATCAAAGAGCTACTCAAAATTGCTGACGCGGTTATCTCTACCGTAAAACAAGGAGACAAGAAAGCCCCGAAAATTATCACGGAAGAAATGATCGCCGGGATGCCCCATGGCTCATTTTTCGCGGACATGGCAATTGACGAAGGAGGAAGCTCCGAGACGAGCATGCCAACCACGCACGAGAATCCAACCTACGAGAACAAGAAACACGGTGTCACGCATTATTGCGTTGCCAATATGCCCGCAGCCATGGCAAAGAGTGCTACCCGAGATCTGGCCGAAGCAACGCTGCCGTATCTTCTTGCAATCGGAAACTCCTACCCCCTCACCGAGAAAACCAACTGGGATGTATCGGAATTAATACAAGAGCTGAAGAACGCCGTGACGTTTTATTAAAAAGGAGGAGAACCGTGCAAGACGAAGAAAAACTAAGATTTGCCGGTGAAATCACGGCAACAATCAAAAACTTACAGCAGGCCCTGATTAATTTTATAAATGATCTTGGCACAAACGAGGAGACAACAAACGCCCTAAGACAAGCACTTGATCATTGGGAAGAGAAACGGCAACTTGTCAACAGCAAGGGCATCGGCATCATTTTAAAACCGATCTTCGAGGTAATTACCTTTTCCCTTACCGGCGACGAAAAACGCGACGTCGGTCAAAAGACGCAAAATAAAAGCATTGAAGGTATGTTTACTGAAAAAGATCTCAAGTTCCTCAAAGAGCTGGGGATTCGCTGGGAAAACAAGGACGCATAACAAGAATATCAAAAACCCGCCGGGCTTTTGCCTGACGGGTTTTTTTATAGTAGAAAACTTTACGAAGGAAGACTAAAAAGAAAAACTGCATTTTGTGTAGTTTGATGCGCGACCTCTTCAGGCGATACGCCCTTCAACTCCGCGAGTTTTTTTGCGGTCTCAACCATATACGCGGGCTCGTTCCGTTTGCCGCGATACGGAACGGGTGCTACATACGGCGCGTCGGTTTCAAGCAAAATTCTATCAAGCGGGGCAAATCGGATCACTTCTTCATACTCTTTCGCAAACGTAATCACGCCCCCAAACCCGAGATAAAATCCAAAATCCATTAATTTTCGCGCGTCATCAATTGTACCGCTGAAAAAGTGGATAACGCCTGCACGAGCTTGTAGCTGGTAACTTGTAGCTTGTAGGACGCTGATTAAATCAGAAAATGCCGAACGGCAGTGAATAATAAGAGGCTTCTTTACTTCATGCGCTAACACAATTTGTTGTATAAAAACTTTCTCCTGCGCTTCCTTAATACTTGCTTCCTGCTCCTTAATTCTATAATAATCCAACCCACACTCACCAATTGCAACCACGCGCGAATGCGCCGCGATATTTCGAAATTTTGATATATAAAACGTCTCCTGCTCCGCTTCTTTTAATTCGTGTTTATCATGATGCCATTCGGCATTGAGATGATTCGGATGAAACCCGACGGTAGCGCCCACAACATCCTCCGGCCATTGTTCTGCCGCGCGAATCGCGTCCTCCGAGGTTGATACTTGAGTGCCAACCGCAATCATTTTTACCCCCACACCAAAATCTTTGGTGTGGGGGTGAACGCCTGCTTCGCGCGAACGCAAAATCACTACCTCACGGTCTTCGTCGTAGGCGGGAAATTGAATATGAGCATGAGAGTCAATCAACATTTGCTTGACAAATAAAAATAGAGGGCTTACACTTTTGATACATTCAATACGTTCTTTGAAAATCGAGGGGCAAAAAAATGAGAAAGGTCCTTCTGCTTTCGGTCGCAATACTTATCGCGCCGTCACTGGTTCTCGGAAATACCATCATGCTCCGCGACTATGAAAACACAAGGGATGAATATCGCGTGGCGTGTGATCGGGGGAAAACACAGAATACCATTTCTACGGGAAACAGCTATCTCCGCATTACCATACAAATGATATCCGGCATTTCCTTCTATGTCTTAGCTTTTGACCACGAGAATATGACTCGCTATTATTTTTCAGATGCAGGATCGGCGTATGCCAATGAATTACCCCGTACACTATGGAGCCAACGGCTCAAAGAAGAAAGCGCTAATGCCTTTAATTGGTACAACACGCTTTACAATCATGCGGGCTACCATCACGACTGCCGCTCCACAAAGCGAGGGGGAAGATGAATAAAAAAATTGTTATCTTTCTTTCGCTACTAATGTTTACACTTAATATTCCATTCTCTGTTTTTGCCAACGGAGTCGCGCTTCCCGACTACCGCACCGAGGCAAAAAAATACAATCTACGGCTTTGCGATGCAAAAACTACAAAAATCACTTTCTACCGGAATCAGGCCGCGTATTATGTCACCGAGGCAGAAACAAAATCGGGAGATGTGTTTCTGATGTTTTTTGACACTGCGGGAGGCAGCGCGCATTTTCTTCTGAAATCAGCGGGGGCGAAAACTGTTGAACTGACAAGAGAAGAATGGTACGGAAAACTTCAAACCGTAGCGCCGAACTACTTCCGTAGCATTCGCGGAGGACCAGCCGACTGTTTTGAAGCCATACGCTATCCGCAAAATGAAAATTAATTCGGTCAAAGCGCGGGAACATACTCGCGCTTTTTTTATTCTTGAATTTTAAAACGGGGATAACCATACTGACCCCATACCGACCCGCCAAAGGCGGATTGATGACGGAGTTTATAGCGAGCTTGTCGAACTATTGACAAAAAATCTTCTTTTTGTAAAAATCAGATGGTCGGTGAAAACCGACAATCACAAAACCCAAGTCCCCAAGGAGGACAAAATGAAGCGAATCGTCGGTATTGCCCTGGCCTTAACACTAGTTCTCCCCGTACTTGCGCTTGCCGCTTCCGCCCTTCCTGATTACGACAAAGAAGTAGTTCGGGCAACATGGAAATGCGACGGCGGAACCACCTCTATCGTTCTTTACCGAACAGAGACCTACAAACTCGATGTAACCACTACAAAGCCGGGTCATACGTTCTACGACCTTGCGGACAGTACCGGTGAACAGTTCTTGTACAAAACCGCGGGCTCCACGGAAGTGACAAGCCTTTCTCACGAAGAGTGGGACGCGAAGCTAGAGGAGCAGGCGCCGAACCTTTACCGCGCCATCCATGGCGGCGGTCGAGGCGACTGCGGAGAAGTCAAGTAATCACAAGTCTAATCGAGGGAACAAGTTTCCCTCTTTTTTTATTTTCACAACGGAATCCTCAAACGAAATCTGCTCCTTGATTTTTCGAGCGGTCTCGGGCAAAAACGGCTCAAGTAAATTCGCGATGGCGCCAATGCAATACGATACGTTCGTAATAACGCGGCGAAGTTCCTTTTCATCCGTAATGCTCCATGGCTTTTTTTCGTTAATATATTTGTCAGAAAACGAAACGAGTTCCCCAACTGCCCCAAGCGCATTGTGCAACTGAATATATTCAAAATTTGCTTCATATGTTTTGAAAGCACGCTCGCTCTCTTTTTTGATCTCCGCGTCAACATCTTTCCCGAAATCGAAAGAAATGGGACTTATTTTTTCGCCAAGCGTTGCCACGCGCGCTACCAAATTACCAATACCATTTGCGAGGTCGCCATTATAGCGCTCCTCAAATTTCTGAATGCTAAAATCGCCGTCCTCTCCCGAAGGAATTTCGCGAAGCAGAAAATAGCGAACCGCGTCCGTGCCGTATTTTTTAACCAGCTCAATCGGGTCAATCACATTTCCGACAGTCTTTGACATCTTGTCGCCGTCAACCGTAATAAATCCGTGTACAAAAATTGATTTCGGCAACGGCAATCCCGCCGATAAAAGCATGCCGGGCCAAATTGCCGCGTGAAAGCGCAAAATATCCTTACCAATAACATGAACATCTGTGGGCCATCGCTTCTCAAATGCCGACTGGTCGCTACCATAGCCGATTGCGGTTATGTAATTTGTAAGCGCATCGCACCAGACATACATAGTATGCTCCGAATCATTCGGCACGGGAATTCCCCACGATAAATCTTTTCGGGGACGGGAAAAACTTACATCTTCCAAGCCGCTTTCAAGCAACGAAAGAATTTCGTTCTGCCGCGTCTCGGGTATAATCCTTAATTCTTTATTTTTAATTCTCGCCTGTATTTCTTTTGTATATTTTGAGAGCCGGAAGAAGTAATTTTCTTCTTCAATTACTTCGGGCTCTTTTTGGTGGTCGCGGCATTTGCCATCAACCAAATCCTTTTCCGTGACAAACGCTTCATGACCGACACAATATAACCCGCGATATTTCTTTTTATACAAATCCCCCGCCTCATGCAATTTCAGCCATAATTTTTGGGCACCCGGCCAATGCCGCTTCTCGTCGCTCGTTCTGATAAAATCATCCCATGACAAATTGAGTGCCTGTTTCAACGCCCGAAAATGTTCCGCGTTCTCATCCACAAATGCTCTTATAACTTCGGGGGGCGCCTCCCGCCCCGACTTGATGTCGGGGCGAGGCTCGCCCAACATTTGTTGGGCGGCTGCGGCGCGCGCGATTTTCGCCCCGTGTTCATCCGTGCCCGTCAAAAACCATACCTCGTCGCCCTTGAGACGGCGATAGCGCGCCAACACATCCGCCTGAATTTTTTCCAACGCGTGGCCAATGTGCGGCTTTGCGTTTACGTAATCAATGGCGGTGGTTATATAAAATTTTTTCTTTTTGTCTTCCATAAAAGAAATACGGCTGCCCCAACAACATCCGACCCCAAATCCCCCAGCGTATCCAATAATTCCATTTGGCGCGGATGGCCGTAGCGAAGAATAAAATATTCATCAAGGCCGAATTCATACCACTCCCACACGACGCCAATCATAAAGACAAACGCGATAATACACGCAATATATACAAAATATGATTGAAACGAAATAAATTCCCGCCGCCGCCACTCCGCAAACACGGACATAGAAAAAAACGCGGCCCAGATACCGCCTGTCATATGCGCTACCTCGTCATACCACCAAAATACGCGGTCAACCGGAGTAAAAATCACGAGGACGTAGGCGAGGGCAAATAAAAAAAAACCAAGTCCGAGAGATAAGTAAATCCGTCTCAAAAAATTTCTAATTTCTAATTTCTAATTGACCTAATCAAACCCCAAAATTCAAAAGGTCTCAATTTTTATTAAGTATTGGGAATTGACTACAAATTAGGTCAATTAGCATAATTAAGAATTTGATATTCTCTCAATAAAAAACCAACAACGACCAAAAAAGAACCTACCGATATTCTAAAAACTAGGAAGCATGAACCTGCTGCACCACCGCCCTTTTCTTCTTATCAATATCAACCACAAATTCAACTACAACCGCCGCAACGGGAACTGCCAAAAAAAGCCCGATAATTCCCCCGAGCTGAGCTCCGATGAGAAGCGAAATAATGACAATCAGAGGATTTAGTCCGACAGCCCGCCGCATTACCACCGGCACGATCAAATGGCTTTCCATTTGCTGAATCAACACATACATCGCAACCACCATAAGCCCTAAAAGCGGCTTTTGCAAAAACGCGACAAACACCGCGGGGGCTGCCGCCAAAATCGGCCCGACAATAGGAATAATTTCAAACACTGCGGCGAATAACGCAAGGAGAAGCGCGTACTTCACCCCGAGAATCGTAAGACCGAGAAACGCCATAAGCCCGATGAGCGCTGCCAGCAAAAACTGCGCGCGCAACCACTGCCCCATCTTTTTTTGCGAACGCGTCCACAAATCAATCGCGTATGTCTCGTACTCAAGGGGTGTTACAATCCGCAAAAAATTCTCGATACCACGCTCCTGCGTTACGAGATAGAATGAAAGCACGATAACAATAAGCGTGGAAAAAACGCCGCCGAAAATATTTGAAGTAAATTGAAACACCCCCCCGCCAAGTTTTCCTATTCCTCCCGACCCGTTCAAAATAACATCTACGTTATCCGTAATAAGCGAGGAGAGAAAGGGCGTATTCAGGCGGTCAAGCTCATGAAGAAGTTTTTTCTCCTGCAGAGGATACGTCTTGAAAAATCCCTGCACTTCATCAAAAAGCGGCGGGAATACCATATACACGATTCCCACAAAAACGAAAAAGGTCGCAAGATATACCGTAATCGCCCCAAGCACCCGCGGTACACGATTATGTTTGCACCATTCCATGACGGGCTCAAGAGCTGATGCAATAACTACCGCCAAAAGTACGGCGAGGATTATGCCACCAAGATAATACAGAAGCCAAAACCCCAACAAGATAAGAAAAAACTTGATAAAGGTTTTGTATGAAATTTCTATTGGGCGTGATTTGCGTGTCAGGGGCATAAAAAGAATAGATTAAAGATTAAATTTTAAGAAAAGGATCGAATTTCTGTTTATCCTTATACGGCCCGATAACGGCTAAACTCAAGCGCTCCGGAGTAAAAATTTCCTTAGCAACCGCCAGCACCTCCTCCGCGGTCACTCTATCTATTTTACCATATACTTCCTCCGGTGTCATGGGCGTACCCGTTAACACCTCCTCGCCACCAACATAAAAGGCCAAACTGTCCGACCCCTCCAAAGAGAGCGCCAGACGCCCCTTCATGCTCTCTTTCGTGCGGTCAAGTTCATCCTGCGTTACTTTTTCTTCCCGAATTTTCCGGTATTCTTCCAAAATCAAGGGGATTACCTTTTCGCTATTTTCATGATCAACGCCCGTATACGTAAAAAAGGATCCATACGTCGTGCCCGGGTCAAAGGAGCTATGCACCGCGTATGCCAACCCGCGTTTCTCACGAATCTCCTGAAAGAGGCGTGATGCCATGGACCCGCCGAGAATGTGCGCAAGCACGGATGCGGGGACTCGCTTGTTATCCGCGTTCACGCCAAACGCGCGCACCCCAAGCACCAGATGCGTCTGGTCGGTATCCTTGTATGATACGAACGATGCGGGTGATTGTTGCGCTTCTTTTACATCGGGACGCAGTTTTGGATTTCCGCTCCTGATCCCACCGAATGCGTCCTGAACTTTTTTTATAGCACTTTCCGCATCAATATTTCCCGAAACTACGACAAACGTATTTTCCACCGTATACTGATGCAAAAAATAATCACGCAAATCATCCGCGTGCATATTTTTTAATGTCTCGGGCGTTCCGATAACATCCCACCCCGCCGGCTGATCGCCATACAACAAATCTTCATACACATCAAAAATATAGCGCTGGGGATTGTCGCGATACATCCGAAGCTCCTGCATGATTGCCCCGCGCTCTTTCTCAACTTCCTCTTTGGCAATCAACGAATTCGTGTAAATATCCGAAATAAGATCAAGCGCTTGGTCAAATTTTCCGTGCGGAATTTTCAAATAATATCCCGTGTATTCATGGCTTGTGAAGGCGTTCGTGTACCCGCCCATCGTGTCAACTTCGGAAGTAATAATTTGCGCGGTCGGCCTTCTTTGAGTCCCCTTAAAAAACATGTGCTCCAAAAAATGCGAGATGCCGTTTTTTTCTTTGGTTTCATTGTTGGAGCCCGTATTCACCATAACCAAAATCGTGGCAGTGGTAACACCGCTCATGGGAATCGTGATGACGCGTAAATTGTTGGGGAGAGATATTTTTTTAAACACGGTGCGGCGAAGCGCAAAGCGCCAATTGCAAAGCGTAACGATTTGCGATTTGCGCTAAGCGATATGCTTTATTTTAATTTCTCTTCAAAATATTTTTGCAGTTCATCAACGGCAACGCGCTCCTGCTTCATACTATCTCTATCCCGCACCGTTACGGTATTGTTTTCAAGCGTATCGTAGTCAATGGTAACGCACCACGGCGTCCCGATTTCGTCCTGCCTGCGGTAGCGCTTACCGATATTGCCGATATCATCCCATGCCGTATGAAAATGCGGCTTCAGCATGGCATATACTTCACGGGCTTTCGCAGTGATGTTTTCCTTGTTTGAAACAAGCGGAAATACCGCGACTTTATACGGCGCCAACGTCCGCGGAAGTTTCAACACCACGCGCGTATCGCCTTTTTCAAGTTCTTCTTCCGTATATGCCTCAACGAGAGTCGCCAAAAACGCGCGGTCAAGCCCAAAAGTCGGCTCAAGCACATGCGGAATAAACCGGCTCTTCGTTGCTTCATCAAAATACGTCAGGTCTTTTTTTGAATATTCCTGATGCTTTAGTAAATCGTAATCGGTTCGATACGCAATCGCGCATAACTCTTTCATACCGAATGGAAATTCATACTCAATATCAGTAGTGCGCCTTGAGTAATGCGCGCGCTCGCCGTCGGGAATATCGTGGTTATAGATTTTTTTTGCATCAAGCCCGAGAAAATTAAGCCACTCCGCGATTTCTTTCAACCACATTTCAAAAAGCTCCTCCCAATCCTTCGGATCGATAAAATATTCAAACTCCATCAGGTCAAATTCGCGCACACGAAAAATAAAATCGCCCGGCGTAATTTCATTCCGAAACACTCTGCCGGTTTGCGCGATGCCAAAGGGCAATTTTGGATGCATCGTATCTAAAACATTTTTAAAATCAACAAACATTCCTTGCGCGTTTTCGGGACGCAAATAAATTTCATTTGCCGTCTCCTCCATGGGACCGATCCACGTCCTGAACATCATATTAAACGGGCGCGCCTCAGTTAAATCGTTTTTTCCGCAAACGGGGCATACCTGTTTTCCTCCGGCCATTTTTACTTCGCCGTACTTTCCTTCTGCCAGATGGTCCGCGCGAAAACGCGACTTGCACGATTTGCAATCAACCATGGGGTCTGAAAACCCCGCAATGTGCCCGGATGCTTCCCACACCTTCGCGTTCATCAAAATCGCCGAATCAAGGCCGTACATGTCAGAGCGATTATGCACAAACCGCTTCCACCAGGCGCTTCGGATATTATTTTTCAGCTCCGTTCCCACCGGCCCGTAATCCCACGTTCCAGCAAGCCCCCCGTATATTTCAGAGCCGGGAAAAATAAAACCGCGCCTCTTCGCGAAGCTTACAATTTTTTCCATCTGATTTTGTGCTTCTTTGGACATATTGACAAAATTTAGTTAATAGATTAAGATAGGGATGCGACTCGGAGACCAAAAGGGGGGAAGAAATGACCGTATCTGCGATGACCCGCCGGGAAGTTTCGTGGAACAAGATGGAGACGTTGCCAGAGAGAGTAGAAAATATCCTAAAAGCAGAAGGTATTACAGTTCTTGAAAAAGGTGTGCAACCTAACGCATTACTGAAGCGGGAAGGTAAACGAATCGTCGTCGAGGCTAGATACGAACAAATTGAGGACTTGCTTAAAAAATATCAAGCATGGATAGACTTCTATCTCAATGGCATCAATCACATAGTAGCCGTCGGGGTAGGAAGATCATACAAGCGACACAGCACTCTCTCCCAGTAATAGCGGCACCTCGCCGCTTTTTTTTATTTTCATACTCGACACAAATACACGAAATTTGCACGAATAACACAAATCGCGAAATCCATTCGTGACATTCGTGCGCCATTTGTGTATTGGTGTCGCTATCACGGAATAACATACCACTGCTCTTTCGTCGCCTGCGTATCACCCGAAAGTTCCGTCGTAATTTCTCTATGGTCATCCTCAAAGCGAAGATCGGTAAACGAATCGCGGCCAAAAAATCTTATGTCTTTTACGAGTTCCGCGGCTTTGCGAATAACATCCTCGCCGGGCGTTACTGATACCTGAAACGCGATCGTCGCGGCCGGGCGGATAACGCCTGTCCCCGCGACAATTTTTCCTGGCTCCCAAATAACTTCGCCGGACGACGGATTAAAATGAAGTTTGTCCTGGAAATCGCCCGTCACCTGATTGGTCCACCGTACATTCCCCGGCAGGAGCCCGACCACCTTAACATCCTGCATATCGTTTGCAAGAGTGGAGAGTTTCCACACAATCGCATACTCGGTTGCCTGTTTTACGCGCGGCGGAAGCGGACCGTTATTCTTAATAACCGGATGAAAAAAGAATGCCCCCGCGTCAAGCGAAAGACGCGATGCCACCTTGGCCGTCAGTACATCTTCAAAACCAAGCTTTTTGCCCGCGAATGCCTCGGGTACAATCGACGTATCAATTAATGAGCGCACGGATATTATAAAGTTTTTACTTGTGCTGTCAATAATAGGAAGCGTGCCCCGCATTGCCACGCTAAACGCGAGTTCCCCCCCGGAACCGGGTGCCAACTCCTTTAATTCCGAAACAGATGCGGGGTTCCAGATAATCACGCGCCGGGTGCCGTCAAATACCCCGTCGTCCACATCAAGCGTTTTTACATCAAGGAGGTTTTCCGAAACTCTGGTTTCCACAAATACGTCGCGGAGTGTCTCTCCGGAACTATTTTTATATTTCACCACTACATTCAAGCGTTCTCCAACGCGCACCACGGGCTTTCGCGACCCGTTGATTTCGGTACGAACAAACAAAGGAGGCGAAGTAATACGCGTTTCCCCAAGCGAGACAAGAAGCGGGCGCCACTCTTTTGTTTCTGCGTTATATTCCCCCGCACCTGCAGAAAAAATCTTTACATCCGCGGGGTCTCCAACAAGAGTTCCGGAAATTTTTATGGAAAACGATTCGCCTGGCTTGAGCGATGCAAGAGTCCAGAGCGAATCTCCTTCGCGGGGAGCGGGATCGCTTCTGCGAAATGAAAACCCGTCGGGGTATTCCGCCCGAATCGAAAGATTTTCAAAGGGCGACAGGGCATCAGAACTTATGGAAATTTCCGTATCTACCTCCTGATCCGGAGACACCTCCTGAGGAAGAAGTACCGAGATAACCAAAGGAATACGCGAAATCCGCGTCACAAACTCAGCAACCTCGCTTAAGCGGCTCGTCAAATTTTCCCGGCGGTATACCACCGTTGCGCGCGCGTATTTCTCATCGGCTGACTTCCCAAAAAGACGCGCTGAAAATTCAGTTTGAATCGCCTCCCCCGTCGGAAGCTCGCCAAAAAGTATTCGCGCCCTTCCTGACCGCGTAACCGTTTCATCATCGGAAAGCGGTACGGACCCTTCGGGAAAATTAAAAATGAGTTCAATATCTTTCAGGAGAACGCCGCTTTTATTCTGTACCTCCACCTGCCAATGCTCGGTAGATCCCGCAGCGGCTTCTTCGTTACCGAAAATCCGAATGGAAACTGCGCTCTTCCCAAAACGCAACTGGTAAAAAATAAAAAGAAGCGACCCCGCGAGCGTGAGGGTCAAGACAATCAAAAAAGAAGCAAGAATGGTTTTTCGGTATTTTTTCATGGGATTCGTTGCCTCCCAACGAACGCGACGGGGCATATCTTCCTTCCACGCGGTAGGAGGCGCCACGTCCGGAGAAAATATTTTTGGGGATGCTTCTTCCTCGGTCGTCGGCGCTTCTTTTTCGTAGAGTTTTTTGCGAAGTTCTTCAAGTTTGCTCATGATACAAAAGCTGATAAGCAAGATAAGTGAGGTAAGTGAAGTAAGTTTAATTCGTCTCCATTTCTGTATATCTTATTTCACTTATTTTACTTACTTCGCGTATCACACTTCTCATAAAACAATTCTTCGTGAATGAAGCTCCTGCTCCGAAATAGTGCGAGAAAACATTTCTGCGTGCGCGAGTGATGTCTCGTCATTCGCTTCATGCAGTTTGGGTGCTGAATCCGGCAAAATGCCAAGATATCGATACAACAAAAATTCCGTACGAAGCACGAGCGCGCGGATAAATAACGAATGTTCGCGGGCGTCTTCTAGATCGCGCAAAAATTTCACAAGTGCCAAAAAAAAATCTTCCGCCTCCCCACGCAAATCCTCCATCGTATGCCGTTCCACAAAATCAAAAATCCACCCCCGCGCTTTCATTTTTTTAAATGATTGCGCAATAACGGGAAACGTCTCAATCGTATCGGCCTCCACAAGACGATATATATTCTTCCCCGTCACAAACCCAAGAAACACGTGCGTCCCCGGCTCGCAATGGCCTTTCAATTTCGCGCCCTCTTTTCGCGCGCCCTGTGCCAAAAGGCGGATCTTCCCATATTTTTTAGTAAAGGCAGTAAGCATCAAATCCGCCTCGCCCGTTGGTTCCTTCTTCAAAATGACCGCGTGGGTAAAATACATACTATTTCATTTTGCCATTTTTCGGACAAAGAAAAAAGCCCCGTGAGATAGCGCAACGCCTATCTCACGGGGCATACTTTTAAGAAACTATTTCTCTACAAACTTCTCGGAGTAATCGTGCCAGAGGGGGCAGAAGATGCTATCACATTTACACACCCTGTGTTTGTTCCTCTGACAATGACGATCGCGCGGGTCAATAGTTGCGCCACAATGGCATTTCGGACGATACGCCCACACGGTTTCCTTGCCACATTCGATGCAATATGTCGTATCAAGCCCGTGAGATTTACCTTTGACAAACGGACCGGATGCGAGATACTCCTCATCGCAGACGGGGCAAAGTTTTCCCGTGTCGCGGAAAATTTCACCCGGCTGCTTTCGATTCCCCGCGAAATCAATACTATCGCCCACAAAACCCCCGAGGCCAATCGTAACTAATCCCATTTTGTCTCCTCCTCTCTTTTTTTGTTATTTTTTCTTCGGCAACAATTCTTTCGCAATCGCGCGCCATGCTCGAAGCGATTCTCTCCGCCGACCTATCAGGAAAGCAGTCGCGGCAAAAAGATAAATTCCGATAAATACGCCATGATACGACGGGAGTAAAAGCTGTGCGAGGAACAATCCCACAAGCAAGCCCGCCTCCCACAACGAAAGATTCAAATTGGCGAGCAACACCACCGCAAGAAGTGATTGTGCCGCGGTAAGTGCAATCTCCTGCGCTTGATGCGCGTCAAGACGAAACGGGGCAACATTCCAAATACCGCTCCATTGCGAAATCATGAAAATCACCGGAATCGTCCCCACCAAAAGCGTCCACTGATTCACCTTGGATGCCACAAGAAGCCCGAGACCCTTTTGCGGATGCATCCGAAGGGCAAAAAGAATCGCTACGATAAATTCCGGCGACTCGGACGCAAGAGGGGCCAACCACTGCATGAGCAAAAATCCTCCGATGCCCCAAATTTTTCCCATCTCAATAAGACCCTTAGTAAATGGTTCCGCCGAACAATAAATGGCAAACGCCGCATACCCCATGCAAAACCCCGCGCACAACATTCTTCCGGTTTTTGTACGAATTGCCACAATCGCCTTTGCGGGTCCCACTACCTCAATTGCTACAGACGGCTGCCCCGCGATTTTATAAAGATAGACACAAAAAAGTCCAACGAGAACTACCGCGTCAAACCACGCAAGATTTCCTCTCCATGCTATAAAAAATGCGTACAGGGTTGCAACCGCAAGAATCCCGCAGTCAATCCGCTGAATTTTCGGAATAGAAACGCTTTTCTTGTTTCCCCTCGTCTTCCAAAAGAAAATATATATGACTGTTGCCCACCCAAGGCCAACAAGAAGGCGATTGGCTCCGGTCATGTTTGCAATCGCATACTGAGCAAATGAACTGTCTTTGCCCGCATACCACACAAGCGTTCCGTCCACCGCGTACTCCGGAGAAACGGTAATAAGCGCTAACAGCGCCAGCACCAATGACCCAGAAAAATCGTGCTCGGCGGCTTCTGCGGCCCAGGTGAGAAGAAATGCCGCGGCCATAATCGTGAATCCCGCCAATATTGTTTTTACCAGCGGCTCAACAGGAATCCCAAGCATCCTCATCGCAATCCACGGAACCGTTAAAAACCCAACAATCCAAAACCATTTGAATCTGATAATCATCCGCTGCCCCATTTCAAGTCAAAGAAACTGGTAAAATTCTAGCACACTCTCACAAAAAAGTCAAAACAACCGAACGAAATTTCCATTACAGAAATAAAAAACGGCTCATCTCAAAGAAACGAGCCGAATAATAAACAAAAAACTAAATCGAATGAATAACTTTAATGCGGTATCGCAGTGCCATTAATAAGATCTGGTTGTATAACAATGAAAAGTGTATGAATCGCTTCGGGGCTGAACACCATAGATTTTGTCCCCTCTCTTCCGTTGGTATAGAAAAACATCATTCCCTCAAGCGCTAGGGGCTGCTTATCAATCAGTTTTTTCATAAGCTCAGCGAAAACGCCATCTATAACCTTATTATCTTGCATGCCCGTGGGAAGATGAAGTAAGACTTTTACTCCTATGGTGCGCTCGATACTATAGGGATATGGCCTGTTGGGGTTAAGTTGAAAATCTGTAACACCCAAAAGAATTTCTACGGGGAGATTATTAGGATTGAGGGGGTCTCTCGCTGGCAAAACATCCAGAGGCACACAGCCGTCAAGTTTTATCGTGGCGGCACCCACAGAAAGCATCGTGCTTTCCAAATGGAATTCCGAAATGCCACGATACGGGGCGGTTTCAAATAAAAGCCTCCCAACAATAATAAAATCAAGCTGATTTACTAATCTTTGAAAATCACAGCCCCTAACAGTAGAAATCTCTTCCGCATAGTGAATATTTTCTGCGGAAATATCAGCGAAAGAAGGCGCTACGAAGAAAATAATGCTAAAAACAAAAGCAAAAAAAGCACGGCCGAGACGTTTCATGTTTTACCTCCATTGTTTAGATTACAAAGAACGGAAACAAAAGTATTTCCACTAGTAACAAAAGGGTTAAATCTTGTCAACCCCAATCCAAAGTTTCGCGCCCTCAAAATCAATTTCGCGCTCAATCGTAAATTTCTTCTTCCCGCCGACTTTTAATTCTTTTGCGTTCGCTTCTTTTTTGATAACCGCCATCCACGTATCAAAAATCTTTTCTGTTCCCTCCGCGCCCGATACGAACACCCGAATCACATGACGCGGCTCAAACCCCGCATCCCTCCGCATCTCCTGCAAATTACGCACAAACTCGCGAATCATTCCTTCCTCCCGAAGTTCTGGTGTAATCGTCGTATCCAATTTCAATTCTTTACCGAAAATAATTTCTTTCACATTCACCTCGTCTTTAATAAGCTCCGTAAGACCGGGCGTCTTTTGCAATTTGATATTTGTAATCTGTAATTTAGCCAAGGGCTGTCTTACCTTTATCCCGGCATCTGCCCGCAGCTTCAATGCGGTAGCCACGATCTCACGCACTGTTTTCATCTCTTCCAAAATTTTTACTTTTTCATTTTTCATTTTTAATTTTAATGCCGGCCATGTTTCAAGATGCACGCTCCCGCCTTTCAGTCCGAGTTTTTTCTTCAATTCCTGATACAAGATTTCCGCAAAAAACGGCGTAAATGGCGCAATCAATTTTGCGAGCGTCAATAAAACATACGCCGTTGTTTCTGCCACATCCTTTTTTTCTTGCGGGGTTTTGGGTTTTTGAAAACGACGACGCGACCTCCGCAAGTACCACTGCGAAAAATCATTTATCACAAACTCTTCAATTGAACGCGCCGCCACCATGATTTCATATTCGTCCAAGCTTTTCGTAACGTCGTCAACCAACGCATTCAGCTGAGCGAGAATCCAAATATCAAGAATATTTTTTGATTTTATTCGTAATTCGCTTTTATTCGTAATTCGTAAGGAATCAACATAAGTCGTAAAAAGTTGATAACAATTCCACAGCGTTCCGAAAAATCCGCGCTGTTTCAGCAATAGGTCCTTCTCATCAAATAATTTCGGGTCGCCCGGATGATTAATCGTATAAAAATACCACCTAATAACATCCGCCCCGTACTTCTCAATCATTACCCACGGGTCAACCACGTTCCCCTTTGACTTGGACATCTTCTGCCCGTTTTTATCCAAAACATGCCCAAGCGAAATCACGTTTTTATACGGCGTTCCCTTCCCCAAAAGCGTTCCTACGGCAAGCAGGGTATAAAACCACCCGCGCGTCTGATCAATGGCCTCGGCAATATAGTCTGCTGGGTGTGATAATTTATTCCAACAAGCTGCGAGCTGGTTGCTGGAAGCTGACTGCTTCGCGCAAGCAAATGGAAAATTTGCTTGCGCGACCGGCATCGCCCCCGAATCAAACCATACGTCCACAACTTCCGGAACGCGCTTCATTTCTTTCCCGCATTTTGGGCATTCAAGCAAAAAATCATCCGCATACGGCCTATGCAAATTGACCTCACCCCGCTCATCTCGCGGCAATTTCTTAAACAGAAGCGGGAGAATTTGTGCGGTTTTTACAAAATCACGGCCGCGTTTCTCTTTCGCCGCAACCATCTCTTCGTTGGAAAGCCCCTGTGCTGACCCCCACAAAATCCAGATGGGATATTCGTGGCTTACCAGAAGAATTTTTTTATTTTTGTATTTTTTCTCCAAATCAAACAGGGCCGCCATAACGCGCTTCTTCACATCATTCAACGACTCGCCATCCGGCGGCTGCTTCGTAAATTTCTCAAGCGTTGAAGAATAATACCGATGATATTCATTCGGAGATTTGTGCTCAAACGCTCCCACGTGAATTTCGCGGATGCGCGGGTCAATTTCAACTTTAATATCCAACACGCGTGAAACAATTTCCGCGGTCTCCCGCGTGCGCAAAACGTCTGACGCTACAATCACGTCAATGTCTTCTTTCTGTAATTTTTTTGCTCCTGCCGCAACCTGTTTTTTTCCGCGGTCAGTAAGATGATACGTTTTTTTGTCATCATCCGTAACCCACATCATCTGGGCCTCCGATTCGCCGTGACGCATTAAAAAATAAGTATTGCCGGATTTTGGCGCGTGTGCGTCAAGCTCATCCATGCTTCCGATAACTTCTTTGTGGTCGCATTTTTTACACTCCCACACCGGAAGCGGCGTTCCCCAATATCGCTCGCGCGAAAACGCCCAGTCGCGCACTTCTTTCAAAAATTCACCAAAGCGCCCGTTCTGCAGATGTTTGGGTATCCAATGAATTGTTTCGTTCTGTTTCAAAAGCTCTCCGCGTAAGTCGCTCATCCGAATCCACCACGAATCCTTGGCAAAATACAAAAGCGGCGTATTGCACCGCCAACAATGAGGATAATCATGTTCATACGGTTCAACCCGATATAAAAATTTTCGTTTCTTCAAGTCCCCAATAATATCTTTGTCCGCCTCCTTCACAAATTTTCCCTCGCCAACAACACCCTTTTTCATCGTTCCATTTTCATTGACAGTATGCAAAATCGGATACTTGGCGCCATATTTTTGCTTCACCGCCTTCATATCGTCATCCCCAAAGGCGGGCGCCAAATGTACAAAACCCGTTCCTTCTTCCGTCTCTACAAAATCACCCGCGATTATTTCGTACGGAATCACCACAGTTTGTAGTTTATAGTTTGTAGTTTGTAGTTTAAATGGCGGTTCGTATTGTAATCCGACAAGCGATTTCCCCGAAGTTTTCTCCACCACTTCAATTTCATCACCCACATCATGCGGAGGCGTTGTTGCCGACCAAAAATACTCGCTTCCGATTTTATATTTCGTATATTCAATCTTCGGATTAAGCGCTACCGCGACATTTGCAGGAAATGTCCACGGAGTTGTCGTCCAAACAAGCAGCGATTCGCTCCGTCCTTTAATTTTTAATTTCACATAGACGCTTTTGTCGGTAATTTTTTGATACGCTCCCGGTTGGCCCAATTCATGGGACGATAATCCCGTTTCGCATCGCGGGCACCACGGCACCACTTTGAAATCCTTGAAGAGCAATCCATTTTTCCAAACTTCTTTAATCACCCACCAGAGCGTTTCCATATACTTCGGGTCATACGTAATATAGGGATGCTCCAAATCAAGCCAAAAAGCAATGCGCTTCGTAAGCTTTTCCCACTCTGCTTTATAACGCCATACGGATTCGCGGCACTTCTCGTTGAATTTTGCGATACCGAAGTTTTCAATATCTTTTTTGTGTTTCAGGCCAAGTTCCTTTTCAACCGCAAGTTCCACCGGAAGCCCATGCGTATCCCACCCCGCTTTTCGCGCAACAAAAAAACCGCGCATGGTTTTATACCGCGGAATCAAATCCTTAAACGCGCGCACGAGCACATGACCAATATGCGGAAGGCCATTCGCCGTCGGCGGCCCTTCATAAAATACAAACGGCTTGCCTTTTTTTGTTTTGGCGAGGGTCTTCTCAAGCACCTTCTCCCGCTCCCACATTTCCAGAATTTTTTCTTCCCGCGCCGGAAGATTTAACCCCGACGCTTTCAGGTCGGGGCTCCGACCTCCAATATTATCGGAGCGTCGGAGTTGTCGGTTATCATCTGGCATATATCCTATACTAATGAATATTTTAGATAAAATCAAAAAGGCGGGAATTCCCGCCCTCATTCAGATATCATATGCGTCTTTCTGCGACCCAAGCCCATCGAGCGAGGATGACACTCTGTATAATGTAAGCCCCGCGACCAATCCTCCATCTTAATCTGCCTGCCACATAAGAAACACGACATACAACACCACGGAGGCTTACTACACCGCAAATTCCTACCGCGCCATTTCGGCGTATGACATTCACACAAACACTTGTGCTTGCACTTCCTCTTCATTCCTTTCCTCCTCCGCACCGCTTTGGGTGGTCTTCATAAAAGTCCCCCTTAATAGGCTTTTTGCAATCGTAACAAAAAATACAATCGCACTTGTCGCATCGGCACCCGCACGGATTTTCGCTCGCCGGAATATCGTGACACTCGTGCCTGCATATTTCCTCATCGGACGAAATCATTCTTTTTAGCTGTTCGTCATAATAACCCAATTCCTCCGCGGGTGCATACGCCTCACCAAATCCCCCAAACGCTCCTAACGTATCGTCCATTTTCTACATCCTTTCCGGTTTTGATACGCCCAAAAGATCCAATACCGATCCTAGCACGATCTTTACTGCCACAACAAGTGCCAAACGCGCCTCATTTATTGCCTCATCCTCTGTTATCACTCGGTGCTTCTCATAAAAATTATGAAATTCTCCCGCAAGCTCCGTGGCGTATCGCGTAAGGCGATGCGCCTGATAATCGCGCGCTGTATCTTCCACCACCTCCGGAAACTGAAAAAGTTTTTTTATCAATGCCCGTTCCTCCGTCGTGTTTAATATTTGAATTTTGGGTTTTATTTGTGATTTGTTATTTGTGATTTGTGATTTCGCCAAGATGCTCTGGCATCTTACGTGCGCATACTGAACATAATATACCGGATTATCCATTGAGTGTTTTTTTGCGAGATCAAGGTCAAAATCCATGTGCGTATCGGGCGAATGCATCAAAAAGAAAAACCGCGCGGCATCCAGCCCGACCTCTTCAAGCAATTCGTCAAGCGTAATAAATTCGCCGGCGCGCTTAGACATCCTTACTTCTTCTCCATCCTTAACCAAACGCACGAATTGCGTAATAAGAATGTGTAAACGATTTGAATCAATACCAAACGCCTGCATGCCATTTTTCATCCGAGCAACATATCCATGGTGGTCCGCACCCCAAACGTCTATCGCGATATCAAATTTTCTTTTTACAAACTTATCATAATGATACGCCAAATCAGCAAGAAAATATGTTGATTGGCCGTCTGACTTAATTACCACATTATCATCGAGCCATTCGGCGCCGTCTTTTTTATTCACTAATCCCTTTTTTCTCAATAACTCTAAAGCTTTTTGTAGCTCCTTTTTCTTATGCAAATTTTGTTCCTCGGAAAACCAAACATCGTGCTTAATACCGGCTTTTTTAAGAGAAAGCCTTATTAAACTAACCAACTCATCACATGCAATATATCCGTATTTGGAACACAAATCATCATAATTTTTTTTATCTCGCGGATTATCAAGAAGCATTCTCATCCCTATAATCTGATTTTCTTTATCAAGACCCGAATATACTTTTTTCGCAACATCAAACTTATCTTTTGCTTTAATAATCAGTGCGGCCAATTTAACACCATCTAAATTATTAAGTTTAATTTTATTCGCTAGTTCTTTGACATATTCAGCCTTATACTCAAATACAATATCGAATGGAAAACGGTTTTGCGCTTTAAATATACTTTCGCCTAATTTAGTAATTTGAAATCCGGCATCATTAATATAATATTCGCGGATAACGTCGTAGCCGACTTTTTCTAAAATATTCGCAAGCACGTCGCCCAAAAATCCGCCACGACCATTTGCCATCGTAAGCGGACCGGTTGGATTCGCCGAAACAAACTCGAGGTTAATTTTTTCTTTTTTCTTCGCACCCGACCCGTATTTTTCTTGTCTTTTCAAAATCTCCGAAAATTCTTTTTGCAATACTTCATCAGGCAACCGGAAATTGATAAATCCCGGCACCGCAACGGTGGTAGTAAGCTGTATATTATCAATAGTAAGCTGGCGCACAAGTGCCTCCGCGATTTCCATCGGATTCTTTTTCACGACCCGCGCCAACAGCATCGCGACATTTGTCGCGTAATCACCATGTTCCGAATTCTCGGGCGCCGCAACCGAAAAATCGGGGACGGCAATATCCCCGAAGGTACTTTTCACAGCCGCCTCAATTGTCTTACGAATTTCTGAACGAATCATAATTCAAGTGTAATAAAATTCGGCCGAAATTAAAAGGTCTATTATATATACAAATTGTTATTCCAAGAATCCTTATCGGCTAATTCGCACGAATTAGCCGATAAGAAAATTACAATAAATAAAAATAGGGCACGCTGGTGCCCCCTTAAATCACCCGGCCGCTATGCGGTCTGGGTTGATTGGGCGATCAATCGGCTTTGTCAATTGGTTTAGCCCCGAATCCCTTCGGTCACATACCGATACGCGCCATTCAACACGAAAGGATACGCAAGCTCACACCACGCGCCGCATCCCTCAATCGTATTTACAAGCTGGCGCTCAACTAAATTATAAAACTCACCAAACGCTTCGCAAGAAAGTTCGGGAAGGAGAGCGCGTCCCGTCACAATCCCGCGCCGTTCCCGTTCGCGTATGACATACACACGAATTGCTGCAAGTTTTTCAGCATCATTCGTCATCATTTTTCCTCGCTCATAAATGTGCTATCGTGAATAATACTATGAATGACCTGGCTGTCAATAAACGCGCGCGTTTTGATTATGAAATTCTTGAAACGTATGAAGCGGGCATGGAGCTCCGCGGTTTTGAGGTGAAGGCCGTTAAATCAGGACGCATGTCGCTTGCGGGAGCGTTTGTCGTGATACGCGGAAATGAAGCGTGGCTTTTGGGGGCTGCCATCCCGCCGTATCAGGCGGCAAACACCCCCGCGAAATATGAACCCGAACGCACACGGCGGCTTCTTTTGAAAAAATCAGAAATCAGAGAACTCATCGGAAAAACGGCGCAAAAAGGATTGACATTAGTGCCATTAAAAGTATATACTAAACGAAGTCGCGTGAAGATGTTAATTGGCTTGGCGCGGCATAAAAAACAGCACGACAAACGCGAAACAATTAAGAAACGAGAAAGTAGGCGGGAAATCGCGCGTGACATACAACGGGGATGAAAGGCCTCGACAGGTCATTGACGCATTAAAAATCGAGCCGAGGACGGTAGGTCACCTCGTAAATCATCCAACCGACAATAAGTGCAAACTTATTTAACCGACAACCGGCATTCGCATACGCGTAATGCCTGAGTCGTTCCTTGTGTCTTCGGACACGGGGCATCGCCGCACCTGACGCGTGATCGGGTGCATCAGCGGTGTTATACATTCATGCTTGGCGGAATATGCCGATTGACGTATCCGCGACATACATCAATCAAAGATACGGAATATTTGCCGGGTTTCAAGTTCTGTATCTTCTTTTTAATCCGGCTACGCTCGCAAACATTTTTAATGCCGAATGATTTGGACGCGGGTTCAACTCCCGCCATCTCCACCAAAATTGATTTGCATCAGAATTGACCGCGCCCGCGCCAAAGGCGCGGGCTTGGGCTGGCATTTCCGCCAAGAAATTCCAAGGGGTTTTGAATTCCGCCAAAAGCATTCCCGCCGAAAGTCGGCGGTTCGAGCCGATGGAAACAAGAAAATCTCTCATCCGTGAGGGATTTTCTTGTTTA
>JAUSFV010000030.1 GCA_030649305.1 bacterium
CATCACCTCTGCGTACCGCGGAGCACATTGACCGCGCTATTGAACTTTTAGCGGAACACCCTGAAGCGGATTCGGTACGCACGGTTGCGGAGCCAGAACAAACGCCTTACAAGATGTATCATATTCACGACGAAGGGCATCTTGAACCACTTATTAAACTTGCTGGGCATGCGGAATCATTCAATCTGCCTCAGCAGAAACTTCCAAAAGCTTATAAACACGTGGGATACGTGGACGCGATGTGGCGTAAAACGATTATGGATAAGAAACAGATGACCGGAACAAAAATTCTGCCGCTCATTTTGGACGACGCGGTATCGGGTATTAATAAACCGGAGGATTGGGAATGGCTGGAATATCTTATGAGCAAAAGAAAATCTTAAATCTAAAATCTCAAAATTGTCGTTCAAATCTATTCCTAAATTCTCAAGAATTTAGGAATAGATTGCAAAGAAAAAAGCCCGGAAGCGGGCTTTTGGCTTTTTATAGATATTGTTCAATCGCTTGAACGACGCGCTCGGTATTTTTGCCATCTGTGCGCAATTGCTGTTTTATAATTGCGCGTGTGGCGCGATATTCCGGCGTATCGGGATTCGGAACGCATCGAAGGTAATCTTTCGGCGTTTCTACCTCAATCACCGCGCCGTATTGCACGAGCGGATACCTCTCAAGACCGCCCATATGCTTTTGCATCATTTCGCGGCCAATATCAGACGTCCAACTTACCGGAACGGCGCCGAGAATTCCTGCTTCGCGAAGCACGTTTGAATAGATGCTCACCACATACGGAACGGATTTCGTGATCTGATGCGTGGTGATATGTGATGGCGCCCACCACACAGTTCCGTTTTTTACCGCGCCAAGCATGCTCCGCCACTGATTGCATGCGGAAAAAATTCCTTCCGCTGTTTTCTTTTTCACGGGGTCAGTTTCCGCGGCAACCGTTTCTTCCGTCACCGCAAGCCATTTGGGATGAAATCGAGGGATGATAGTATAATTGCCCCGCCCTTCAAGAAAGGAGAGGAGACCGGCGAGAAGCGGCGTGGTTGAGTGGTCTTGTCCCGCAACCAAAACGGTATAGGGAGTTTTTTTCACTACTGCCTCAACTTCAGGATGCGCTTCTACGCCAAGGAGTATGTCATCCGACGGGGCGCCCGTCACAAAACATTTTGTTTTGCCGTTATAGTATTTTTCAACAAGGGACGCTCCGTAGGCATCAACGGTGCAGACAAAATCCGGTTTCGCTTTTGAGCGCGTATGCACGCCCCATAGGTCTTCTATATAGCCAAGGGGAATGCCGGCTTCGTTTGCCGCAAGACCGAATTCTTCACCAAGATTAATGGGGGATGCAAGTCCGGTCATAATAAGGTCGGGGCGCAACATATTGATTGTATTTCGTGGTGAAATGTCAGAACGCATCAGAGTGCTTTTTTCATATAAACTTGGCGATCCAACAATAAAAGAAGGAAACAGCGAGATCGGCCATCTTTTTTGTTGCCATCTTTCAAGTGAGAGCCCTTCGGCAACGATAAAAATGTTGTAGCGGTTTGTTAGTTTATCGGCAACACTCTGGTAATTATTAAATTCCGCAATATCTTTCGTCACTATCAGAATTTTCTCCACCCGCGCCTCCTTCTTTTGTGATTTTCAGAGAACAAAGCCTGTTGTCAGGCAAAGTAATTTGTAACACCTCATAAAAAACTTGTCAACCTATACGACGCAGAAAAGACGGGGTAAAGTCGAAGAGTATCTTTTTTCGCTGTTGCTGTGTCTTAATCAACGTAACACGCTAAAAAATTATAAAACCTTATGGACTTCAAAGACCACCTGAAACGTCTTCTCTACGGCTTGCCGCACCGGATTAAAGTCGGCAAAAAGTATGTCGGCGAGGGAGAGCCGGTATTTACCATTGCGGAAATTGGTATTAACCACAATGGCGATTTGGAATTGGCGAAGCGGCTGATAACAGAGGCGGCAAAAGCGGGGGCTGACGCGGTAAAATTTCAAAAAAGAACCACCGAAGAAATTCTTACGAAAGAGGGGCTAGAAAAACCCTATACATCACCCAACGCCTTTGCGCCAACCTACGGCGAGCATCGGAAAAAATTAGAATTTTCTCCCGAACAATACGAAATTCTCATGGCGCATGCGCGCGAGTGCGGCGTTGAATTTTTTGCGAGCGTCTGGGATCCGGTGAGTGCTGACATCATGCATACGCTCAATATCGGAGCATATAAAATTCCCTCTGCTGACCTTATTAACATTCCTCTCATTGAACACGTTGCAAAAAAGGACCGGCCCGTCATGCTTTCCACGGGAATGAACACACTTGAAGAAATTGATGACGCGGTGAACGCTGTCTTGCGTTTTAATAGTCGTGTTATTGTCATGCACTGTCTTTCTTTGTATCCATCGCCCCTGGATAAAATAAATCTTGCGTTTATGGATGTCATTCGGGATCGATATTCGCCCCTGCCCTTCGGCTATTCGGGCCATGAGGTGGGGATGCTTCCGACCCTTGCCGCGGTTGCGCGAGGGGCGCACGTTATTGAGCGCCACCTGACACTTGATAAAACCATGAAGGGTTCTGACCACGCGGGAAGTTTGGAACCACAGGAATTACAGGAACTTATCGGATCCATCCGAACCACCAAAGTAATCCTGGGGAAACCGGAAAAAGTCATGATTCCGGAATTAATTCCGCTTCGCGAAAAATTGGCAAAAAGCGTTATCGCGCGCCAGGCAATTCCATCGGGAACCGTTATTACTGCGGACATGCTCGGTATCAAAGGACCCGGACACGGCATTAAACCGAGCAGATTGCACGAGGTGGTGGGGCGCGTTGCGGGAACAAACATCGGAGAAGATACGGTGTTACCAAAAGAAGCCCTTGACTGGCCGAAGAATAGATGGTAAAAAAGAATGGTATGAGAAAGCATTCAGTCATTCAACACGAAGCCGAGGAGTTTGATAAAGAAACAATCACTCGCGTTACTCACGGCCTCATTCCCGACTTACGGCGCCTGAAAAAGGTTGCCTATTTTTATAATAATCCGTGGCGGGAGCCGGAATTCGTACAAACTCAAATTATGCCGCGGGTTGATTTTGTGCTGAAGCATCTTAAACCGCGTTCGCGGGTGCTTGAGCTCGGGTGCGGGAGAGGATATTTGGCGCTTGAACTTGCGCGCCACGGCCATGATGTTCGCGCGGTTGACGTATCTTCCGAATCGATTGCCATCGCGAAAAAAATCGCCGAAGAAAATCCGTACAAAAAGGGCTTTGGTTCGCTCAAATACGAAGTTGGGGATATTATGAATATGGATTTCGGTAAAGATAAGCATGATGCGGTTATATTTTTTCGCACACTTCACCATATCCCGCGTATTAATGTTCTTTTGAAAAAAGTGCATCACACAATAAAGCCAGGCGGAAGGTTGATTATATCGGAACCGCTTCGGGAAGAAGTCAATGAACATACGGCGCATACCGCGGCTCTTTTGCGCTCAATTCTTCCGACATGGGAGGCGCATGGCACCAAACGAGCCCGCACAGCATCGCTTCGTGATTGGCAGAACTATGCACAAGCGATTTATGACGAATATACGTATAAAGATGAACATGGGGAGAAGGCGCAATCGCCGAATGATAATGCTATTGGTTCGGAAAAACTCATGGTGGGCGCTATAAAAAAATATTTTAGGGTAGAGACGCTTGAACATCATGATGCGTTTATTGATAAACTCGTCGGCGGACTTCGCGGTCCGCATCGCCACGCGCTTGCGCGTCATCTGAAAGAATTTGACCACGAAGTAATTAAGAGGGGAATGTTACCGGGAACGGCGATACACCTGGTCGCAACTAAAAAATAAATAATTTTCAATTTACAATTTTCAATAAATTTTTATTGAAGCATTACATGAAAATTAAAAATTGCTAATTGAAAATTTTTGAATGAAAGCTATTATCTTAGCCGCCGGCAAGGGGGAGCGTATGATGCCGCTGACGCACGATACGCCAAAGCCCCTGCTTGTTGTTGCCGGAAAAACAATATTGGATCATATTTTTGAAGCACTGCCGCCCGAAATTGACGAGGCGGTTATTGTTATTCGGTATCTTGGCGAGAAAATTAAAGCATATTGCGGTGACACTTTTCATGGCAGAAAAATTTATTACGCGGAGGGGTCGGAGAAGGGGAATGCGTTTAGTTTTTTAGCCGCGAAAGAATTTGTAAAGCCGAATGAGCGAATTTTAATTTTGTACGCGGATGAAATCCCCACGCGCGAAAATATTGAAAAATGCCTCGCGTATCAATATTCGTGGCTTTGCAAAGAAACGTCGCGACCTCATGCGACAGGAATCGCACAATTTCGCCCCGATGGCACGATAGAAGCAATTATAGAAAAACCAGCGAATCCTCCTTCGCGAATTGCGGCAATAGGCACGATGGTCATGGACGGAGGAGTATTTGCGTATGAACCGATAGTACATCCCAACGGAGAGTATTATCTTACGAACCTTTTGAACCAGTTTCTTAAAAAAAATATGGTATATGCAGTTATGAATGAGGGAATTGCGGAAAGCCGTTCTATTACCAAACCAGAAGATATTCCGGTGCTTGAGAAATTTTTAATGCGTGAGGTATAACTATCGTGGTATATCCATAACAATCCTTGACATTTTGTCAAGGATTGTTATAATAATCGCAGTGTTATTGCACCTTGAAAACAAGGAGACTGCATGGAGTCACATCTCGTAGTGCTCAAATCTCTTGAATGGCGAGAAGGAAATCGAATTCCACTTCCTGCAAACTCGTATCGTTCACGAACGATAATTTGTTGTTCGTATGAAGGGCGCCGAAAAGCTGAATTTGCAAACGGCATATTTCCGTATTTCTCCTATATTGAAATCCTTGGCAGTAGAGGAACTTGGTCCCCCCGAGGAGTTAACATCGTGCCGGTCCTTCCTGATGGGAAAGTGCTTATGGTAATTGAACAACGCCCGGCGCAATACGTATCCGACCAACATCCCCAATACGTATATGTGGACGGCAAGACGATTCCACTTGCTTCTTTTGGGCCATATAGTTCTTTAGAATTTCCCGGCGGAGGCATAGACCCCGAGGATAAAAATATGACCATCGGAGCATTGCGCGAGCTCTGGGAAGAAACCGGCGTGGATGATCAGGAAATTGAAATCTATACGCAAACACACCCTACGCATCTTATGGGTTCGGACATTGCGCTTGAAGGATACCTTACGATTGTGCGCCTTTCTGACGGACGCTTTGCTGCCAAAGTAAAAAATGATGGCGGCCTTAAAGTTTTTTCGCTCTCGGAAGACGAAGTAGAATATAACAGGCATCTCGGTGTTTTTTCCGCAGCGCAAGCAGGTCTTCTCACGTGGGCATTTTATAAAGAAGTGATACGCGCGCACCCGATGGATTTGAAACGACTTCAAGATATCGGGTATCTCACCATAACTAAGACGGTCCTCAAGCGACCAAAATAAGAATAGCAAAGCGGCTTTGATGAGCCGTTTTTTCTTTGCCACTCTTATAATAGTGTGGTATTGTCATATGGTATGTTTTCTGCTAAAAAAATCGCGGTTGTCGGGCTTTGGCATTGTGGCGAAATATATTCGGCATGTCTTGCGGAATTGGGGCACGATGTGACCGGCATTGATGAAAATACCGATACGACCGCAAATCTGCAAAAAGGAATTCCACCACTTGAAGAACCGGAGCTTGCCGAAATGATCGCAAAAAATTCTGCGGCAGGCCGTCTGCGTTTTTCAATTGATTTTTCCGAAACCGCAAAAACTTCAATTGTGTGGTTCACTTACGATACGTCCGTGAATGATGAGGACGTTGTTGATATTATACCGATTATAACAGCGGTTGAAAAAATTGCGCCATTTTTACAAAACGGCACAACAGTTATTTTTTCAAGTCAGTTGCCGGTTGGCACGATACAAAAAATAAAAGAGCTAGTTACAACAAAACGGCCCGAGTTGAAATTTGACATTGCATACGTTCCGGAAAATTTGCAGCTTGGTAAAGCCACAAGAAGTTTTATGGAGCCAGGAAGAATTGTGATCGGAGCGGAAAACGAAAAAACATTCGCACTGATTGAAAATATTTTTGCGTTACTCAAAACGCAATTTTTTCGTATGAACCCCACATCCGCCGAGATGGCAAAGCACGCGCTGAACGCGTTTCTGGCGACATCGCTTACATTTATTTATGACATCGCGGATCTGTGCGAAAAAGTTGGGGCGGATGTCACTGATGTAACAAAAGCATTAAAATCCGACCCGCGTATCGGGCAATCCGCGTATCTGGATGCAAGTGTCGGGTTCTCGGGCGGAACACTCGGACGCGACCTTCGTGCTATGATGAACGAGGCAGACCGCAAGAACATCACGCTTCCGATTATTTCAAATGTTTATGCAAAAAACGCCGGCAGACGAAGTATATTTATCGCTCGCATTAAAGAAACTCTTGGGGGCCTCAACGGCAAAACCATCGGGCTTCTTGGCGTGACATATAAGGTAGGTACCTCAACACTTCGCCGTTCACTTGCACTTGAAGTGGCGGGGTTGTTAAAAAATGAAGGGGTAGCTATACACGCGACTGACCCCATGGCAAAAAAAGAGGAAGTTGAAGCAGAAAGCAATATTCAATTTTTTTCCGACCCCTACGAAATGATGGAGAGGTGTCACGCGGTTATTTTAATGACGGCGTGGCCGGAATATAAGGAGTTGGATGTGACCAAAGTAGCAAAGGCGATAAAAGAACCAAGGGCATTTTTTGACACGAGGAATTTTTTGAAAGATAAAGAAACGGAATTTAAAAAAGCAGGAATAAAATACACAGGAATTGGAAGATGAAACTAAAAAATAAAACAGTCATAATTACCGGCGGTAGCCGGGGAATCGGCAAGGCAATAGCCGATGCGTTTGCGCGGGAAGGTGCTGACCTTTTTTTGATTGCGCGGACAGAATTGGAGCTTGAAGCGACAAAAAAAGAATTGGAAAAATATGGAACGAAAATAATAACCTATGCTACCGACGTAGCAAATGCCGCAAATGTCGTAAATGTAGCAAATGTTATAAAAGAACATTTTGAAAAAATCGATGTTTTGATAAATGCGGCGGGAATGTATGGTCCGATCGGAAAATTAGAAGAACTGAATGCCGATGAATGGATACAAACGTTTGCGGTGAATATATTCGGTACTATGCTGATGTGCCGCGCGTTCCTGCCGATGATGAAAAAACAGCGGACAGGACGTATCATAAATTTCGCTGGCGGGGGAGAGGGGGCATTTTCACGATTTACCGCTTATGTTTCATCTAAGGGTGCTGTGGTGCGCTTTACAGAAACGCTCGCGGAGGAAATAAAAGACGATGGAATTCTTGTGAATGCGATTGCGCCGGGTGCTGTCAACACAGCATTTCTTGAAGCGGTTTTAGGAGCGGGACCCGAAAAGGCAGGGAAGGAATTTTATGAAAAATCGCTTTACCAAAAAGAAGAAGGCGGCACGCCTCCTGAGCTTGCGGCAGAACTTTGCGTATTCCTTGCGTCAGACGAATCTGCGGGAATTACGGGGAAAGTGCTGAGTGCTAAATGGGATAATTGGAAAGAATTTCCGAAACATAAACAAGAAATTGCGGAGTCGGATGTATACACCTTTCGGAGGATTAAGCCGCAAGACAGAAACTTGAAGTGGTAATACTATGGATACATTAAATTTTATACTCATCGGCGCTGGAGGCATGGGAAAACGCTGGGCGGGGGCGATTTCGCGTAACGCACACACGAAACTTTGTGCCGTTATTGATACTGATTTAGAAAGAGCGAAAAAGGTTTCGGATGAATTCGGCGCCGAGGCGCATGGATCGCTTGAAAGCGTTGGCGAGTTTGACGCGGCTGTTGTCGTTCTCCCTCATAATCTTCTTGCTGAAACCGGTAAAAAAATCCTTACGCTCGGAAAACATGTGATCGTGGAAAAACCCGCCGCCCGAACTCTGCAGGAACTTACGGAAGTTGTTGCGCTCGCGAAAGAAAAACATCGTACATTTATGGTCGCGTATAATCATCGTTTTCACCCGTCATCGCTTGAGGCAAAAAAACTTATAGACGAGGGATTTATCGGGAAGCCCATGTTTATGCGCGCGGTATACGGATTCGGAGGACGGCCTGATTACGAAAAAGAATGGCGCCACAAAAAAGAAATCTCGGGTGGGGGAGAGCTGATTGACCAAGGAGTGCATTTGATTGACTTTGCGCGCTGGTTTCTCGGAGACATTGCGGAAGCAAAAGGAATGCTGGAAAACGCATTTTGGAAATCCGGAGTAGAGGATAACGCGTTTGTATTGCTGCAACACGCATCCGGCGCGGTATCATCTCTGCATGCTTCGTGGTCGCAATGGAAAGCAACATACGCGCTTGAGATTGAAGGGACGGACGGATACATTCGTATTGAAGGGCTTGGTAAAAAATACGGGGGTACGGAACGGGTATACTATGCAAAACGAAAGGATGATTTTTCCGCACCGGAGGAACAGATGATTGAATGCGACACGAACGCGGATAGGTCGCTTGAGCGAACGCTGGATGAATTTGTTTCGGCGATTCAAGAAAAAAGAGAACCGAAACCGAGCGGAGAAGACGG
>JAUSFV010000033.1 GCA_030649305.1 bacterium
AATCCCCTCGCCATCGCCATTCCGATTGAAAGATGGAAACGAAAAAAGTGCAGTGGGCTGGAGCGGTGATGGGTGACACCAGCGGACTCCAAATCCGTCGGCGAATACGCCTTGGGGGTTCAAATCCCTCCCAGCCCGCCATCTGTTTACATTTTACAATTCAGAAAGGGTTATAAAATTTAGAGTGATGGGTAACCAAATCCCTCCCAGCCCGCCACTTCTTTTTCGGATTTCAGTGTAATTATAGTAGTCATCGTATGTCCGCAGAGACCCTCTCTGCGGATGTTTTTTTAGTCAAAATGTGATAGTATTAGCTTGAATAGCGATAGGATAACTGTTATGAAGAATTATGCAAAAATCGGGAATCGGAAGGGGATGCCCGCATATCGGACGCCGGTGCATTTTCGGGGACGGGCGAGTATACGGAATATTGTAAGGGCGGCAAAAGTTTCAAAGGTGTCAAATGTATGGAAAAGAAAATAGTAAAAGCGACATTCGGCCTCGGCTGTTTCTGGGAGCCGGATGTTTCGTTTTCAAAATTGCCGGGTGTTCTTGAAACGGTGGTTGGGTATAGCGGAGGAGATATGCCGAATCCTTCGTATGAGAATGTTTGCGGTGGAGATACTGGGCATACAGAGGTGGTTGAGGTGCATTATGACCCGTTGGTGATTTCGTATGAAAAGCTCCTGGAACATTTTTGGGAAGCGCATAGCCCCGTATTGCAGGAAAAAACTCAATACCGGTCGGTAATCTTTTATCATAATGATGAGCAGAAAAAAGCCGCGGAGAAATCAAAAGAAGCGGTAGAAAAAAAGCTCGGCAAAAAAGTTTTAACTAAAATTCTTTCGGCAGAACCTTTTTGGCGCGCCGAAGAATATCATCAGAAATATCTTACTAAAATTTCTAAATCCTAATTTCTAATATCTATGTTTATTTTTAATTTTATAAAATCCCATCTTATTCTTTCGTTGGTTATTGTCGTAGTAATCGCGGGCGGAAGTTATTTGATTTGGGGGCGAAGCGGGGAGACGCCGAATGAAGAAATAGTTTCGGTAACGCGCGGGACCCTGACGCAGGAAGTAAGCGTGACAGGCCGGGTGAAGCCCGCGGAGAGCGTTGACCTTGCGTTTGAGCGAAGCGGCCGTGTTGCCGCAATCAATGTGGATGTCGGCGCCAAGGTTTCCGCGGGACAGGTTCTCGCGTCGCTTTACAATGCCGACCTTTCCGCGACACTCGCTGATGTGGAGGCAAGTGTGAGGAAAGAAGAAGCGAAACTTGCCGAACTGAAGCGGGGGACGCGCCCGGAGGAACTTGCCGTGCAGGAAGTAAAAGTGGCGGACGCGCGCCAGGCTCTTTTGGATACGATTCAGGATGCTTACCGCAAGGCTGATGACGCGATTCATAATAAAGTAGACCAGTTTATAGACAATCCAAGAAGTTCGGACCCGAATTTTACGGTAACGATTCCTGACGGGTCACTCCGTACTTCCCTGGAGAATGAACGCATGCTCCGTGAGATATTGCTTTCCGCGTGGAGTACGGCGCTTACAACTCTATCGGTTTCAGACGACCTTTCAGCGGAAGCTTTGCGCGCGCGCGCGGCACTTTCAGAAATCCGGGCGTTTCTTGACCGTGTCGCGACTGCTCTTGCCAGTGCCGTGCCAAGTTCATCCATTTCACAGACAACCATTGAGGGATATAGCACGGATGTGAATACCGCCCGTACAAATATCAATACCGCGATTACGAATTTGGCAGGTGCCGAATCGGATTTGGCGGTGAAGACGAGCGAGCTTGCACTGAAGCGCGCGGGAACGGCGCTGGAACAGATTGCGGCACAGGAGGCGGCATTGGAACAGGCGCGCGCGAAAGTGGAAAGTGCTAAAGCGGAACTTGCAAAAACACGTATTACGTCGCCCTTGCGTGGTATTGTGACGCAGAAAAACGCGAAGGTGGGAGAAATTGTATCAGCGCAGACCTCGGTGTTTTCGCTTAATTCCGATACCGCGTTGGAAATTGAAGCGAATGTGCCTGAGGCGGATATCGCGAAAATCAGCATGGGAAACGAGGCGCAGGTAACGCTTGATGCGTATGGAAAAGATGTTTTGTTTACCGCGCGGGTTATGCAAATTGACCCGGCTGAGACAATTGTGGATGGTGTCGCGACGTATCGCGTAGAATTTCAATTCGGAGGAGAGGATAGCCGCATTAAATCGGGCATGACGGCAAATATTGATATTGAGACGGCAAAAATAGATGGCGTGCTTGTCATTCCCCAGCGTGCGGTTATTACGAAAAACGGCGACAAAGTTGTGCGAATTCGCGAAGCGGCGGGGGACAGGGATGTTGTGGTGCAGACAGGCCTCCGCGGGTCAGACGGCAATATTGAAATTATTTCCGGGCTGAATGAGGGTGATAAAGTTGTTATTTCGTTTGAGTAATATATGGATGTTTACTATAGAGGCTAAGCCTCTATAGAGATTTACGTAGTATCTATGGCTCTTATTGAAGTAAAAAATCTTACGAAAATTTATTCAAATGAAGGTGTGGAAACCCCGGCGTTGCGCGGGGTTTCGTTTGCGATTCAGCAGGGGGAATTCGTGGCGGTAATGGGGCCTTCAGGTTCGGGCAAATCAACCCTCCTGCATATTTTGGGTTTTTTGGATACGCATACGGGCGGGGAGTATCGTTTTGACGGAAAGGCAATGGCCGATTATTCGGGAGATGAAGTAGCGCGGCTTCGCAATAAAAAAATGGGGTTCGTGTTTCAAGCATTCAACCTTTTACCGAAAACTTCTGTGTTGGAAAATGTTCGTTTGCCTCTTTTGTATTCGGATGTGCCGGAACGGGAATGGGAGGAGCGTGCGCGCAAGGCCGCTGAATCAGTTGGCCTTTCCCATCGGATGCATCACGAATCAGCACAGCTCTCGGGAGGTGAAAAACAGCGTGTCGCAATCGCGCGGGCACTCGTTACCGATCCGCAGGTTATTTTCGCGGATGAGCCGACGGGAAATCTTGATTCAAAATCGGGCCAAGCAGTCATGGAAATTATTCAGCGGCTTTCGGAAGAAGAAGGACGGACGGTGATTTTGATTACGCACGAAACATACACGGCGGACCATGCCGAGCGTATTATTATGATGCATGACGGCCTGATTGCGAGCGACCGCCAGGTAGATCACCGGCACAAAGCAACTGACGCGTTTGTTAAATAAAAAAAGCCGCGTGAACGCGGCTGCGAAAGTTATGTTTTTTATGATTGATCAGGAAGCGGAAGTCCCCACCTTCTTCTTTTGATTTCAATTCCTGCTGCCTCTGCTTTTAAAGACATTATTCGTGCTTGCATACGGTCTAAATATTTTTCGCCACAATCGTTGCATGTATACATTTCTATATCTTGTATGATAACATCTTTACCATTTGGATCTTTTAATGTCACGGAATCCGTTATAAGGATAGCATTTTCTGATGGACAAATCGCGCATTTCATAGGATCTCCTGTTTTTTGGTAATTAATAAGATCTGAAAAAAGATTAGCATAATTATTTTACAGAGTCAATATATTTTATGACTTTCGCTCATACATTAAAAACTGCGTTGGTAGGTCTGCGTACTCACAAATCGCGCTCCGCCCTTACGATTCTTGGTATTGTTATCGGCATTACCGCGATTATTTTAATTATGGCTGTGGGGCAGGGGGCGCAGGATTTGATTCTCAAGCAGGTTCAGGGGATGGGTTCAAAAACAATCGCGGTCGCTCCCGGGCGCGAGCCAACCGGACCGTCTGATTTCGCGCAAATTTTTAGCGATTCTTTGAAAGAGCGCGACCTAGAATTGCTTCTGCGAAAAGAAAACGCGCCGACCATAGCTGAGGTGATGCCCGTGGTATTCGGGGGTGAGACCGCGTCATACGGAAGCGAGACGTATCGCACCACTATTTTTGGGGCATCCGAGCTTATTTCAAATATTTTTGATTTGTTTCCCGCCGAAGGAAGGTTTTTTGATGAAGAAGATATACGGGGAAAAGCCGACGTGGTGGTTATCGGTTCAAAAGTAAGGGATGAACTATTCGGCCAGTCGGATGCTTTGGGTGAGCGTATTCGTATTAAGGGGAGAAATTTGCGGATTATCGGGATACTTCCAAAAAAAGGGCAGATTTCCTTTTTTAATTTTGATGACATGGCGATTATGCCCTACACCACGGCACAGCAATATATTTTTGGCATTAAATATTTTCACCGCTTTATTATAGAAGCGAGTACGGAAGATGCAATTCCGCAGACGGTACGGGATATAGAGGCGACCCTCCGCGCGAGTCACGATATTGATGACCCGTCCAAAGATGATTTTTTTGTGGAAACATCGGCGGATATCGCGGAACGTCTTAAAACCATTACGGATGTGCTGACACTTCTTCTCGTGTCGGTTGCTGCCGTTTCGCTTTTGGTCGGGGGTATCGGTATAATGAATATTATGCTGGTGTCGGTTACCGAGCGTACGCGCGAAATCGGTCTCCGCAAAGCGATTGGGGCGACGAATCAGGATATTATGCGCCAGTTTCTGTTTGAGGCGGTTATATTGACTGCGATGGGCGGGGTTATCGGAATTTTATTCGGAGCGCTTCTTTCGTTTGTGGTTGCGCTCGTACTCTCGCAGGTTGTAGCACTTCCGTGGACGTTTTCATTTCCGGTATCAGCCGCTTTAATCGGCCTCGGAGTTTCCGCGGGCGTCGGGCTTTTGTTTGGGTTATATCCTGCGCGACAAGCATCAAGGAAGAGCCCCATAGAGGCCCTAAGATATGAATAGCGTAGTTTGTATTTGTATCATTAGTACCATTCGTATATTAGTATCGATACCAATATACAAATTATACTAATTATACGAATGCCCATGCTTATGTTAAGGAAAGAATTCGGCATTATTACACCCGACCGCGCGCGGAAGAAACTTGAAGGCGAGGGCTTTTCGGGTATCAGGGTTTGGCGCGATTCCGCGGGAACCATATATCCGGACCATCGGCATCCGGGAAAACACGCGTATCTTGTTCTTGACGGCCAAATGGATTTAACGATTGACGGAAAAACCACGACACTCCGCCAGCAGGATCGGTTTGATGTGCCTGCGGGTACGATTCATTCGGCGCGCATGGGGGCGCAGGGATGCTGGTATGCGACCGGGGAGAAGCGATAAGTTGAAAAAGAAAAAAGGCCCGATTATTCGGCGCCTTTTGTTTGTATACGATGTTTTGTTATTGCTCGGACTTTAGATATCCTTTTATAGGATTCCATGTCTTTTTGCAGACGTGTTTGG
>JAUSFV010000045.1 GCA_030649305.1 bacterium
GAATGGAAAATCATGGTTCTTGCGCGTCTTGCGAGGACATTCTCGTTTTTTCAAAACCTGTTGCACGGCTTCAAACAATTGCGGAGAAACCAGTGGCTCAAAATTTCCATCAAACCATTCACCGCGATGTTTGACGAAGCCGAGATATGCGCGGTGCGTTAGAAGCCGTTTGATGGAAATTTTGGCAAGTGGCGTTCCGTTCCGCGTCACCACGCCCAAATCCGCCAAAAATTGCGCCAGCGAAACGTAGGTATGCGTCCCTTTGGCGTACTCCTCAAATGCAATGCGAACGATACGCCCTTTCGTCGGGTGCGGTTCAATGTTGCGGGTACGTGGGTTGTTTACATAGCCAAAGGGCGCAAGGTTCAGCCACTCGCCGCGGCGCAGTTTTTGGCGGATGCCGCGATTCACATTCTGCACCAGATTGTCCGAATAATATTTAGATTGGCCGAACGCCACTTGCAACATAAAGAGCCCCTGCGGAGTGGGTTCAAACCAAAATGTCGGAAAGCGCATAGACACCAGTTTATGCGTGTCTACGGCGTAAATAACACGCCCACCGTCAATACTATTTCGGGCGAGTCGATCGGGGTGCCACGCCAAAATGCCGACATCCCCTAGTTCTTCAATTTTCACCATCATTTTGCCGAACACGGCTCGCCCCGGTGTCTTTGCGCTTTTCGACTCTTGAAATTCCTCAAGAATTTCAAGATTTTCTTTACGCGCGAATTCGCGTAGTTCAAATAATTGCGCCTCAATCGACATCACTTGTCGGTCGTCCTCCTCGGTCGATTTACGCGCGTATAGAAAATATTTTGGTTTGGTCATAATTTTGAAAAAATTATGGGGATACGAAACAAGGACAAAACCGCCCGCTTCGCCGCCTCCGCCCCGTCTGAATTCGTCGCTTCGCGACGGGCTTTTTCTCCGCCCGCCCCTGCCGCGCCGCGAAGCGGCGCGGCTCTGTCCGAACGCGAAGTTTCTTTCTGTGCTGACATACTAACCTTTGCGCGAACCCATTTCCAGCCGCGGAGTGGCTGACTTCGCACGCGCCGAGCGCGTGGTGGCTTGGAATTGAAGCGTGCGCTCCGATTGCGATGGAACGCGCCTCGGACGCGCTCGCGGACTCGCGCGTGGCAAGCCCAAAAATTTTCCTTTCAATTTTTTCCGGCTCCCCCCTCACCCCCCGCCGAAAGGCGAAAAATGAAGGAAAGGAAATTTTTGGTTTGCTCCGCCGCTTCAGAAACTCCGAAAAGAGCGTCATTTTATGTCGCTCATTTCTGCGTATCCTCGCGGCGGCCCGAGGCGCAATGCAATGCGGTTTGCGCTAGGGCGCAATCAGATTTGATATGTGCTTGGCCCACCCGCCCAGTCCGCGCACAACAACCCACCGCCATTTTTAGGAAAATTATAAAATGGCGGGGGTTGGCTCCCATGGCGGAAACTCTAATTGGAGGTTTTCAACTTACTAAATATTGCCGTCAGTTCTCCCATCTCATCTTCAGTCTTCTTATCCAAAGTTTTTCCTTGTCTTCTGTCTGGATGATTTTTCATCATAAATTTTCTGTATGCTTTTTCAGCATCGTCAAAAGTTGCCCTTGGCGTGAGATTAAGAATAGCTGCTGCTCTTTGGAGCAAATCGGGTTCTATTTCCAAAAAATCTCGTCCTTTCCCCGTGCTTCGTCTTTGAAAATTAATTGCACCAAGTTGAATAAGTTTCTCCACTACATAATGTTTAAAGTTAGAGCTGAATTGTCCAAACCTACTTTCTTGCTGAATTTTATAAAAATATGAATCTTTCTCCACCCATTCTCCTCGCCTTGCTGATGCTATTTCTGTTTGATATGCGCTGGTCGCACGTTTTTTCTCTTGACCAGAAAGGTACGTGGCGCTATAAGTCTCCAATTCATGGAATTTTCTTCGTGCGACTTCTCTAATTCTTGGACTTTGTACAAAATCTAGAGAAAGTATTCTGAAATAGGAGTTGCCCGCCACCCATTTTCCAGATGCAATTAATTCTTTTTCCTCAACAAGTTTTTGGGCGAATGATTTCAAAACCCTTTCTTCTTCTGCTTCTTTTTGCTCCCCATCTTGTTTTTCTTGCAGTGCCTTTAATTTCTCAAATCGTTCTTGCTTTTGTCGCTTAAGCTCATTGACTTCTGCGCTGTTAAATCCTGGTACAGAAAGAACTGACGAGTTTGGGTTCCATTCTCCTCTCCTGATAAGCTCCTCCTCATGTTCAAAGGCGCGGTCAAGGGCCGTATTATTTGCCTCTGCTAATTGTCTAGCCTTGTCTGCCTGCTTACTGTCTTTGCCATGAACAGCGTTCTCAAGGTGCGCTCCCTTGAATCGACTTCTATCTAGGTTCCATATACCGTCTTTCGCTGATTGCATCTCTGCAAAAAAATCTGCATCCTCTGATGCCTCGCGAGCTTTCCGCTCATCGTCAAATCTTTTATTGACATCGAAACTGACATTCTCTCCAAAAGCTTCTTCGCGAGCCATATCAACGGCCGAAAGTTTATTTGCGCCCAGAAGTTTATCGCCTAAACTTCTCCTGTCGTTCTTCTGTGCGGCCGCAGTTTCAAAAGCTTTTTGTTTTTTGGCTCGTTCCTGTTCTATTTGCTCAGGCGTCGAAATATTTGCCGACTCCGCTGGTGGCTTATTCGAAAGATTTGGAGATTCCATGCCCATATATTTATTTTAGCAGTTTATCAACCGAAACGCCGAGCGCTTGCGCCAACCTTTCTAATTGCGAAATAGTAATATTCTTTTTCCCATTTTCGATTGCGCTCATATATCCTCTGTCCATATCAAGCGCTCGGCAAATGTCGCCTTGCGACATTCCCTTGCGAGTCCGTATTTTCTTGATATTTTTTCCAAGTTTTTCACTAATCAACATATCCACAGTTTACGAGATATTGCATTTCTAGCCAATCTTGAACTATAATGCAATATGGAAGCGGCGGAGCAAACCAAAAATTTCCTTTCCTTCATTTTTCGCCTTTCGGCGGGGGGTGAGGGGGGAGCCGGAAAAAATTGAAAGGAAAATTTTTGGG
>JAUSFV010000007.1 GCA_030649305.1 bacterium
AGCGTCTGTTCACGCTCATCGTGGCCTCCACCAAGACCCGCACCCCGCTGACGGCCAACCGCATCAATTTCATCCATGAAGATAATGCACGGAGCGTGCTTTTTTCCTTGCTCAAAAAGATCACGAACGCGTGACGCGCCAACACCGACAAACATTTCCACGAAGTCAGACCCCGAGATGCTGAAGAATGGAACCTTCGCCTCGCCCGCAACCGCGCGCGCAAGAAGGGTTTTGCCGGTACCCGGAGGCCCCATCAACAAAACACCCTTTGGAATTTTACCACCAAGTTTCTGAAACTTTGCGGGGTCTTTCAGGAACTCAATGATTTCCTGAAGCTCTTCTTTTGCTTCGTCCACTCCGGCGACATCAGCGAATGTAACCTTTTTGGTGGTGTCTTGACTCAGAAGACGCGCTCTTGATTTTCCGAACGAAAGCGCTCCTCCTGCCCCTCCGCCCTGCATCCGACGCATTAAAAAAATAAAGACACCGATAAAAAGAACCATGGGCAGCAACGACATAAGCATATTGATATACCAGGGGTTGCCGTCCACGGGCTTTGCGGTAATACGAACGCCCTTTGCACGAAGTGTTGGCAACATATCCTTGTCATCAGGCACATACGTTTTAAATTTCTGGCCATTTGCCAATTTACCGCTAATATCGGGACCCTTCACCGTAACTTCGGAAACCTCGCCCTTCACCACATACGCCATAAAATCGCTGAAAATAATGTCCTTGGGAGATTCAGAACCGGAGCCGGAAAAAATTTTTATAACCAGGAAGGTCCCCAAAATAAGAACAATCCATACCACCAGCTGTTTCACCCAAGAAATCTGTGGGATTTTGCTATGGTTCATTACATACTCCTTTTTATGCGGCGCATATTGTCAAACAGCGGACAAACAGAGTTAAAAGCATTGTAAAATTATTTTAATAAAAAAGCAAGTCCCGAAAGACTTGCGTAGTATATCTAAAAAACCTGAGACGATTCTTCGGATTATTAAAACGGTATATTGTAATAATACTCCGACGACTTTTCAAAGAAAAAAGTTCCAGTAATTTCCCATCTTCGCGTCGCGAAATGCATTTTTGACCACCCGCTTTCAAGAGGATTATGCCGACTGCAAAATTTCATTCTACGCGACTCACCCTCACCCTTCGCGGTCTTGAAATATACGAGCCCGATCGGCCTCTCTTGGCACTCCAATCCAACTCTGCAAATAGAGAGACCGGCCGAATATACAAAACCGCGCGCCGCCATCACAATCCGCCACTGGCGGAATGCGTTTATCCGATGCCGAATAAAATCGTGACAAAGAAACGCCGCCCGGCTAACTTTTGGATGTATCGGCTTTCCCTGATGAAACCATCCTGCCAAAAAATTGGACAACAATCCCACGACCGACAAGAAAATAAGCGGCCCCCGCAATTCATCAAGGGGCAGGAGGGGCATATCGCGATAAAACCAGCTCATCGGCTCAATAATATATAAAAGCTCATAACCACGATCACGCATATACCACGCACCAATGCCGATTACTGAAATAAGAACACCCGCAATCGCGCACACAACCCAAAGCGGCGGATCGTTCGGGGGTGTATTTCTTATTTCTTCAGAATACTCTTCCCATTTTTTTTCCCGCAGCACTTCCCGTCCATGTTCCCGGCATTCATACGAACACCACGCTATACAGAAAGCCCGCACAAAAACCTTCTGAAAAATTCTTTTCAGCCGATTTCGCATAGCATTTTTCCCTTATGGATGTTTTATGGATGTAACAAAAAGCTACCCCTAGGGTAGCATAGTTTGAGAAAAAAATCAAGACTGACGCATACAATACCCGCAATGAAGCGAAGGATACACAAGATTTGTTGTATCAGAAAGCAACGATACATCAGGCACGAAGATTTCTCCGTTCTTATGAAAATGCTCCGGAATAGTACGCGCGAGCACAACGGCGCCATACACCTGCGGAGGATCGATCCGGCCATGCCAACCGTCCAATGCAAGAGCAATATTCCTTTGAGTTCTTCCGGTGGTCAACACATCGTCCACAAACAAAACGCGGTCATCAAAACGAAGATCGCAATTCTTTTCAAAAAAGAACGTCCCGCGCTTGTCTTTCTTCGCAAGCGCCAAACGACACGACGATAAAGCAAAATAGGAAAAATTCTGCATTTCCGCGAGAAACGGCCCCATGGACTCCGGCCCCGCGATCACGTCAATTGCCGACGCATCCATTTCATCGCCAAGCATGCCAACAAACTCCCGCGCGAGACGCTCGCGTATTTCCTTATACTGAAACGCGCGCGAAAAATCGTATTTCGCACGAGTATGCAGACCGCTTGAAAGTTCAATGCACGGTTCCCCTTCTTTCCGAAGCATTATCGCACCGCATTCTTTCAACATCTGCATTAATTCGTCATGCACCATACGATCCAACATAGAAAACCTCCATAAAAACAAAAAGCTACTCATATGAGTAGCATGCAACCAGGAATAACACAATATTTTATACCGTAACCGTTCCGTCATACCGAGAGCTTAATTCCTGTTCCCAGGGAAATACGACCCATGCGGTTTTTTCATTCAGAGCATATTCGGGTATGCGCTCGGTATCTTTATGATAAAACAATGTTGCGACAGAAGGTCGAAACGCAAGGCCGCGTTCAAATGCCGCAAGCGTCCTGCCGGAATCGGAAATATCATCAACGACAAGCGTTTTGGGATTCACCCCGGCCGCATCAAGCACCAACGGAATGCCAAGCCGATGAGAAAGCAAAACGGCGACAACGAGCCCTCCGCGCGGAATGCCGTATACCGCGTCAAAATTTTTTGCCGCGGCCCACACGGCAATTTTTTCAATATCACGCTCACATTCCTGCCATGTATACCATTTCATATATTTATGTAAGGTCTGGTACAAGAAACGTATAAACCAAGACCAACAAGATATGGGGCATGCTCGTACCCGACCATGAAAGAATAGATAGAGGGGTATAGAAATGTTTCATACCATTACTGCCAATTTTTAACACGCAACCCGTTCCGCGCAGCTTCTTCCTGTGCGGCCTGCTTAGACGGCCCTTCGCCTTCCGCAACCAATTCCTTCTCAAGAAACAAGCCGACTACAAAATGCTTATCATGATCGGGGCCCCATTCTTTCATAACCTCATACGTTGGGGTAATGCTAACCCGCTCCTGCGCTTCTTCCTGAAACATGGATTTTGGATCTTTATAGAGCTCTTCCGAGACGACCTTCTCAAGATGGGTAAAAAGAAATGCGGTAAGAAATTTCCTGCACGCGTCATACCCTTGGTCAAGATACATCGCGCCAACCACCGCTTCAAACGCATTCGCAAGAATGTATTGGCGCGCCCTTCCGATGTCTTTTGCCTCGCCTCGCGAAAGCAACAAAAAATCATTCAAGCCTAAGTCAGCAGAAACTTCGGAAAGCATTTTTGCGTTGACCAGGGCGGCGCGAAAACTCGTAAGTTCTCCCTCCGGTTTTTCGGGATAACGCTCAAAAAGAGCCTCTGTAATAACCAGCTCAATCACCGCATCCCCCAAGAACTCGAGCCGTTCGTTGTGCGAAAGCTTGAGCGAAGGATTTTCGTTCAGAAACGAACGATGCGTCAGGGCTTGACGCAGGAGTTCTTCGTTATTAAATTTGAGAGAAAGTTTCTCCTCTAAACGAGATAGACTCTCCACGAGAATTTCTAATTTCTAATTGTTCTAATTGATCTAATGAAGTTCCAAATCCCAAATTATTAAACATTGGGATTTTATTAGAAATTAGGTCAATTAGGTTAATTAGAAATTGATATTGATTCACTTCTTATTCTTGGTTCTCTTCTTCTCTTCCTTTGCTTCTTTATTTTCTTCCTCTTTCGCCTCTTCCTCTCGCTTCTTTGCAAGCTCATCCCGCGTCGGATATTCCTTACCAGGCTCACCGATTTCTTTATAAATCGTACCGAGCACCCCATTTACGAATTTCCCCGAATTTTCCCCGCCGAAATTTTTTGCAAGCTCAATTGATTCATTTATAGCAACTTTCGGCGGCACTGCTTCTCGGTCGCCGAACAAAAGCTCAAAAATGCCGAGACGCAAGACATTCCGGTCAACCATTGCAATTTGACTGATGGGCCATTCGGGCGCTGCTTTTTCCAGAATCGCGTCAATCTTTTTCCGATTTTTCATAATGCCATCCACCAGCGCGTGAATAAAATCAATCTCATCAATGCCGGGACCGAATTCATTGATATTTTTTTCAACAATCGCGGGAAGCTTTGTATTGTCCTCACCGTTAAAATCCCACTCATAGAGCGATTGCATAACGATGGAACGAGCAAGATGGCGTGATGCCATTAACGAGAAACTAAAAAGTAGAATGTAGGAAGTAGAAGAAACGACGTGTTCGCATTATTCTACATTCTATTTTCTACATTCTAAATTCTAACTAACGATGCGATAATTCTTCCGCATTAAGCGTTTTCCCTTTTTCCGCGTCTTCCTGTTCATGCGCGTGCAATTCTTTTTCCTTTTTCTTCCGTTCTTTCTTATCCAATTTCGCGAAAACATCGATTACTTCCTTGCCACCGTAAAAACCGCACTGGAGGCAGGCTGAATGCGACAGGGTTTCCGCCTTGCATTTTGAGCACGTAATAAAACGCCCCCGAACAAGCGCGTGGTGAGAGCGGACCCGATTCCGCTTGGATTTCGTATGTCGCATTCGGACTACCATATTCTCAAATTTAAGATTTAAGATTTATGATTTATGATTTACGAACTTCCGTAAACGAGGGCACTAATGCTTCTTACATAATAGCATAATAAGAATATTTCAGCAAATGAAAACGCTGGCATCAACACCAGCGAAAATAACTCCTAAAATACATAAAAAACGAGTGGAAAAAACCAAAGAATACTCGCCCACAAAGGTTTTCGCATAAAAAATCCAATGCACACCAGTGTAATGCTCCAAAAAAGAACAGCAAGAAAATCAAGCACGGGAGACAGAAAAGAACGCATCATGCTACTGACCGGGAAGCGCTAGGAATATCCACGGCATCCCACGCGGTATTTTGTGCTTCCACAAGAGCTTCACCGATACCAACCATAAGTTGTTCATGAGAAGAAAACGCCTTATCGCGTGTCGCCGACATCTTCATTTCAAAAGACCGGCAATATCCGGACCCCGTCACGAAGCGGTTCCTGTATCGCGCATTTCCGGATATTTCAATACGCATCGCGCCTTCTTCCGGAATATCAGGAAAAGCCCTGACCCACATCTCAGTGCGCACAGATGAGGAGCCGATTGCATTTTCCCACATCCAGAAAAATGCCGCGCCGTCAAAAACGCCCCGCAAAGCCGGCACTTCCAAACGCGCGCCTCTACGGGCGCGAAAAATAATATCATCCATCCGCTCAAGCCAGCGCATACTGCCGCCTCCTAACGCGGACTCACAATCGTGAGCTCGTTTCTTTTTTCCATCTCCCGCAAACAATGCATCACTTCTTCCGCCGAGTTCTTCACGATTTGCAAAACAAGATTCGCGTCCATAGAATAACACGAAAGCGAAACCGGCCAGATAACTCCGGGTATCTTTTTAAAAAACGCCCGATTTTGTTTCGCGTCGCCGTCAATATGCAAAGAAACCAGCATGACGAACCTCCATGGTTGTGTGGCAAGTAACTGACTATATAATATCGCAACATATTCAACCTGTCAAACACTTCACGCGATTATTTACTCGCCTAAATTTTTGCTCCGCAAAAACTTGAGCGGATTATTTGTTTGTTACCATAATCGCTTCGCGATTCCCTGCCTGCAGCAGGCGGGTGGACAAACAAATAAAAAACCGACGGTTATAACCCGCCGGGGATTCCGAGAGATCGGCTTTCGAGCTGTGATGCAACACCCACAAGAATCCTCAAAAATTCTTTATCATTATTATTATAATAATGCCTCTGCCCAACATACACCCACAATGCGCGTGTCATTAAAAGATTTCTTTCCGATAAGGAAAAAATATTATGAGCAGAACACATAAAGAGAAATTTGAGCATAAACGGATTCCCATATCCGACAAGTTTATAAGTTTCTTCTTTAAATTCATTGGAAGTAAGTTTGTCCAAACCAAAATCGCCAAAAAGTTCTTTACCCTGCTCAAAACATAAGTACGGTCCCTGTATTAATCCGGGGGAGTCAAACCAATAATCATACCAATGAATCTCGCCCGATGCCGCAAATGACGGCGTAACCAACGTCACGCACAAAAACAAAGCCATAAAAAGAGCACGTATTCCTTTTCGCACCACACTTCGCATGGCGTTTCCTCCTATTTTCTTGTTTCAAAAAACTGCCTCTCCATACTATCTAAAGTATACTATACTGTCAAAAGAAAAGGGCGTTTACGATGAACGCCCGATAACTCTCAAAAACATTTTATTTGTTGCCGCAACAAGCTGCCGCCGTATCCGCCCCGACTCAAAACTTGAATGGCCACCAACGATAACCTGAAACTCAGAATGCGGAAGGGCTTTATGAAGACGATGTGCCTTAATAAAAGGACATATCATGTCATATCTCCCGTGCATAAGAGAAACAGGGATGTGAGCAATCCGGGAAATATTTTTCATAATGTAGCCGTCCTCAAAAAAACACTTATTCGCGATATAGTGTGCCTCCATGAGCCCCCACGCCTCGAAAGATCCCTTGGCCACTTGTTTTGCCAATACATTGTCTTTCTTTGGACGAAGATATAATATGGCTGATTCATACCGACACCATTCGTACGCATAATATCGCCGCACTTCGGGATCCGGAGAAAGCATCTGCTCATAATAATACTGTGCGGGATCCTTTCGCCGTGCTAAAGGAACCCGTACGATAAAACGATCCCAGACTTCGGGGAAAAATGATGCGATACCACCCCCGATATAATAACGAATATCATCAAACTCTGCGAGCCAAATGCCACGAAGCACCATGCCGGAAACCGTTTCCGGATAAGCAATGGCATACACTAACGAAAGTGTTGAGCCCCACGAACCCCCGAAAAGTACAACCTCGGAAACACCAAGCTTTTTCAGTAATTTCCGAATATCTTCTACGAGATGCTGGGTCGTATTTTCAGAAATAGATGTGTAAGGCTTACTTCTCCCACACCCACGCTGGTCAAAAAGAATAACCCGCCACTTCTTACGATCAAAAAATCTTCTTGAATTTTTGCTACATCCTGAACCAGGTCCACCATGAACATACAAAATCGGCAATCCTTTCGGATTTCCGCACTCCTCATAATACAATCTGTGGCCATCCCCGACTGAAAGGTATCCGGAATTATAAGGTCGTATAGACGGATAAAGACCAACGAGATTATTTTTCATCTCTCCAATACCCCTTGTGTGATGTTAAGAACTAAAAATATAATAACAAAAGTCAATTAATCTGTCAAGAGGTTTGAAACGATTTCCGATGAACCTCCGACCTCCCGTGTTTTTTAATCATGGCGCGATGCAGTTTCGTGCCGTATCCTTTATGAATATCAAAACGATATTCAGGATATTTTTTATGGAGGCGCGTCATGATACGGTCGCGCGTAACTTTTGCGATTATAGATGCCGCGGAAATAATAGGTATTTTTTCGTCACCCCTGATAATAGTTTTATAAGGAATATAGCTCGGTAAATATAAACTGCCGTCTAATAAGGCGGGAGTTGATTTCGCATCGGAAAGTTTTTGATATACCCGCCTTACTCCAAGATTTGTAGCACGTGCGATATTAATCCGGTCAATCGTTTTTGGATACACGCGCGCAACCGCCCACGCGATATTTGGATGCACGGTCAATTTCGCAAACCATTCTTCGCGCTGTTTTGCGGAAAGTTTTTTTGAATCTTTGATGCCACTCAATAGCCGCCCCATTCCTCTTTTCATTTTTACTCCTCCCACCACAACAGGACCCGCAAGGGGACCCCGCCCAGCCTCATCAATTCCAATATAATATCGTACTGGGCGACCCGCTTCGCCCGCGAAGCGAGGCGAGGACTCGCCCTTCCGGGCGGCACGACCAGCCTCATCAATGCCTATGCTATATGCATACTTACGAGTAATTACTTGCATAAAAAAAGAAAATGTGTTATTTTCTACAATAGCTCCACACAACAATATTTAATAAAAAGAGGCAAAGTCATGCAAAATCCTCTGCTCCGCTGGATAAGCGCGTTCATCTTCGCTCTCCTCATACTCCTTCCCCAAACTGTCCGCGCCGAGAAATTCGACACACTCACTATTATGCCGATTGTAGATATATCGTACAACCAGCACTATCAAGGAACCAAAAAGTTTGAAATGCTATGCCAAAGAGTACGCGATATTCTCGTACAATCCTCCAAAATTCTGAAAGCCGAAGCGGGATTGGCGCTCACGGTCAATCCCCAATGCCTTGCTTTTGCTGTTCCGTCCGATATCCGAAACCGCCTTACACAAATTATTGAAATAGGAGGTGTGGAATGGAGAGATAAATACGGCGGCATCATCATACATGAGCTGCAAAAACGCTTCGAATTCCTGCCGCAAGACCGGATCGCATTTTTTGCGCCATGGCTTGCAAGCAGCAATGGAAATATGCCGGGGCGTTTTTTTACCGTACGATTAACAGACGACGACGGACCCATACTAACAGTACTCCACGAGCTCGGCCATACCTTTGGGTGCGGCCACGACAAGGGCGATGGTATCATGGGGCGCATGGAAAATACCAGTTATACCCCTGAATGTAAAAAATAATAGAAGAGACGCGCGTCCAAAAAAATCAAAGAAAAATTGAGAAAAAAACCCTGACTTCCGTCGGGGTATTTTTATAAACAATCGGCGTGATACCGATTATTTCGTAAATGACTCAAGACATTCGTTAAACGCCCTCACGCCCACATTACGGCGCACAACCATCCTTTGTAATTCTTCTGTCAGCTGTGCATATTCATTCCACGCTTTCTCTGCCTCTTGATAAGTTTCGAGGCGGCGTTCGTAATTTTCACCCGAACGTTCAAACGCAATACGTTTTTCTTCAAATATCTGCTGAAGCGTTTTTTGTTTTTCTTTGCCGACCTCAATCGCTTCCCCCAGACCCTCGTCAATCGAAGGACAAACGGAACGAGGCGTACCAAATATCTGCACGATAATCCATGTTTCAAATCCCCTATGCCTGCCACGTTTCGCCGCAACGCCCGTTTCTTGATACCGCGCATCAAGCATGGCGTCGCGATGCCCCCTACTCCCAAGCCAGCCCGAAATTACCTCGTTTTCATCTTTAAAATTTCCCATTGCCAAATTTTCCCCCGAAATAAGATGCGCGTAGTGGAGTGTTTCTCTCAAAAATTCCATGGTAGCACCCGAAGGCGAATCGTGGCCAAAATATTGAAAACGAAACATATCATCAGCGCGACGCGCCGCAATTTCACGAAGCGTGGCGTTTTCTCGCAGAAGAGGAGCGCCGCTTTTTTGACGTTGCGCGTTCGCAAACTCAACAATTCGCGCTTCATCAATGCGATCCGCGATTCTTCCGAACACCGACTTCTGACACGCAACAAGGATACAAAAACCCGCCAAGACAGAAACAGTAATTCTCCAATTCATATGAATCCTCCGAGCATACAAACGAACTCCCCTCATCAAAGCAGAAAAACCCCAAAGAAGCAAGAGAATTTTTGTTGCGATACTAAGTAAGATTTTTTATAATAGAAACACCTGACCCGCCACAAATACACGAATGAGCACGAATGACACTAATGGAGAAAAGGTATTCGTGACATTCGTGGAAATTTTGTGTATTGGTGTCGAGTATATGAAATTCACACACCTCCACGTCCACTCCCATTATTCCCTCCTTGACGGACTCGGGAAAATTGACGACCTTGTGAACCGCGCAAAAGAGCTTGGCATGCACTCGCTTGCCCTGACCGACCATGGCTCACTGTACGGCGCCATTGAATTTTATCAAAAATGCAAAAAGGCGGGGGTCAAACCCATTATCGGATCCGAAATGTATGTGGCGTACGAAAGCATGCGGGACAAACGCTCCGGCATTGACGACAAGCGGTATCACCTGACCGTGCTTGCGGCAACAAACGAAGGATATAAAAATCTTGTCCAGCTCGTGACCAAAGCCCATCTGGAAGGATTTTATTATAAACCGCGCGTTGATAAAGCAACGCTCCGCGAACACGCTGAGGGCCTCATCGCGCTTTCGGGATGCTTCAACGGAGAAATCGCGCAAGCGATTAAAAATAAAAAACCGGAACGCGCGGAAGAATTTATCCGCGAGTACCAAGATATTTTCGGAACTGACAATTTTTATCTTGAAATCTCGCCGCACTTTTCCTATCCCGACCAACGCGTGATCAATGAGGGGCTCGCGGAACTCTCGTTACAAACCGGCGCAAAACTTGTCGCCACGAACGATATTCATTATGTCCACGCGGAAGACCGCGAAGCGCAGGATGTGCTTGTCGCGGTACAAACGGGAAGCCGCATTGAAGACGAAGACCGGCTCACCATGAAAGACGCGAATCTTTCTATGCGTTCGGCCGAAGAGATGGCCTCTCTTTTTCCCGACCACCCCGAAGCGATTGCGGCAACGGAAGAAATAGCCGAAAAATGCAACGTAGATATTGAACTTGGCAAAACAAAACTGCCGGAATTTTCCGTGCCAAACGGCCTCGCCCCCGACTTGTATCTTCGCACACTTTGCGAAGAAGGATTAAAAAATCGATACGGCGTGCAAGCGCTCGGAGAAACAATAAACACGGATGCCGAAAAAATTATCCGCGAACGGCTTGAATATGAACTCTCGGTTATCCAAAAAACCGGCTTTACATCATACTTCCTGATCGTGCACGATTTCGTAAACTGGGCGAAACAAAACGGCATTGTTGTTGGTCCGGGCAGAGGGTCTGCCGCGGGGTCGCTCGTATCGTATCTTTTGAACATCACGAATATCGACCCGATTAAATATAATCTTATTTTTGAGCGGTTTTTGAATCCGGAACGCGTTTCTATGCCCGATATTGATCTTGATTTCGCGGATACGCGGCGGGATGAAGTGCTTGAATACGTCGCGAATAAATACGGGCGCGACCATGTCGCCCAAATCATCACGTTTGGCACCATGGCCGCACGCGCGGCAATCCGCGATGCGGGGCGAGCCATGGGGATCCCTTACTCTTTTTGCGACCAGCTCGCGAAAATGATTCCGTTCAATCCGACGCAAGGCGAAAAAACAGGATGGCTTAAAAAAACCCTTGAGACCGTAACCGAATTTAAAGAGCTCTACGAACGCGACCCGGAAGCAAAACGCTTGATTGATTCGGCGATGAAACTTGAAGGCGTGGCGCGCCACGCATCAACGCATGCTTGCGGCGTTGTGATTACGCCAAAACCATTAACCGAATATCTGCCGCTTCAATACGCAACACGACGGCAAGAGCGCACAAAAGGAAAAACGGCTACAAACACTACCGGCGGAACCGAACCCGAAAAAGCAATCGTCACGCAATACGAAATGCACGCCGTAGAAGATTTAGGCCTTTTGAAAATGGATTTTCTCGGACTCCGCAACTTAAGCATTATTGAAGAGGCGCTCAAACTTATTGAGCGTCTGCACGGAACAAAAATAGACATTGATACGATTCCGCTTGATGACAAAAAAGCGTTCGCGCTTCTGGCCCGCGCGCAAACCACCGGCGTCTTCCAGCTTGAATCGCAGGGCATGAAACGATACCTGAAAGAACTGAAGCCGACCGAACTGGAAGACATTATCGCGATGGTCGCGTTATACCGCCCGGGACCGATTGAACTTATCCCTTCGTTTATACGAAGAAAGCATGGGCAGGAGCGTATTGAATATCTGCACCCGTTGCTTGAACCGATTTTAAGAAATACCTACGGCATCGGTGTCTATCAGGAGCAAATGATGCGGATCGCGCGGGACCTCGCAGGATATACGTTTGCCGAAGCGGACACGCTCCGCAAAGCCATCGGCAAAAAAATTAAAAAACTTCTGAACGAACAAAAAGAGAAGCTCATTTCGGGAATGACAAAAATCGGCATTGATGAAAAAACCGCGGAAGCCATCTGGGAGCTTTTTCCGCCATTCGCGCGCTACGGATTTAACCGCTCGCACGCCGCATGTTACGCCCTTATCGGATATCAAACCGCGTATTTAAAAGCGCACTACCCCGCGGAATTTATGGCCTCCCTCATGACGGCAGAGGGGTTTGAGGTGGAGCGCGTCGCATTTTTGGTGGATGAATGCCGCGAAATGAAAATTGAAGTTTTGCCGCCGAATGTAAATGAAAGTTTTGAAAACTTTACCGTAATCGGTTCTACAAGCTACCCTAGGGCGACCGCGCCCGGGCTAGCCAAGCTACAAGCTACAAGCCCTAAAATACGCTTCGGACTAAACTCCGTAAAAAATGTGGGGGCAAATGTGGTGGATGCGATAATACAGGCGCGAAAAAACGGAAGAAAATTTGAAACACTCACCGATTTTATTGAACGCGTACAGCATAAAGACCTCAACAAAAAATCACTAGAATCGCTCGCAAAATGCGGCGCCCTAGATGAGCTCGGAGAACGGAAAGCGCTTCTTGAAAATACGGATGCGATTTTGGACTACGCGCGCTCCATCCAACGCGAACGCGCATCGGGACAGACAAATCTTTTTTCGCTTGCCCCAACCGCCACTCTTGCGTCAATCCGACTGAAACCAACCGAACCCGCGACAAAAAAAGAGCGAATGACATGGGAAAAAGAACTTCTCGGCCTCTACGTGACCGAACACCCCATGAGCGAATACAAGGAACAGCTTGCCGCGATACATGAACGAATTCCCCTCAACCGCTTGGGAAATTACGCAAATAAGGGTATGATAGTAACTGCGGGACTTATTACCGGTATCCAAAAAATTGTCACAAAAACAGGGAGCCCGATGCTTTTTGTAAAATTTGAAGACGGCATCGGCAAAACCGAACTCTTGGTATTTCCCTCAACGCTTGAGCGAACGGAGACACTTTGGCAGGAGGAGAAGGCGATAAAAGTGAAAGGGAGGGTGACGGACAGGGATGGAATGATAAAGGTTATATGTGAAGATGCGAAAGAGTTGTGAGGCCAATAAACCCACGCCCTAATTTTGCGAAATATTCAATGGCGAGGCGCTTCGCGCAATAAGGGGTGGGCTATTCGCCCCCGCGCCTCGCACCAAGAAGTTCTTTTTAATAATTCCAAGTCGTCCATATAAAATGGCAAAATTAGAGCGGGGTTATTTGTTTGTAGCTCCGACATCCATCGGAGACAAACAAATAAAAAAA
>JAUSFV010000034.1 GCA_030649305.1 bacterium
ACCATAATAATAACAGATGCGCACAGATAGATTACAGATTATCACAAATCACAGATACGATTCTTTATTTTTTAGTATCATCTGTGATCTGTATCTATCTGTATAAAATCTGTAATAATCTGTTTTATTTCATTTTTGCTACAACTGATTTTGAAAACAGCACGTCTTTAAACACAAATTTTTTCTTGCCCTCTCCTCCTCCGAGAATTTTTACCATGGGAGTTCTTCCTTTTATTCTACGCACAAGCCCGCGTTCAAGCAATACGGCGGGGCTAATCGTATCACCCTCTTTAAAATATTTTTCAAGAAGTGCCATATTTACGACTGCGGGCTTCTGACGAAAAGAACGAAAACTGTGCTTTCCCCGTCCCCGGAGCTTCGGAAGTTTTTTAATGATATCGCGAAGTGCGGGACGGATTTTACGCCCTGCGCGGGATTTCTGACCCTTCGTGCCCTTTCCCGAAGTCGTGCCGCGCTTGCCCCCGCGGCCAATACGGATTTTCGGATGGATACGATGTTTTGATGAAAGATGATGTAACTGCATGTCTCGATGCTAATATACAAATTCTACTAATGATACTAATCCGTTATTCGTATAATTAGTACCATTAGTATATTGGTATCGATACTTACTTTAATTTTTTGAACGCTTCAATAGTCGCCCGCGCGTTATTAAGCTTATTCACGGTTCTGCCTAAAATTTTTGAAGATATATTCTCAATGCCTGCGAGGGAACAAACGGTGCGCACCGGGCCACCCGCGATAATTCCAGAACCCGGGGGTGCCGGCTTCAAAAGCACTTTGGCACTCGCGTACTTAGCCGTAACCGCCTGTGAAATAGTTCCATTTTTTGATATGCGCACTTCCATGATATGTTTTTTTCCTCTATGTGCGGCTTTTTCAACGGCGCGCTTCACATCCGCGCCCTTTCCAACACCAATCCCCACCTTGCCTCTGCGGTTCCCAACCACAACCGTTGCGCGAAAACTAAAGCGGCGCCCCCCCGCAACCACGCGGGCGACACGGCGCATATCAATAACGACCTGGTCGTATTCTGATTTTTCTTTTTCCTTAAAATGTCGAGCCATAATTTCAATTTATGATTTAAAATTTATAATTTGCGGATTGACACATTACGAAAATCGTAAATCTTAAATCTAAAATTTTAGCCCTCCCTTGCGCGCTCCCTCCGCCACCGCCCGCACAATCCCATGATACCGGTATCCCCCGCGGTCAAAGACAACATTCATAATTTTTTTCTCATGCGCTTTTTTTGCAAGTTCTTCTCCTGCTTTTCCGGCGCGCACCCCGAGAGCTTGTTTCTCTTTTCCCTTTTTCACGGATGTGTGAGCAGACGCAAGCGTCTTTCCCGAAACATCGTCAACCAACTGAAGAAAAACATTCGCATTTGAACGAAACACCGAAAGCCGCGGGCGCATTGCCGTTCCCTTCACTTTGGCGCGCACCCTCTTGTGCCGGCGCTTTCGTTTTATATCCCGTTCCTGGATTTTTTTCATAATACTCGACACCAATACACAAAACTTTCACGAATAACACAAATATTTTTTACTATTTTATTCGTGACATTCGTGCCCATTCGTGTATTTGTGGCGGGTCATTTTAACCGCCTGCCGCCACCGCTTTCTTGCCCGCCTTTCTTCTGATAACTTCTCCCGCGTAACGAATTCCCTTTCCTTTATACGGTTCGGGTGGTTTTAGGTCTCTTATTTTCGCGGCAGTTTCGCCAACACGCTCTTTGTCAGCACCCCTAATCAAAATGGTATTTTTCTCAACAGTGAACGTGATGCCATCGGGTGCGGGAAATTTTACGGGATGCGAAAAACCAAGCGCGAAGGTAAGATCTTTGCCTTCTAATGCCGCGCGATACCCGACACCCTCAATTTCAAGACGTTTTTCAAAGCCCTTCGCAACCCCATCAATCATATTCTGAATAAGCGCCCGATACAATCCCCACAAAGCAGGAGTTTTTCGCGATGTTCCAATGGGTTTTACCGTAAGCATCCCCTCGGCGATATCCAAGTCAATTTCGCGAACAAGTGTCCGCTCGAGTTCCCCCTTTTCTCCTTTCACGATCACCAAAGAACCGTTTTTGGTAACGGTAACGCCTTTTGGAATTTCAATTGGTTTTTTGCCAATTCTACTCATGCCAATTTTCTCAGCGAGGCAAGCAAGTTTACTTGCGCAGCCGAGATGTTAGAAAATTGAGCACCCGCCAAAATTTTTGCGAGGCAAAAACTTAGGCGGGTAAAGGTTTTGTTCCCAAAATTTGTTCGCTGATGCTCCAAATTTTGGACAAAGCCCTTTACCATACTTCCGCAATCACTTCTCCCCCCATCCTCGCTTTCTTCGCTTCATGATTCGTCATAAGCCCCTTGGAAGTTGAAATAATTGAAACGCCGCGGCTTCGTTTTTTTGCAAAAAGCCCCTTTGAATCTATGTACATCCGGCGCGAGGGCTTGCTGATGCGCTTGAATCCGGACATTGCGGGAACTTCTTCGTAATACTTCAACGCAATCTCAAGAAACTTGCGAACTTTTTTGCCTTTCTTCTCCGCTTTCCCGACAAACTTATTTTTTTCAAGAATTTCGGCAATAGCGGTTCTTAATTTGGAATGCGGAATAAGCACGGTTTCGTGTCCCGCGCGATACGCGTTTTGTATTCTGACAAACATGTCGCTGATGACGTCCATATTTTCGATTTATGATTTAAGATTTATGATTTAAAAATTAATATACTATGCTATAAATCGTAAATCTTCAATCTGAAATCTTAAATCTATTTTTACCAGCTACTTTTCTTAACTCCCGGTATCTCTCCTTTATTGGCTAATTCCCGGAAACAAATCCTGCACAAACCAAAATCTCTCATATAGCCGTGCTTGCGGCCGCACCGAAAACAGCGCCGTACCACGCGGGACTTGAACTTGGGCTTCCGTAATGCCCGAGCGATTACTGATTTCTTAGCCATAAAACAAGCTTGTAGGAATTAGCTTGTAACTTGTAGAAAAACGAATCGGCCTACAAACTACCAACTACAAGCTACTTACTTTTGATGGGGAATCCAAAATGCTTCAGTAACCCGATTCCCTCCTCCCGCTTCTTCGCACTCGTCACAATCGTTACTTCAAACCCGAACATAAACCGAACATCCTCACCCGTCATCTCTGGAAATACAATGTGCTCTTTCACGCCGATTGTCAAATTTCCTTTCGGGTCAAACGATTTTTCATCAATACCCCGAAAATCGCGCTCACGGGGAAGAGCAATATTAATAAAGCGCGACAGAAAATCATACATCCGTTTTCCGCGAAGCGTTACCTGATACCCAATGATCATACCCTGCCGCGTTTTAAACGAAGCGATGGCCTGCTTTGCCGCGCGCGGTGCTGGTTTCTGCCCCGTAATCAAGGCGAGCATTTTCTGAATTGTTTCAAGCTGTTTTTCATCACGAATTCTTCCGACACCGCAGTTTATCACAACCTTTTCAATTTTCGGAACAGCCATGATATTTTTGTAACCGAAATCAGCCCGCATAGCAGGGATTACTTTTTTTATATACAGTTCTTTTGGGTCAGCGGTACTCGACATATATTAGCAAATTGATTTTTAAATTTCTGCTCCGCATTTTTTACATATACGCGCCTTCTGCTTTCCGGAAATTTGATATCCAACGCGCGCCGGCTTGCTGCATTTCGGACACACCAGCATCGCGTTTGCAACGCTAATGGGTGCCGGACGCGTAATCACCTCTCCTTTTTTATCCTGCCGTTTCGCGCGCTCATGCTTTTTTCTCATATTCACTCCTTCCACAAGCATTCGCTCATCTTCCAAAAACACTTTTAAGACTTTCCCGGTTTTACCGCGATCTTTGCCTGAAATTATTTTTACAGTGTCTCCTTTTTTTATTTTCATATTTGTTACACCACCTCTGGTGCCAACGACACAATCTTCATATATCCTTTATCGCGAAGCTCGCGCGCGACAGGCCCGAAAATACGGCCCCCTTTCGGCACCCAGCCGTCTTTTGCTTTATCAACCAAAACCGCGGCATTCTCATCAAATCGGATGTATGACCCGTCTTTCCGGCGATAGGGCTGCTTTTGGCGCACAATAACGGCCTTCACGACATCTTTTTTCTTAACTATCTTCCGCGGTTCCGAAACTTTTACGGATGCCACCACAATATCCCCGAGTTCCGCATAGCGTCTTCTTGATCCGCCGGGAACTTTAATAACCTGAAGCAATAATGCTCCGGTGTTATCCGCGACTTGTAACATAGAACGGGGTTGGATCATAAAATAGTTAAACGTAGGTTGTAGCTAGCAGCTAGTAGACTGATCAATCATTCCTACAAGCTACAAGCTAATTCCTACAAGCTGTATCATTTTTCAGAAGAGGGCTCCGCTATTTCTTCTTCCTCTTCTTTTATAACTCCCTTCTTTACAATTTCCACCACCCTCCATCGTTTGTCTTTCGAAAGCGGGCGCGTTTCTTCGATTATCACCACATCCCCCGCCTTCGCATCTCCTTCGTTATGCGCTTTGAATTTCTGCGAGGTTTTAAAATATTTCTGATACTTGGCGTGTTTTTTCAGACGGTCCACCCGGACTACTACGGTTTTCATCATTTTATCTGATGTAATTGTTCCTTTGAGTTTTCTCATGATACTCGACACCGATACACGAAATTTTCACGAATGACACGAATATGATAATCCATTCGTGACATTCGTGCTCATTTGTGTATTTGTGGCGGGTTTTTTAACAAAGTTAAAATTCGAGCGATATCTTTTTTAATCTCGCCGACCTCATGCACCTGCTTCACTTTGCCCTGGCTCAATAAAAAGTGAAGTTCTTCAAGACGGCTCCGTCTTTCTTTCAGAAGTTCTTTTAAATCAACATCTGATTTTTGTCGTAATTCTGATACTTTCATGTCTCGATGCTAATATACGAATTCTACTAATGATACTAATTCGTTATTCGTATAATTAGTATCATTAGTATATTGGTATCGATACCTACTTCTTTACAAATTTCGTCCTCACCGGTAATTTATGCCCCGCCAGGCGCATTGCTTCCTCCGCAATCTCCCGGGTTACGCCGTCCATCTCAAAAAGAATCCGTCCCGGTTTTACCGGAAACACATAATGGTCCACCGCGCCCTTTCCTCCTCCGAGTGTTACTTCCGGAGGTTTTTTTGTAATGGGCTTATCGGGAAAAATACGAATCCATACTTTGCCGCCGCGTTGGATGGAGTGCGTGATAGCGCGGCGCGCCGCTTCAATCTGGCGGGAGGTTACCCACGCGGCGTCCTGCGACTGCAAACCAAAACTCCCGAACGCCAAATGCGTTCCCCGCGTTTCTTTCATACGGCTACGACTTCTGCCTTTATGCCACTTTCTGTGTTTTACTTTTTTTGGTTGCAACATGCTACATCAACGAATAACGAATCTATTGCGAATGTACGAATTCGTTCATTCGTGACTAATTCGTTATTCGTTGATTATTTTGCCGACTTATCGGCAAATACCTCCCCTTTATAAATCCATACCTTCACCCCGATAATCCCATACGTACAAAGCGCTTCACGCTGTGCATAATTAATATGTGCGCGAAGTGTTTGCAGGGGAATCCGTCCTTCTTTCGCCCACTCGAAGCGGGCCATCTCTGATCCGTCAAGGCGCCCCGAAAGCGCGATTTTTACGCCCTTCGCTTCCTTATTTGCCGACACCTTCTCAATCGCCTGTTTCATAACTCGTCTGAAGGGAAGGCGTTTTTCCAAGTCCTCCGCGATACCCTGCGCTACGGTTGCCGCATCCATGCTCGGCGTCTTAATTTCTTCAATCGTTAATTTGATTTCACGCTTCTCGGGATAGGTTTTCTTCCATCCGCTTCGCTTCCAAATCGTCATGAGCTGTTTTTGTATTTCTGTTTTGAGCTTTGTGGATCCCTCCCCGCCGCGACCGATAATAAAGCCGGGGCGGCTCGTGCGAATGATAATATGCAACGTGTTCGGAGAGCGTTCAATATCAATATCAGAAACAAACGACTTTACCAATTTTTTATGAAGCCACGCGCGAAGAAGCGTGTCGTCCCGCAAAAATTCGGCATACTGCTTCATGCTAAACCAGCGCGACTTCCAATTCGTCACGTGGCCGATGCGAAATATATATGGATGGACTCGATGGGTCACTTATTTATGATTTACGATTTATGATTTACGATTTATAATCCGCAAATCTTAAATCTTCAATCTTAAGTCTTAAATTTATATAGCTTTCCTTTGAAACACTCTTTTTACAAATCCTTTTGTTTTTTGCTGAAAACCGCCCCGCTCCTTTTTCATCGCTTCCCGGATGCTGTGCTGTTTTTCAACGCGTCCTGCTTCTGCTTGTTCTCCCGCCCCGTCAAAAACCTCCGTATCTTTTATATCCTTTGAAACTTTTACTTCCTTTGTTGCTTTTGCCACCTTTTTCTTAACGGGCGCTTCACGGCTCTCAAGCACAAGCGTCACATGACTTGTTCTTTTCAGAATCTGCGCCGCTCTTCCGAACGCACGCGCGCGGAAGCGTTTCAATACCGGTCCCTGGTCAACGCGGATTTCGCTGATAACAAGACCCCGTTTTTCAAGATTAAAATTATGCTCGGCATTCGCAGTCGCGGATTTTAAAAGCTTGAGAAGCGGCAGGGACGAGCGCTTCGGCAAAAAACGAAGCTCCGCCTCCGCATCCTTTACCGTAAGCCCGCGGATGAGACCCGAAACCAACCGCACTTTGCGGGGAGCGATTCGTAAATAGTTTAATTCTGCTTTTACTTTCATACTCGACACCAATACACAAAATTTTCACGAATGTCACGAATACGATTTTTCATTAGTGTCATTCGTGCCCATTCGTGTATTTGTGGCGGGTTATTTTGCTGCTTTTGTCTTCTCCGCCTCTCCTTCCGCGGCTTTTTGTTCAATTTCTTTCTGCATGCGTCCGCCGTGTCTTAAGAATTTCCGCGTCGGAGAAAATTCGCCCAAACGATGTCCGACCATGTCTTCCGTAATAAATACTTCCGTGAATGCGCGGCCGTTATGCACCCCGAATAAAAACCCTACCATCTCGGGCGTAATCGTGGAACTCCGCGACCATGTTTTGATAACCGTTTTATCGCCCTGCCGAATACGCCCCAATTTCTTGAGAATGGACGGATGGATGTATGGGCCTTTTTTTAAACTTCGTGGCATGCCAATGTTGTCTTAAATTTATAAGCGAAACCCAATGTTGAGCGTAATAAATTTAGCTACAACATTGAACACCGAGCACATAAAACGATACGACGCTTGCGTTATTCGGAGAACGAGAAACTATCTTATTACTCCTTATAATTGATATGCCTCCCTTTTTTTATTAAACGTAAACGCAGTATCGTTTTATGTGCTCGGTAAAGGTTTTGTAGCCAAAATTTGTTCGCTGATGCTCCAAATTTTGGACAAAGCCCTTTATTTCCTTCTCCTTTGTAATATAAACATGCTGGACTTTTTCTTTTTCTGACGGGTTCTCACGCCTCGCGCGAGCTTGCCCCATTTGGTCTTAGGAGAAGGCATACCGCGCTGGGTTCTACCCTCGCCTCCGCCATGCGGATGGTCACGGGGATTCATCGCAGTCCCGCGCACGCTCGGACGAATTCCGCGCAGGCGATTCCTTCCCGCTTTTCCGATTGTCTGATAGCGCCATTCCGGATTTGAAAGCATACCGATACTTGCCCAGTTCTTTGAGGGAATGCGCCTCACTTCGCCCGACGGCATTTTGATATTCGTATAATCGCCGTCATGCGCCAAAACCTGCGCTCCAATTCCCGCGGAGCGCACCAACTGCGCCCCTCGTCCTTCTGAAAGTTCTATATTATATACAAACGTACCGACGGGAATATTTTTTAAAAGCGTACGAAAGCCGACTTCAATGGGCGCTTTCTCTGATACTTCAAAATTACTTCCCACCTTGACACCCTGCGGAGCAAGAATGTAGCGCCGCTCGCCATCTTTATACACGACGCGCGCGATAAAACTTGAACGATTCGGATCGTATTCCAATGCTTCCACACGCGCGGGCACATTTTTTTTGTCATACATAAAATCAACCATGCGATACAGGCGCTTCACGCCTCCCCCTTTGTGGCGCGTTGTAATTCTCCCCTGGCTGTTGCGACCCTTCGCCCGGTGAAATCCAAACGTAAGCGACTTTTCGGGTTCGCTTTTTGCGAGCATGGAGCGGTCAATGATTTCCATGTCCCGCCGTCCGGGGCTGGTTGGGTTGTATTTCTTCATAATACTCGACACCAATACACGAAATTCTCACGAATATCACAAATAATCTTTTCCCGTACGTTTCATTTCATTAGTGTCATTCGTGCCCATTCGTGTATTTGTGGCGGGTTTATTGTATCTCAATACTTTGTCCTTCTTTCAATGTTACAATCGCTTTTTTAAAACCCGGGCTTCTACCTTCTGTTTTTCCCACGCGCACACGCTTCCCATGAACATTCAAAGTGTTAACGCGGATTACGGTAACTCCGTATTTTTTCTCAACAGCGCGCGCGATGGTAAGTTTGTTAGCGTCAAGAGAAACCCGAAACACGAACTGCCGAAACCCCGCAAGTCCTGATGATTTTTCGGTAACGTGAGGAGCTATCAAAACGCCGCCGCTCCAGCCAAGTGCTTTTACGGGTTTTTGAGTTTCTGCTTCTTTCTTCGCTTCTTCAATTGCGGGAATTTTCTTTTCCTCCTTTCGTTCGTCTTGTTTTTTCTTTTTTAATAAATTCAGTAATGCCATACAAAAGCTTGTAGGAATTAGCTTGTAGAAAACGAATCGGCCTACCAGCTACCAGCTACAAACTACTTCAACTGTTCAATTCCTTCTTTCGTAAATACAATATATTGATACTGCAATACTTCAAGCGCGTTCAAATTCCGCACTTCATCATACCCGACTTTCGGAATATTGCGAAATGATCTCTTAATAGTATCGGATAACTTGGGGAGCGCGAACAAAGTGTTTTTATTCTTAAATTCGGGAAAGTGTTTTAGCATACCAACCGCATGTTTTGTTTTCGGCTCACTAATTTTCAAATCATCAAGTACAAAAATTTCTTTGTCTTTTACTTTTGCGGAAAGCACCGTATACAAAGCTTTTTTTGCCATCTTCCGCGGAATACTTTTTTTGAAATTTTCGCTACCCGTCGGCCCATGCGTCGCACCACCACCCTTCCATATAGGCGAACGAATGGAACCATGGCGCGCTCTGCCGGTTCCTTTCTGCTTCCACGGCTTTTTTCCGCCTCCGCGGACCTCGCCGCGGTTTTTTACTTTCGCTGTCACCCGCCTTTGGTTTGACTGCAATGACGTTGCCACCTGATACACGAGTGCCTCATTCCACTTCAAACCAAAAACAGTATCGGGTAAATCCATCTTCCCAACTTCTTTTCCTTCTTGATTGTGAAGCTTGATATTCATTAGTTTATTCAAATAATTTACCCCCTAATCTCTAGAAGTGTCCCTCTCCTCCCCGGCACCGCACCCCGAATCGCTATTATATTATTTTCAACATCTACTTTTGCAATTTTTAAACCCCGCATGGTTACGCGCTCTCCCCCCATTCTTCCTGCCATGCGCATTCCTTTCGTAACTCTTCCTCCGGCTCGCCCACCTCTTCCGCCGATTGACCCAGGCTGACGATGCGCGTGTTTTGTTCCGTGTGTTGCGGGCGCTCCGTGAAAACCATGCCGCTTCACCACCCCCTGAAATCCTTTCGCTTTTGAAATCCCGCCTACTTTTATTTTGTCGCCCTCCGCAAATACTAAAACATCAATTTTATCGCCGCGAGCCGGCAGTTTATAATCGGCACCGGGCACAACGCGAAATTCGCGCACAAAACGAAAATTACCCAAATCTTTAAAGTGCCCCTGCTGGGGTTTTTTTATATTCTTTTGTTTTCGCTCACCAAACCCAACCTGCACGGCCTCATACCCGTCTTTTTCTTTGGTTTTCACCTGCAGTACGATGCTCGGGGTTGCCTGAATAAGCGTGACCGGAATCACACTGCCCTCGCCATCAAAAATCTGCGTCATGCCTAGTTTTGTGCCTAAGATGTATTTCATGCCAATTTTATTTGAGCGTTAGCGAAACTATAAAATTGAGCACCCCGTTAGATGAGCGAGCTTGCGAGCTCTATCTAACAGGGTTGTTTGTTTGCGGCCAATCGGACTTCGTCCTCTTGGGCAACCAAACAAAAAAGCGCCTTTCCGACGCCAAAAAATAACGACGGATTTTCTTCGTTTCAAATATTACGAATAAAAAGTATTGAATTCCATGCTTTGTCCTATACCGCTTGCGCGGTCGGAGGCGACCCGGAACCCCCGGGCTGAGCCCAACTAAAGCTTTTCCCCGACCTTTCGACTAAACTCAAGGTTTTTATCCTGAGTGAAATCGAAGGATGACAACAGGGGTGAGTGATATAAATTAAGTCACTCAGTATTCCCCGCGAATACTCGCGAGGAATCACTCAATGACCAAATTATTGCATTTTAATTTCAATGTCCACACCTGCCGGTAAATTCAGATTGGTAAACGCGTCAATTGCTTTTGGCGTCGGATTCACAATATCAATCAGGCGCTTATGCACGCGCATCTCATATTGCTCGCGTGCGTTTTTATGCACAAAGCTTGAGCGGTTCACGGTGTATTTATGCATCTCAGTCGGAAGCGGAACCGGACCAATAACTTCAATTCCCTGGCGCTGGGCAGTTTCAACAATCTGCTTCACAGAAGCATCTATAATCTTGCTATCGTACGCGCGCACTTTAATCCTGATGCGCGGCACTACTTGTTCTTCTGTCTTTTTTGCCAAAGTGCTGATGCCGCAGAACTATGCTGACTTCACGCAGACCGACGCAGAAATTCTGCGTAATTCCGCGTTTCGTCTGCGTATGTCTGCGGTCACTTGAGAATCTTAGTGACAACTCCCGCGCCGACCGTTTTCCCTCCTTCTCGAATTGCAAAACGCTGTTTTTCTTCCAAAGCAACGGGCGCAATCAATTTTACCGTAAATTTAATCGTATCGCCCGGCATCACCATTTCGGTTCCGGCAGGAAGTGTTACTTCTCCCGTGACATCGGTTGTACGAATATAAAACTGCGGCTTATATCCTGCAAAAAATGGCGTATGGCGGCCCCCTTCCTCTTTATTCAGAATATACACCTCCGATTCAAATTCGGTATGCGGCGTAACTGACCCCGGTTTTGCAAGAACCTGTCCGCGCTCAACATCCTCTTTCTTCAAACCACGAAGTAAAATACCCGCGTTGTCTCCGGCAATACCCTCATCAAGCGATTTATTAAACATCTCAATACCCGTAACTACTGATTTTTGCGTCGGGCGGATACCGATAATTTCAATTTCGTCATTCACTTTGATTTTCCCGCGCTCCGCACGGCCCGTTACCACCGTACCGCGGCCTTCAATGGAGAATACATCCTCAACCGGCATCAAAAACGGCTTATCAATCTCGCGGACCGGTTCCGGAATAAACGTATCAAGGGCGTTTGCCAATTCCAAAATCGGTTTTGCCCATTCATCATCCGCGGAAGTTGCTTCAAGCGCTTTCAGAGCAGAGCCGCGAATAATCGGCGTTGTATCTCCCGGATATTCGTATTTCTTCAAAAGTTCTCGCACTTCCGCCTCAACTAAATCAATCAATTCTTTGTCTTCAACCATATCAACCTTGTTCAAGAAAACGATAACCGCGGGAACACCCACTTGGCGTGCTAACAAAATATGTTCGCGGGTTTGCGGCATCGGGCCGTCAACCGCGGACACAACCAAAATCGCGCCGTCCATCTGTGCGGCACCCGTAATCATATTTTTGATATAATCGGCGTGTCCCGGCGCGTCAATATGCGCGTAGTGGCGTTTTTCGGTTTCGTATTCAGAATGATGCAGTGCAATGGTAATCCCGCGCGCTTTTTCCTCAGGCGCGTTGTCAATCTGGTCAACCGATTCAACCCGCGCTTTATAGCCCTTCAGCGAAAGGACTTTTGTAATTGCCGCGGTCAGCGTGGTTTTCCCATGGTCCACGTGGCCGATAGTACCCACATTCAAGTGGGGTTTTGTACGCTCAAACTTCTCTGCCATTTTTACGTATCCCCCGCCGATTAAGCCAGTGCGGGGTAATTATAAGTGAATAATATTGATTTTGCGCTATTTTTAGTAACAAAGCTTATAATAGCAAATTTAGTAAAAGATAGTCAATAGCCACAGGTCAATAGCCAGAGGTCAATAGTTATACGGGCAAATCCTCAAGCCGTATTTTCTCCGCGTCCACAGCAAGCTGAGCAAATGCGCGACGATAAGGAGCAAACATAGGCACATCAAGAACCTCATCCGCTACTTCAGCAAAATGAACACGCGAGCGCAAACCCCCACGCATCATTTCAAACTCGCGCCAGCTCATAACAACATAACGCGGTTCACCCCCTTCGGCAATAACGAATTTCTCGTTTTCGGACGGAATTAAATTTTTAAGTTGGTCAAACATATTTTTTTACTTCTTCCCTTCTATTATCAACTGCGCAATATTATTCGGCACCTCTTCATAATGATCAAACTCTCCCGATGTCGTCTGCGCTCCGCGCAGTTACGACATCGAGGATCCTCGATTTTGCGACTCCGCTTCGCTGAGGCAAAATCGGGACATCATATCATTTTTTTCCTTCTATAATTAGTTGAGCTATGTTATTCGGTACCTCCTCGTAGTGATCAAACTCCATCGTATAACTCGCTCTCCCCTGTGTCAGCGAACGAATAATCGTAGCGTATCCAAACATTTCCGACAACGGAACTTTGGCGCCTATCACTTTAATCCCCAAACTACGATCCTCCATTTTTTCAATCCTGCCGCGCTTTGAATTTAAATCCCCCGTCACCTCCCCAAAAAATTGTTCGGGAGTTACCACCTCAACCTGCATAATCGGCTCAAGCAAAACAATCCCCCCACGCCGCGCCGCCTCCTGAAATGCCATAGACCCGGCAATTTTGAATGCGGCTTCAGACGAATCAACATCATGATACGACCCATCATACATCGTCACCTGCATATCAACCACGGGGTACCCCGCAAGAACACCTCTATCCATGGCCTCTTTCACCCCCTTCTCAACCGCAGGAATATATTCTTGAGGTACAACACCCCCCTTGATTTCATTCAAAAATTCAAACCCCTTGCCGCGCTCCAGGGGCTCAACGCGAAGCCATACATGTCCGTATTGCCCGCGGCCTCCTGATTGTCGGATATATTTTCCTTCCGCCTCGGCGGATTTTTTAATCGTTTCTTTGTATGCAACCCGCGGCCTCCCCACATTCGCTTCAACGGAAAATTCGCGCTTCATTCTATCCACGATAATTTCCAAATGCAATTCGCCCATACCCGAAATAATGGTCTCTCCGGTTTCTACATCACCCTTAATATGAAATGTCGGATCCTCATCACCAAGACGCCGCAGAGCAATACCCATTTTTTCCTGGTCTGCTTTTGTTTTCGGCTCAATGCGCAGTGATACCACGGGCTCGGGAAACACGATTTTCTCAAGAATAATCGGATGCTCGGGGTCCGAGAGCGTATCCCCTGTTTTTGTTGATTTCAAACCAACTAAAGCGCCGATATTACCCGCCTGAATTTCTTTCAATTCTTCGCGATGATTCGCGTGCATCCGCAAAATACGCCCGATGCGCTCCTGCTCCCCGCGCGTTACATTCTGAACATAGCTTCCGGCAGTAAGTGTTCCCGAATACACTCTGAAATACGTGAGCTGTCCCACATACGGGTCAGTTTGCAATTTGAATGCGAGCGCTGAAAAGGGCGCTGTGTCATCCGCCGCTCGTTCTTCTTCCGCGCCCGTTTTCGGATTCGTGCCTTTGACCGGCGGCAAATCAAGCGGGGATGGCAAAAAATCAACCACCGCATCCAGCATCAATTGCACGCCTTTATTTTTCAGGGCGGAACCGCAGAGTACCGGCACGATTTTTGCAGAAAGGGTTGCGCGGCGAAGTGCTGATTTTAATTCCTCGTTCGTAATTTCTTTTCCCTCCAGATATTTTTCGGTGAGCGCCTCATCCGATTCCGCAATTTTCTCAACCATGGTACGTCGCCATTCCTCGGCGGTCTTTGTTAAATTTTCCGGAATTTCTTCAAGCGTTATGTTCTCGCCATGCTCCCCGGAAAATCGCACGGCTTTCATGTGAAACAAATCAATCACGCCCGCAAAGTCCTGTTCAAGACCGATATTCAATTGAATGGCGACAGCGTTCTGAGTCAAACGCTCAAGAATTGAGCGGAATGAACGGTCAAACGAAGCGCCCGTGCGATCCAGCTTATTAATGAAGCAAACGCGCGGCACGTGGTATTTATCCGCCTGGCGCCACACGGTCTCGCTTTGCGGCTCAACTCCCGCAACCCCGTCAAACACCACAACTCCGCCGTCCAAAACGCGAAGCGAGCGTTCAACCTCAACCGTAAAATCAACGTGCCCGGGGGTATCAATGATATTTATCCTGTATTCATGCTCTTTGCTCTTTGCGATTTGCTCTTCGCCGAAGTATGTCGGCGTCCAGAACGCGTTCGTCGCGGCAGAGGTAATCGTAATCCCGCGCTCGCGCTCCTGTTCCATCCAATCCATCACCGTATCACCCTCATGCACCTCGCCGATTTTATGCGATACGCCCGTATAAAAAAGCACCCGCTCCGTTACGGTGGTTTTTCCCGCATCAATGTGCGCGATGATGCCTATGTTACGAGTCCGTTCTAATGGATATTCGCGAGCCATACAGTATCTATGGATTATGTTATATACTGACCGCCGCTACCCGCCCTGGGGGGAGGTTTTGATTGCGACCATTTTTGAAATGCCTCTTTCGTCAAAAGGTCATCTTTGATACCACCCTGACGAAGACATTTTTTCATCTGCCGAATACAAAAAATTTTCATAGTGACAATATCTTTTTTACTCAAAGATTCCGTATGTTCCGCATTTTGAATAGTACGAAGCGTATCCGCGATTTTTATAAGATCCGAGTCATCTGGTGAAAATCTTTTTGGATCAATCGTCCGCAATATAGCATCAAGCCACTGGAGATAGCAAAAAAATTTCTCGGGCGACTTTTGCAATTCATCCGCAAGCTCTGATGCCTCCGACTGAGGAGCCGTTGAAGCCATCTCCGCGGGAAGCGACTCAAATGCCGTACGAAGGCCGGAATCCTTTTCAAATTCTTTTTCAATGATTTCACTCCGTTCGCCAAGAACCGCCTCAATCCTTTTTTTAACAACTTCCTCTCCCGTGGGCTTGCTGTTGGATCTTTGTACCACTCAAGAAAGCCAAAGAGGTCTTCCGGAGAAGTTCCGTTCTCTCCCGTCTTTTTTAATATGTCTTCGTTTTCTTTTGGTCCTTCCATTTTAAAAATTTTTACTTTTCAGAACGAGACACGCGCGACTGTTTCCATTGCTCGTATGCCGATTCAGAAAATAATTCCGGACTCGTACCCTCCTCCAAAAGATCTTTCCATAACGTCCTTATAGCAAAGGCTCTAAATTTTGATACTTCTTCTGGAGCTTTCTGTGATACATTTTCCAAATCATGACTATGCACATTAAGAAAATCACGCGCATCCTTGAAATCTTTTAAAAACGTTGCTTCTCGGTCTTTAATCGAAGTAATCCTCGTGCGTATCGTTTCATGAATAGAAGAAAGCCAATCCAAAACACCCTTGTATTCGACCTCGTTGGGGTCGTTCCGAAACCGTTCCTGCAATTGCCCCACATCCCAAAATCCTTTTTCAAAATCCTGTGCTTCTTTTGATTCTGACTGTTTTTCCATATATTTCTTATCCGAATTATTTACAAATTTAAATTCGAATTAATTCGAATAATACAATTTGCATTTCATTCGGATTATTACCACGCAAAATGCGCGAACGCTTTATTCGCCTCCGCCATTCTGTGTGTATCCGTTTTTTTCTTCACGGCATTTCCTTCGTTTTTGGACGCAGCCAAAAGTTCCTCGGCCAGGCGATAATGCATTGCTTTTCCTTTTTTCGCGCGAGCCGCTAACAAAATCCAGCGAAACGCCAAGGACATTTTGCGCGGCCCTCGCACTTCGCGCGGCACCTGATAATTAGCGCCACCCACGCGGCGCGCCTTGATTTCCAAAAGGGGGGATGCGTTACGCACCGCCAAATCAAACACCGCAAGCGGGTCCTGCTTGTATTCTTTTTCAATCACGTCAAACGTTTTATACACCACTTTTTGGGCAACGCTTTTTTTACCGTCCTTCATGACGTAATTGATAAATTTTCCAACGGTTTCGTTAGAATACTTTACATCCGGAATTATGGCTCGTGTGATGTTTCGTTTTCGTCTCATGACTCACAATACACATACCACGTATCACGAATCATAATGTCTCGTGTTACGTGTTACGTGTTTTATTTTGGCCGCTTTGCGCCATATTTACTCCTTTGCTGTTTTCTTCCCTCAACTCCCGTCGTATCCAAAATCCCGCGCACAATGTGGTAGCGCACCCCCGGCAAATCCTTTACCCTGCCTCCGCGAATAATAACCACCGAGTGTTCCTGCAATTTGTGCCCTTCGCCCGGAATATACGCCGTCACTTCCATGCCGTTCGTTAAACGAACGCGGGCAACCTTACGCAGAGCGGAGTTCGGTTTTTTTGGTGTCATCGTTTTTACCAAAATACAAACACCCCGCTTAAATGAAGAAGGATACAATTTTGGACGGTTTTTGAGCACATTAAATCCGCGCGCGAGTGCGGGCGCTTTAGTCTTTTTTCTCTTAGTTTTTCGATTATGCTTTAAAAGCTGATGAATGGTTGGCATAAAAGGCTTTGTCTGTATTTTCAATCCGCCAGCTGGCGGAGAAGAAAATACAGCAACAAAATCAGAGCATATAAAATCATGGATTTTATATGCTCGACCGAGCACTAAAAACATTTAGTGCTTTGGCTTTTACCGAGCACATAAAATGGCATTGCGTATACGCCAAATAAAGACGAGGGGTATTTATATAACGAAGCAAAAACGATTGTCAATTCTCTATTACGAACTGTGCAAGCGTCATGCCATTTTATGTGCTCGGTGCTCTATTTTATAGTTGCTCATCGCATTCGCAAATAAAATAGGCACAAAAGAGGCACAAACAAAAGCATACCAAATACGGAAAAGAGAGTCAAATGCGAAGAAAAAAAGCGGGGATTCCCGCTCTTTAATCATCTACGATGACATACAGCCTCTTTAAGCGTTCCATACGAAACTCCGCAAGACAGGTATCCAATTTCTTGAGGCATTCTATTGATTCAGGGGTGGGAGAATCAGGAATATCAAGTTCAACTCTTAAGTGAGAGATAACGTTTTCCACAAATTCCTGGGTTCTTTTCTCCGCTTCCGAACGCTTCATAGTTGGTTTCTTACAACACGCCATGTGCAACACCTCCTCCGATGAGTTAAAGGGTCTGATACCAACTTACCAAATACCATACAACAATGTCAAATGCCAAGAAAAAAAGCGGGGGTTCCCGCTCTTGTTACTCTTCTATAATTATAAGCGTCCTCAATCTATAAGCGTATAACGCTTACTAACAAGCCTCCACAAAAGTTCTTCTAACTCTTTTTTAAAATCTTCTGTTTTGAGACCCTCCCCCTGAGTCACTCGCTCAATGATTTTCTTAATTTTTTCTTCCGCTTCCGAGCGCTTCATAATTCCCTTCTTACAGGGCGCCATATGCACACCTCCTCCGATGAGTTAAGGGGTCTGATACCAACATATCAAATACCACATAACAATGTCAAGAAAAATCGGAAATCATTCTCATGATAATATGCTATCATATTATCATGAAGCTCCCGAAAATATCTCAACAAAGATCAAGTCAAATAAATGAAGACCCGCCAAAGGCGGGTTATTTGTTTGTTGTCATAATCGCTTCACGATTCTGAACAAACAAATAAAAAAAGGCGCACTAGGTACGCCTCTTGCTAAAAAAGAGATCGCGATCATTCATAAGAAGGTCGGCCATGAGCTTGCGCAACCTTCTTGCGGCAATTTCCTTCTTACTTCCCGTTTCAGAAATAGAAACTCCTCGTTTCTTCTTATCCATACCCACAACAGAAACCACATCCGCAACATATCCCTTGTCTTCAGAGCTATAAAAGACCGAATAACTAAAAGCTTTACATCTCCGTACGCGAACACCCTGACGCAACTCACGAAGCAATTTTGCCATGCGCTTTTCCTCCTTTCAGCCAACGAATTTTGTTGCGGCGCGTTCCATAGACTCGCGAATTAAACGCTTCAACGCCGCTATCTTCGGAGCCATTCTTTTCCCATGCTCCAACCAAAACGCATCAATCTGTTTTCGAAAAAATCGCGATTTCGTATTACACGTTTTTCTCTTCATCGTCCCCCCCATCCTCCTTGTTTTTATCGCAACTCTCAAAGGAGGGGTGTTTTCGATAACGGTCATATTTTGAACCCGGCAATGGGGTAACGCATTTTTCAAGGATACACATACAAATTATCAATCCAATAAATAACACAAATCCAAACGCCACCACAAGCGCCCCACCACCTGCCATAATCTTCCCCCCTTCTTAAAATAATAGGGTAGTATGAACTGCGTCAAGTATAACAAAATTTCTGAAATATGTCAAATAAATGTATGAGGCCACCCAATTTTGGACTCCCGAGCCGTTTGACTAATTTTGTTAGCTGGCAACGATATCATGAATTGTACCGGAGACAATTGATTCTTGAAAGCATAATGCACCCGCACCGTATTGTACCAGACAAGCCAGTCAATAAGTTTGCGGTTAAACACATTCGGATCAAGCAATAATCCGGTATGGTAGTTGGCGAATTCTTCCTGCAGAGTACGATTGAACCGTTCAACATGCGCGTTCATCTTCGGGGTCTTGGGATAAGTGTGGTAATGCGTCAGATGAAGCCGTTTCAGTTCCGCGGAAAAATGTTTGGCGAATTCGGAGCCGTTGTCCGTCAATACGAATGTAATCGGAAACGGAAAAACCCGGATACAGTAATCAAAAAATTCTTTTGCGGCAAGGGACGCGTGCGATGTCGTTGCCCACGCAAAGCCAAAGCGGGTAAAAATATCTTCAAAGGTGATGATGTATCGGCGCGTGCCGTGGATATGCTTTTCAATAGTGTCCAGTGCTACCAGGTGTCCGGGATACGTTGCGGTAAAATCCTTTGGTTTCCTTAATTTTTTCTTTCGTTTGATCGGTACAACTTTGCCGTTATGGCGCACCTTTTGAGGAACCATCCGCAAGCCCCCGCAGTCTTGAATGAGTCGTCCGATGGTTTTTGGTTTAGGGCATGCGAGATTCCGCTCGGCACAAAATGCTTTCAAAATCGGATAGAGCTTCTCCTTCCCGAGATTCGGGTGTCCCCATCGCTGGCGCTTGATTTCAGCGATGATGTCGGGATGCCATATCCGTTTGCGCCGTGTTTTAGGAATCCGTTTCTTTTCGTTGAGCGCCTCGGGTATCTTGCCACCTTCGGTAAACCGCTGTTTCCAGAGAAAGAGCGTTGCCCGCTTCACTGAAAAAGCGTCCAGCGCTGCGGTCAGGCCGTGCTTTTCCCAAAACGCCAATACCTTCGCCTTGTGTAATGCTTTTGGTGTAATCATATACCGGTAGCGTAGCGCGTATTCGTAGAGGGTGATAAACCCCCTAACACCGGTATATCGGCAGTGAATTCTATTAAAAAACTCCATGAAATTACGGTTTCAAGGAGTCCAACATGTATCTGGCCTTATGCAAT
>JAUSFV010000054.1 GCA_030649305.1 bacterium
CAAAATCCCGAGGCGGTTGCCGAATTTGCCAAGGGCAAAGGAGCTACTTTGCAATTTTTGGTCGGCCAAGTTATGAAGGAGGCGAGGGGTGCCGCAAATCCGCAGGTGGTTGCAAAATTGTTGAAAGAAAAGTTATCGTAAAAACTACTCGCGAGTGTGGTCTAGTGGCATGACGCGACCTTCCTTCACCCCCTCACCTTTTGCGCGGGATTAGTTTAGTGGCAGGACGGCTGCTTCCCAAGCAGCAAGCACCAGTTCGATTCTGGTATCCCGCATTAATGAAAGGGTGGGGGGGTCCATTTTGTCTAAAATTTTGAGCATAGATTATGTTTGGTAAAGTTCGGTCAGCTTTACTACTAGTTAGATAATTTATTCAAAGAAAAACATTATGTCTATGGAAAGGATACCAACATCTGATTCCGAAATTGAGCGGGATAGAGATGAAAAAATTAGAAAGGAAATGATTGCTAAATATGGCTTGCCCGAGAGCGCGACTCCGGCCGATGTCGGTAGGTATCAGGAAGATAAGCATCTTAAAGAGGGAATTGCTGAATTTGGTTTACCCGAAAACGCAACTCCTGCTGATGTCGGTCGAGCGCGGATGGATAAGGATCATAAAGAGGGAATTGCTGAATTTGGTTTACCCGAAAACGCAACTCCTGCTGATGTCGGTCGAGCGCGGTTATATGGAGTCGGAAAGGTGGAGAAAAAAAGGGGGTTGGTGGCAAGATGGATTTTGACTATTTTTGGGGATGACCTGTGGTGAGGACGTTCGGCCGAACTCAGTCGAAGTTTCGCATTGAACCATTCCCGCTACTCGCATAACAAAACCAATGTACTATTATGTCAAAAAATAAAGAGAGACATCAGCCGTCATCCGAAGAAATGGAGCACGCCGAAGAATCTATGTCTGAACTTGAAAAAGTGATGACGGATGTACGCTATAAGGTGCTCGCCAACCCCGAATTTCAAGGAAAGAAAGTTGTTTTTATCATGCGTGGAGTGCCAGGAAGTGGAAAATCTTCTATTGCTCGAGAAATTGCTCACCCGGAAGGCGTGATTCATTCAACAGATCAATATTTTTATGATGCAAAGGGTGAATATAGGTTTGATCCATCAAAACTTTCAGAGTATCATGATAAAAATTATGATGCTTTTTGCAAAAGTCTCGAATTAGAGAAACCGGTGGTTGTTATAGACAACACTAATGTACAGCGCTCACATTTTGAGCGTTATGTTATTGCGGCGAAGGCTAGGGGATACCTTGTGCGTGAGATTGAAGCACCAAAGCCGGACCCCGCTATGGCGGCTAAACGGAATATACATAGTGTTTCGGAAGAAACTATACGGCAAATGCTTGCACAATACGAGAAATGAAAATGATTTTAACCTTGTTCATTATTTGTTAGATGTTTATTAGATTGCGTTTTTATAAAAACACCTCGACCGAGGTCGGGGTGTTTTTGTTATTTTACAGTAGATGATTTTCAGCAGATGATTTGAAGAGAGAACTTCCCTCGTTCCGAGGTGCTTTCAATCTCAAGCGTGTATTCACCATTCAGGTTCGGCATACAGGATGACATTTGCTGTCTCTTCAGAATATCAATGAGTTCTGCGTGTTCTTTGTTATTCGCGGAGAGTTTTATATGGAGTTTTTCGTGTTCCCCGAAAATGCTTCTGATGCGTCGTACCACATCCGCGGGCGTCGCGCTGATTTTCATGATAAAATCCGCAGCACCTAGTTTCTCGGCTCGCGTTTTGTCTTCAAGAGCTCCTCGGTGCGAAAAAATGATAACAGGAATTTTTGACCACGTGGGATGCGCTTTTATTTTTTCCAGGAGTTGCAAGCCCGTCATGCGCGGCATGGTGAGGCCGGTGAAGATGGCATCCGGAATTGTGCCGCACTCCATTTTGTCCCACGCATCCTGTCCGTCATTGGCGCTGATTGCGTCAAATCCGTTTTCGCGAAATACCGCACCATAGATACTGCGGATTGTCGCATCATCTTCAACGACCATGATGCGTTTTTTTGCCGTGGAAGAAGCGGGCGCTGCGGTGGAGGTTGGCGCTGTTTCCGGCTGGATGGCCTTCAGCGTTTCTTGTATTTCTTTGCGAAATGCATTGTCTTCGGGGGTTTGGATGTTCATAATTTTATGATACGAAATAGCGGGAAAAAATCCAACAGCCGCGGGGAGTCAGAATGTAAGGTCGGAGCGTTTGACCCCGTTAGAAAATTGCGAGAGTTAAAAAGTAAAAAAATATGTTGGGGAGATTTTTTTTGAAATCTTTGTGTACGAGTGTGGGCGCACACTCGCGTGCCGTCTTTTCGGGGCAATTTTCTAACGGGGTTTGATTTTTCGGCATTTTCGTGATATGAGAAAAGCAATGGATTTTTGAAAAAAAAGGAATCATTCATGAAAACACAATCGGTTGCGATTATCGGCGGGGGCGTTGTCGGTCTTGCGATAGCGCATACATACGCGCAAGCGGGGCACGAAGTGTTTCTTTTTGAAAAATCCCTGCATTTTGGCGACGGGCAATCGGGAAGAAGTTCGGGCGTGGCGCATCCGGGAATTTATTACCCAACAGGGTCCTTGAAAGCGATTCTTTGTGTCCGCGGCAGGCAACTCCAAGAAGAATTTTGTCTCTCGCACGGTGTTCCGTTTATAAAACCCGGAAAACTTATTGTTGCGCGTACGCATGATGAAGTACCGGCGCTTGAGTTTTATCGTGAGCGCGGTACGGCAAATGGTGTTCGGGGCTTGCGAATAATCACGCGTGAAGAGCTTAAAGAATATGAACCGAATATTGAGGGGGTTGCGGCACTCCATTCGCCCCAAACCGCCATTGTGGATGCGGGGGCATTCGTGCAAAAGCTCGCGGAGTTGAGTGAGAGAGCTGGAGCGCATCTTTTTCGGGGGAGAGAAATTGTCGCGATTGAAAAACGTGATTCTCAATTTGTGCTGTCAATTCTTAATCACGATAACACAAAAGACAAATGCTCCGTGGACCGCGTGTTCAATGCGGCGGGATTATATGCGGATGAAATCGCGCGCATGGTGAATCCAGAAAGTCTGTACCGGATTATTCCGGTGCGCGGGGAATATTGCCGCTACGCATCCGCGAAAAAATCGGAACTTCGTATTCATCACGCTATCTACGGCCTTCCGCAAGAAATTGAGTACGAGGGTCGTAAGGTTTTCAGCTCAGGAATGCATCTTTTGCCAACTATCGGTTCCGACACAATTCTTGTGGGACCAACCGCGCGCGTCGTAGAGAAGAAAGACGACTACGAAGGAAACCGGTTCGGGAAAGATTATTTTCTCGCCTACGCACAATCGTTTAAGCCGACATTGCGGGAAGAGGATTTGGAATTTGAGTACGCGGGAATTCGTGCCGAACTTTTGGGTCACAATGATTTTATGATTGAGGAAGATCCTCGGAATCCCGGGTTCCGCAATCTCCTCGGCATCCGCTCGCCCGGCCTTACGGCGGCCTTGGCAATTGCGGAATATATATAAGAGAAAAAAGCCACTATGCGTGGCTTTTCTTTATATTTATATATATTAGATTTTATTCTTCTAATCCATGTTCTTTGATTTCTTTTTTGAACGCATCAGAATCTTTAAGAATATTGTTCCAATCCTCCGTTTCTTCGGGGAATGGATTTGGTTCTTGTCCGTTGTACCAGTTTTCCAGAATGAATTTTACCACTGGGCCTGCCATGATTGCTCCCGTTTCTTTTTCTCCGAGGCTTTGGGTTTTGTCTTTGCTTCCTATCCATGCCGCGACGGTGATATCGGGGGTGAAACAATAGAGGGCGGCATCGGTGTATTCGTTGGTTGTCCCCGTTTTACAGGCAGTTGGTTGGGCGAGCGAATGCAGAGAAGAAGCGGTGCCGAATTTCACGACGCCGCGTAGCGCTTCCACCATTAGTCCCGCAAGTGTTTCGGAAATAACCTGCTCTTTCTCCCAATCATTCTTTTCATATATGATAGTTCCATTCGCATCGTTAATTTTTCGCACGATATATGCCGGATGGAAAACTCCCTGGTTTGGAAATACCGCATATACTTGGGCGAGCTTGAGCAATGGTACTTCTGAAGCTCCGATTGCGGTAGGAAGATATGGCTGTAGATATTTTTCATCAAGGTGGAGGCGTTTTGCCATGGCGATTACTTTGGTAATACCAACCCTGCGGGCGGCGTGAATCGCTGGCCGGTTTATTGATTTTGCGATTGCGAAACGCCGGGTGTACGCCGCTTTTCCATATTTATGCTCGTCAAAGTTTTTTGGTTCCCACCAATCCTCAGGCCCTTTTGGACGGAGTATTTTTTTGAGTCGGATTTTTGTATTCTGTATCGGGAGGTCGAGAATTTTATCCCGCGGTTTCCCAAGCGCCAGTTCTTCCTCAAAGAGTGTTGTGTAGACGATTGGCTTAAAAGCCGAACCGGGCTGACGGAACGCAAGCGCGTGATTATATTTGCTTTTGGAGTAGTCCCTGCTACCGACCATGGCGAGAAGGGCGCCCGTTGCGTTATCGATTGCTACTACGGCGCCATTTGCTTCTATGGCCTTTTCTTTTTGCCGCTCTTCATATTTTTGGAAGGTATCTGCAACGCCGTCTTCTGCGAGACGCTGCATCTCCGCATCGAGAGTAAGTGTTACGCGGAGGCCGAACCACGCATCATTTTTCCCGGCATCATCAAAGAAAATTTTATATTCTTGCTTGAGTGTGTCTCGCGCGTAATCAATAGCGTGGGGGGCTTGTCCGCATTTTTTTTCGAACGCGTTGGTAGTTATAACTTCGTCCTCTTTCGCTTTCTGATATTCTGACTCCGTAATCATTTCTTCTTGGCGCGCCTTCGCAAGAACCTCGTCACGGCGTTCTTTCGCGCGTTTGGTATGTTTTTTGGGCGATAATGATTCGGGTGATTGTATGAGTCCCGTGATGGTTGCGGCTTCGGATATAGAAAGTTCGGAAATTGATTTATCAAAATAAAAGCGGGCGGCCGCTTCAGCGCCGTAACGCTGGTGGCCGAAATATGCCTCGTTGAGATAGAGTGCCAAAATTTCGTCTTTCGTGAAGTTTCGGATGAGGCGCCGCGCAAGAAGATATTCTTTTATTTTGCGTTCTATGCTTTTTCGTTCCCGTTCTTCTTTTGGAAGGAGTTGTTTTACGAGTTGCTGCGGAATTGTGGATCCTCCTTCCACTATTTTTTGCGCTTTTATATCTTCCCAAAGAGCGCGTCCAATTGCGCGAAGATCAACGGCAAAATCGCGTTCATAAAATCGTCTATCTTCCACGTTAATTACCATTCTTGCAATCATTATCTCGCGTATGCCCTCTGACGGAATAACGTCTCTCCAGCCGCTTGCATGGGCGAGACAGCTCATGAGGGTGTTATTGCGGTCAAAAAAATAAGCGGTTTGATAGGGGTGGTATTCTTTATAAGTGTTCAAAGACGGAAGATCCGACATTTTAAACCAAAAAACGATTCCTCCTGCACCAAGTGAAATGACGATTATAAATACGAAGCCCAACAGGACTTTTTTCCATGTTTTCCGCATTTCGTATCACCTTTTTTGTTTTCAAGGGGCTTTTTCTTCTGACCCCATCCTACTCCTTATTTTTGCTTTGTGCCAATTTACCCCCACACGTAATTTAGGTGTGGGGGTTTGATGCGACGGTTGTTTTTATGCTACAGTCGGGGCAGTTCTTACTATAGAAAAAGGAGTTTTTATGAAACGGAACGCTATACGATTAGGCGTGTTGTTTCTTTTTTTATGCGTCTTTTTTGTTCTCGTCCCTTCGCGGGGAGAGACGGATGAGTGCGCGGCAGGTGTCTGCCCCCTCGTGCCGGAGATGGCTGCAAAGGTGCGCGAGGCGCGTTCATTGCTTGCGGTAGAACCGCTTGAGAAAGAGATTGAATCAATTTCGGTCAAATCGTCGAAGCAAAAATCAAAAAAGAAGCGCGCTCCTTCCGTGTCTGTGTTAAAACAGAAGCGGTTGTATCGTCTTAAGACCGCGGAGTTTATGATTGCGGTGGAAGATGGAGACACAATAAAGAAAATTCTTTTGCGCGAAACCCTTCCGCCGTTTGGGAGTTCCGGATTCGTTTTTGAGGTTATTGATTCTGATTTTGATTGCGAACTTTCGGTTGAGTATGCGGGTGGTGTTGGTATCAACAGGAGATATTTCGTGTTTTGCGAGGGCGAAGGCGAGAAAAAACAATTTCTTGCATCATCCGGTTTTTTCGCTCGCGAGAATATTTTTTCTTCTCGCGCGGATGCCGAATCAAAAATCCGCCGCATTACCTATTCTCCTTTTGCCGAAGAATACGCGACACCCGAGATGGTTGTGTATGGGGATTTCTTTGTGCGGATATCGCTTGACGCCGTTTTTAAGAAGTTGGAAGCAAAAAAAGTTTTTTCGCGGGCGTATCCTGGGAAATTGGTAAGCGAGGCGCATCACAAAAATATTTCTTACATTCTTCTTATTAGTGAGCACTGTGACCACGACGAATTTGATGCGTGGGGCGCGGAATTTTGCGTCAAAAAAGTATTAACTACGATTGCGCTGAATGAAGAAAGCGTGTATCCGACTATGAATCGTTCGGGTGCGGCTGGTGCCATGCAGATTACGGATAATAGAAAGAAAATCAAAAAAGACGTATACAAAGATGGCACGTATACGATGGTGAGAAGGGCATATCCCGATGCCGGGTTGATACCGGAATTTCCGAAAGGCGCGTATGATTTTGAGAACGCGCTTATGACTGAAGTTCTTTTGTGGGATTATGAACTCTCAAAGCTTCCGCAATGGGTGCGCGATGCGTATACAAAAGACCCGCGCTTGGTGGTGCTCTGCCTTGCTACCGCGTATCATTCGGGCGGGGGAGTTGCTGGGGATTTATGCGCTAAGCCAACAAAAGCAGTATCGCTTGATGCGTTTCAATTCCCACGGCGTTTTCAGAGAATTGCGCCAACCAAAAAGACCAGGGGGCAGGAAGGAAAACCAGAGCTTGAGTATTATCTTCGAAAGTTCATCGCGCTTGAAAAACTCAACCCAATTACTATAGAGGTTAAGCCTCTATAGAAGATAAACCGCGTTTTTCGCGGTTTTTTCATTTTGAGAGAATCTTATGCTATTCTTAAATCATGAACCCCGTTAGAAATTTTTTGATTACACGGGGACATGTATAAAAAAATCTGTCCGAAATCGGCTGTTGAGCCCTATAACGACAGATTTCTAACGGGGTGAAGTTGCTTTCTGCGGGAACATTTGTGGGAATCGCGCTTGCGTTTGCGGGCGGGTTTTTGGCGTATGACTATTATCGTGTGCCCGTACCTGTTGAGCATGCCGGCTTGACCGCGGGCGAGATGGCTCAAAATGGCGAGGAGCCAGTACCGGAAGAAAAAACGCTTGAGGAGCGTATTGCCGAGGCATACGAGCGTTCGCAGAACCGGAAGGGGGTGTATATGACATCAGCCGTTGCAAATGACCGCGGGACCGCGGGTACGCGTCTGCGCAATTCTCTTCTTACGCTTATCCGGGGAACAGAATTAAATGCCGTTGTGATTGACGTGAAAGAAGCGCCCGGCCTTGAGGTTGGAAAAAACATGGCGCTCCTTGTCGCGGAATTAAAAAAAGAAGACATCTGGACCATCGCGCGCTTTACCGTGATGCGCGACAATTCGCAGGCCGCGGCACACCCCGATTGGTATTTGTATCGGAAAGACACGCATGAGGTATGGCGCGACAATCACAAGCACGCGTGGTTTGACCCGGCCCGTCCGGAAGTTCAAAACTATACCGCGGAGACGGCAAAAAAAATTATTGATATCGGGTTTGATGAAATTCAGTTTGATTACATCCGGTTTCCGTCGGACGGCGATATTCAAAATTCGGCGTATCCTTTTTATAATTCAAAATTGCACGGACCGAAATATAAAGTCATGGCGGGATTTTTCAAGCACCTGCATGATGAATTAAAAACATATAAACCGGAAATTATTTTGTCGGTTGATTTATTCGGGTATGTGGCATCCCGCGGGAATGATTTTGGCGTGGGTCAGCGCCTGGAGGACCTGAAAGATAATTTTGATTATATTTCGTTTATGGTATACGCGAGCCATTACTATAGCGGGTTTTACATGGAGGCAGATGCCGTACGCGGGCTTCCGAAAATATATTATCCGTATCGTTCGGCCACGACGAGTATCGTTGTTTCTAATCATCCGTATGAGGTGGTGCATCGCTCCATTATTTTTGCGGAAGATTTTTTGGCGGGAAAATTCAAAAAAGCCACAACAACCGCAAACACTGCGACCTCGTCGGTTGTATCAAGTGTAAGCGATTCACCGATTTCATCGAGCGTCAGCGATTCATCATCCCACCGTGTTCGTTTTCGCCCCTTTTTGCAGGATTTTAATCTTGGCGCTGATACGAAGCGCGGTATTTACTATGATACGGAAAAAGTCCGCGCGCAAATTGACGCGGCGGAAGACGCGGGGGCATCCGGTTGGATATTGTGGAATCCGTCAAACGTGTACCACGCTGACGCGCTGAAAAAGATGCCGTAGGGGGGGGTTTATTTTGTGCAGTTTTCTGATGCAAGCAAAAGCTTGCATATTTTATAATTTTATGCTCTAATATATATCAAGAAAGCTCGTTGTCATGTGAATAAAATCTAGGTTGCTTTGAGGGAAAAAACGCATTATAATCCGTGGCAAAAGCCACAAAAGGAGGAAGACAGATGAAGAAATGGGGCATCGTTTTGGGTATTTTGAGTTTGTTTTTCTTGAGTGGCCGAGTATGTGCGGGGAGTAATTACTTTTCTCCTGCTGATGGCACGGTATTTCCAACCGCAACGTATAAGATTGTGTTGCGGTGGATATCAAAACCTGGTTTTATGTACGCCGTTCGCGTGATGGATCATACGAACGCGATAGTACGGATGGAGGGCAATAATTGCCCCCCGGGAGATCAGTATTACGCATGCGTTAATGGTCTGCCGGATGGGACGGCATCATTTGTGGTGCGGGTTTCTCCTGGCCACGAATATTCATGGTGGCTTCATGAGTATGAGGAGGGATATCCGTGGACTACGCCGATTGGGTTTCCGCGTTTTTCCGTACAAAGAACCCTTCTAGAGCCGCCTGACGGAGAGTCCTTTTTCGGGTTCGTTTACAGAACGTGGGAAAATTTAGACCCGGCATACGGGGACACCCGTTTATTTCCGGAACGGTATACGGACTCAATTCAGCAGGAACTTGGAGGGCGGATTCCGCTGTTGATTTCGGCAGCCGCGCCTTTTCAGGAGACAAACGGAATTTTTGTTCCGTTTGCTCAGATTCAGAGGGAGATTGAACAATTTGAAGCTGTAACGGGCCGGGGTGTTATTCCACAGGTCCGGTTTTTATCCCAGACCGGTTGGGATAATGGCAGTCCCGGCTATAGCGGTATTACGGTTCGGGATGTCACAGAGGGGCGGATGGATGAATATATTCGCTCGTATGCGCGAGATGTGGCGGCATACGGGCGTCCGATTTTCATGTTGCCGTTGTGCGGAGAGTTCAACGGCACGTGGTGGCGAAGTTGCAGTCCTGATGCAAATTCTGTTCTCACGAAGGAGGACTTTGTGAGGGCGTGGCAGAGAGTCGTAGATATTTTTCGCGGAGAAGGCGCGACAAATGTCGCATGGCTTTGGGTGGCAATTTCATTTCCGTCCGGGGCGGATTCGTCGCGGATTGATGATGTTTCGGGATATTATCCAGGAAATGCCTATGTGGATTGGGTGGGGGTTGACCATTATGATTTTGGTCCGCCTTCGAATATGGATGGGATGGTTGGGTTTGCCCGCGAGCGAGGTAAACCGGTATTCGTCGCGGAGTGGGGGGTGCGTCATAGTTCGAGTTCCCTCAAACCGTACGAACAAGAGCAGTGGTTGAGGGATATGTTCCGGTATTTCAACGAACATCCTGAAATTAAAGCGCACTTGTATTTTAATATGAGTGGACCGGAGAGCATGAATCTCGCGAATAATGTTTTTCTGTATGACGGCAGGGTGAATTACCGGCCAAATGTGAATGATTCCGACCATCGCCTTATTGCGGAAAGTGGCGCGAATTTCCGCGGGACATTCGCTGGTGGTGTCGCCGGATCGCGGTATCGCGACGGCAATTCGCTGGCGCCAGTTCTGCTTTCTCCCGCGCATGGAGTAGTATTTCCCGCGGGCACGCATTCTATAAAACTTATATGGAATGCGATGCCGGGGTCTCGCTATGCTTTGCGTGTAGTGGATCATACTGACTCGGGAGCGCGAACCGAGTTTGTGTGCCCCGCACCCGAGGTGTATGTATGCGCCGGCGTTTTTACCGCCACCTCATTTGTGATTCCTGTTAATGCCGGCCACGAGTATTCATGGTGGGTGCATGCGGTTGATGAGGCGGGGCGCTGGAGCGAAATTCCCGTGTTTCCGCACTTTAGCGTTTCCGCAAAATAGTTTTTGCACATTTGCACATCAATAGAGGTAAACAATCTTGTTTACCTCTATTTTATTTTGTGTGTTGTTATTTTTAAGCAAACGTTTTATTCTTGACATATAGTATTTATTTATGATATAATTAACATACAACATCGTAGGGATGTTGCGGCCTTTAACACGCGAAATAAGGAGGAATCGGGACATGAAAGGATTCGGGTCGAGATGGACGGCTTTTCTGGTATTGCTGGTTCTCACGACGCAGCTTTCGGGCTGCTTTACGTGGGGGAACAATTATTCGGGGAAAAAGTTTTGGTCCGAAGAGGTTTCTCAAGAGGTTCCCAAAGAGGTTTCGTGGAAGAAATTCCATGACGACATAAGGAAGTGGTTACGAGATGACCGCCCCACCGCCAAGGAGGTGGTGGATAAATTCGGTACTCCTTTGATGACGGGGTCATCAAAGGATGGAGCGGACTCGTCCTGGTGGTATCAGGAATTGGAATTCAGCAAGTGGAGTTATATTGTCGGGAAACGTGAAAGGTCGCACCTTGATATTTACACGCTTACTGTATTTTTTGATAACAACGGAAGTTTCCGGGATTTCCGCATTGTGCGGGGCGATGTGCCGGGTAGTAGCAAGCTGTGGACGACCGAGGAGGTCGTAAAGCTTGCTATCGGGGCTGCCACCATCTATATCGGCGGTATGATGGTCCAGAAGACCATCACAGATGCGGCGAATTCTGCCGCACAGCAGGGAGCTGCTGGTTTCCAGGGTTTCTAGGCCGTTTACATAACGACGAACGCCGGAGAGTTTAAATCTCTACCGGCGTTTTTTTTACGATAGGGTACCCTTGCATATTTTATGGAAACGTGCTATAATTATTATTGGGGAGTTTTAGGTCGTTGACATAAAGCTCAAAGAACGGTAACAGAACAGCCCAAAACGGGCAAAAAAGGCCGCATAAACGGCCCAAAAAGGAGGAAGCAGAATGAAACGGACTTTGGCTTTTGTTTTGGTTTCGGTGTTCAGTCTTTTTGTCGCGGTTTCCGGGGCGTATGCCGCGGATGTCGCTCGCTTCCAGTCAAAGGGAGCTTCCGCAACCGCAGTATTCAATAGTTTGGACGGAAGCGGGTGCATCTCTACCAACGTGGTTCTGATCGCGAGCGACATGACCACCAAGGTCGGTGGCCCGCCAAGCGATATTGCCAGTTTGTTTGTGTCGGTTTCACAAACCGACTGGTGCAACGTTCTGACCCTTCGGAACATTACCGAGGTTATCTCGCTTGGCCCGAATGAGTTTACGGGTTCTAAGCAGCTTGACGGAGCGTCACTCGTGACGAGCACGTCCGTATATGATTACGCGACAGCATCATACGTGACGTTGTCGCTTAATATCGGTTGGACCGGAGAAGGGGACGTGTTTCGGGGTATGTCTCAAAGCCATTCCTGGTCCGGGACATATCTCCTCGTTCAGCGGGGAAGCGGAAGTTTTCGTTCCGCAACCGCGACGGGTGTGGTATCGGATGGCGTGACGAACTACGCCCCCGATCCGTCCCAGTTTGGCCAGCTGTCCTATACCGCGAACAGCTCATTGACTGTTTCGCAGTAACATAAATAACTCCGGTGTTAAGTAAAGCGCCGGAAGAGCGTAAAAACTCTTCCGGCGCTTTTTCATTTCGTGTTTTATAAATCTTAAATCTTAAATCATAAATCTTCGATTATATCCCGCTTGTTCGGTTGATGTGCGTAGCGGTAAGATTTTGTTCCACACGCGCGTTTTCAGAAACGGTAATGGAAATCGTATCGCCGACTTTCAAATCGGACGCGGAAATCGTTTGTTGCTGCGGTATGCCGTTTTTAAAATTTTTCGGGTCAAAATTCATTTCGGTTAGTACGGTTTCCGAAGTGATGCGAATCGTTTTTGTTTCCATAGCTTGCGGTTCTCCGGGTTTCGGGTAGCGGTCGGTGAGCGAGGGGATTTCTACTGTGAATGAGTCGCCGTTGACGGCGGTAATTTTTCCTCCGATAAC
>JAUSFV010000011.1 GCA_030649305.1 bacterium
CCAATCCTGCGAGGGCTTTTTGCCTTTTTGCGTCATAATCTCAACCACGTCCCCATTTTTCAATTCATAATCAAGCGGAACAATTTTGCTGTTTACTTTCGCACCCGCCGCCGCATCTCCAACTGCGGTATGCACCTGATAGGCAAAATCAATGGGGGTTGAACCCTCGGGTAGGTCAAATACTTCGCCCTTCGGCGTCAGCACGAAAATCCGGTTCTTAAAAAAATCAATTTTGACGGATTCCAGAAATTCGTCGGGATTTTCAAAATTTTTCTGCCACTCCTGCAATTGCTCAACCCAGCGCATCTCTTTGGTATCGGCAAATGATGCCCTCCTCCCGCGATATCCTTTCGTGCCCTTCGCATCCGCGTATGCCCAATGCGCCGCAATACCTCGCTCGGCTTCCTCGTGCATCGCCGCAGTCCGAATTTGAAATTCGGTAATAATGCCGTCGGGCCCGAACACCGTCGTGTGGAGCGAGCGATAGCCGTTCGGCTTCGGAAGGGCGATATAATCCTTCACGAGCCCCGGAATCGGTTTCCATAATTTATGAATTACGCCAAGCGTTCCGTAACATTCTTCAATAGTATTCACAATCACACGCACCGCGACCAAGTCATATACCTTCTCCAGGTCCATCTCATATTTCAAAAGTTTTTTATACAAACTGTAATATCGTTTTGCGCGGCCATGAATATCAAGGGGTATAATCCCTTCATTCTGTAATTCTTTCCGCAGAATGGGAGTAAGCGACGCAACATACACTCCGCGCTCCTCAAGGGGCGTTTCCACCTGCGCCACAAGCCATTCGTATTCTTTTGGGTACACATAGGGAAATGAAAGATCTTCCAAGTGACCCTTAATCTCTCCGATACCGAGGCGATACGCGGTTGGCGCGTATACTTCAAGCGTCTCGAGCGCAATCCGTTTCTGCTTCTCGGGCGGGAGGGAGGAAAGCGTTTCCGCGTTGTGCCACCGATCCATCAATTTAATCAAAACCACCCGAATGTCTTCGGCAACCGCCAAAAACATTTTGCGCAAACTCTCGGCACTCCGCTCAATCCCGCGAAACTGAATTTTATCAAGCTTGGTCACGCCCTCCACCAAAAAAGCGATTTCTTCGCCAAACTCTTTTTTGATGGTCTCCGAAGAACACGACGTATCTTCGCAAACATCATGCAGAAGGGCCGCGCAAATCGTTGCGACGTCCAATCGCATCTCGGCAAGCTTCATCGCGACCGCCACGGGGTGCGTAATATAGGGTTCGCCCGATGAGCGCGTCTGCCCCTCATGCGCTTTTTTTGCAAAATCATACGCACGCTGAATCAAGGAAAGTTCCCCTTCGGATAAATCGTGCTTCTCCCAAACTTTTTCTAATAGTTGCTTGACTCCGTTAGAAATTTTTGAATTATTGTCTACCATAACACAAAGTAATACAAATATACCGCTTTCTGCGCCCATAACCCCATTATCTAATTTCTAACAGGGTTGACGTTCATAATACGAGTAATATACCATAAAAAGAACGAATTTTCAAGTTCTTTCTCAATGAGGAGGGGATATGGACAACGCACTTCTCTACATTCTTTTGGGGGTCTTCTGCGGAAGCCTGACGGGATTTATCGGGGGCGGAGCGGGCATTCTCATTATTCCGCTTCTCGTATTTTTCTTTGGATTCACCCAGCATCAGGCGCAAGGAACAGCTCTTGCCGCATTCGTACTGCCGGTCACCCTTTCTGGCGCAATACTGTATTGGAAGAATGGCAACGCGAATCTCGCGATAGCCGTATGGATAGCCGCGGGACTTTGCATCGGAAATTTTCTTGGCGCCCATTTCGCGCTCAAATTCTCAAGCGAAGCTCTTACAAAATTATTCGGCGTTGTATTGCTCTTCATCGCCCTCAAAATGATTTTTATAAAATAAATCCCGCTCTTCGCGGGTTTTTTCTTTCACGCCATCCTCAAACAACATTCCCACATTCTGCAGAATGTAGGAATGTTATAAAAAGAAAAAACCGCGAATAAATCGCGGTTCAACGAATGATTCTCCACATACCCACACTCTTTGCTTCCGCCTGTAGATGTTCAAATTTTTCAAAAATTGGCCGTGTTTGGGAAGTTACCCGATCGCAAAATTTCGAAAATCCCTCTGGTGTTGAAACGTTATCATGAGGCATCGCGTTAATTTCACGCCGCAACCGTTCAAGAAGTTCATCCCTTTTCTCTGCCATTTTTTTCTCCTTTCCTGTTATTCTTGACCAAAATGATCCGCGCGGAATGCAATAAAATCAACTGGCGTTGTCTTCGAAACGCCCTCGGAAAAAAGCGTGCACTCCACAATAGTTTGTTTCCGGTCTATCTCTTTAACGCGGGCACGAAGCGTTACCGGCAAAACGAGCGATGTAGGCTTGAGAAACCGCCCCCTTTCCCATCCAGCTGTCACATACCATATTTTTGGGCATGAGCCGATTTCTCTTCCCTCGCGCCGATACGCATCCGCAAGCGCGGTGCATACCGAATGCCCATCCATGAGCCCCAACATAATGCCGCCGTTCAGTATATAGCGCGCCTGGCCCGACCCCGCGCCATGCCATGGCTCGGGTTTCCATTCGCACACCGCTTCTTCGGGATTCTGTTTATCCCAGAAACTCTTGATGCGAAGCCCCCGTTCGTTCCAGCTCCCGCAACAAAAACAATAATTTTTTTCCATGTAGTCTTGAAATGCTAATCCTCGCATGATTCATCCTGCCGAGAATGATCTATCTCTCGTGGAATATAATCATCCTTCTCTGCTTCTTCACGATCTTTAATTTCTTGAAGCATCCTCTCTATTTCTTCCTGCGAGCGTTTCAAATTCTCTGGATTCGCCATCTCCGAACTCCTTTTTCAAAGAAAAAACGATTCGTTCTGAATCGTTTTTATCTTACTCTCGTTTGATAATTTTGTCTAGAATCCCCCGTAGCTCTTCGGGTGAATAAAATTCCACCACAATCTTTCCTTTCTCGCCCTGTTTCTGAAGTGATACGCGCGTGCCAAGAAAATCTTCCAATTGCCTCTGCCACACTTTCTCTTCGCTCTGCAGAAGTGCTACATCACGCCTCTGCGGAACTTTGCGATGCCCCACAAGCGCTCGCGCGGCAAACTCGGTTTCGCGCACATTCAAACGCGCCGTCACAACCTCATCAAGCAGTTTTTTTTGTAATTCCGCGTCCTGCCCCACGATCAAAATTGCTTTTGCGTGTCCCTCAGAAATAACACCCGACCTGATTGTTTCCTGAATGTGGTCCGGCAAATTAAGAAGCCGCAGGGTATTTGTCACAAACTCGCGGGATTTGCCGATCCGCTCCCCCACTTCTTTTTGTGAAAGACGAAACTCATCAATCAATTGTTTAAACGCATGCGCGCGGTCAATTGAATTTAAATCTTCGCGCTGGACGTTTTCAATAAGTGCCAGTTCAAGCTTCAGACGATTCGTTGCCTCATCCCGCCGAATAATAACCGGAACCTCGCGAAGCCCAAGTAATTTCGCGGCGCGCCACCTTCTCTCCCCCGCGATCAATTGATACGCGACTGAAATGCCGCGCGAAGTATCGGTCTCAACTTTATACACTAACAACGGCTGAAGAATGCCGTAATTTTTTATGGAATCGGCTAAGCTTTGCAACGCTGATTCTTCAAATTCGCGCCGTGGCTGATAGGGATTCGGTTCAATTTTATTAATCTCAATCCAAAATATTTTATCTTTTTCGGATTCTTTTTTTGAAACGACATCGGCGCGGGAAACAACCTGAGGAGTTCCCAACGCACCCGTTGCGGGAGAAATTGCCGGCTCATCATAAAACCGATGCACGGGTTCGTGTATTTCGTTTTGAGACGCCAAAATATCGTCACTCGGATGAGCGCCTTGGGCGTCACTATCGGGAATAAGAGATTCTAGTCCTTTGCCAAGAGCCATAATACTCGACACCAATACACAAAATTTTCACGAATGTCACGAATACAATTTTTCATTAGTGTCATTCGTGCCCATTCGTGTATTTGTGGCGGGTCAAACTTTTTTAATTTCTTCTAGTTTTAATATCTCTCCCGCCAACCTCCGATACGCTTTCGCGCCGTGTGAATACGGGTCATATTGCAAAATCGTTTTGCCGAAACTCGGAGATTCTGCCAAACTGATGTTTCGAGGAATCATGGCATCAAAGACATATCCAGGAAACTTGCGGCGGATTTCTTTTTCTACGGCGCGATTCAAACGCGACTTCCGGTCATACATGGTAAGAAGTGTTCCCATCACATCAACCCTCGCTTTCAAATTTTTATTGATAAGCGCTATCGTCTTCAGTAAATCCGCGAGCCCCTCGAGTGAATAATATTCACATTGTACTGGAATAATAACTTTATGAGAAGCGGTCAAAGCATTGATTGTCAAAAGCCCGAGGGATGGTGGCGAATCAATGATAATATAATCGTAATCGCGGGACACTTTTTTCAATATCTCTTTTAACCGAAACTCGCGCTCCTTCATTTTGACAAGCTCCACATTGGCACCAGCAAGATCGGAGGAAGAGGGCAGAAGATCAAGCCCCAAAACTTTTGTCCGCTTCACAATGAGTCTCGGATCCGCGTCGCGGACAAGCGCGTGATACACGCTCTGCTTCAATTCCCTTGGAGAAAACCCGACTCCCGAGGTAGCATTCGCCTGCGGGTCCGCGTCCACAAGCAAAACGGTTTTTCCATACGCAACCAAATACACCGCCGTATTCATTGCGGTGGTTGTTTTCCCAACCCCTCCTTTTTGATTACAAAATGAAATAATACGCGCCATACTGGGCGAGGAGAGAGTCGAACTCTCATGGGTTGCCCCACACGATTTTGAGTCGTGCGCGTCTGCCATTCCGCCACTCGCCCT
>JAUSFV010000017.1 GCA_030649305.1 bacterium
GCGGTAGTTATTATTACTGCATAGTTCTGGGGCAAGACCATTCATGTTATTTCGAGTGAGGGGGTGCTCACTGTTGCAGCCGCTCGGGCTGCGTTATCGATAACTTGCCCTCGCGGGCAACACTGGCATGCCTCCTTTCAATAATTTCACTATCAAAGCGCAGGAAGTTCTGAAACGGTCTCACGACCTGGCTCTTGAGCGTTCGCATCAACAGATTGAACCGCTTCATTTGCTCGCATCCCTTGTGTTGCAGGAAGAAGGAGTGGTTGAAGCGGTGTTGGAAAAGCTTGAAATTGATGTTGCGCAATTTGCCGATAAGCTTTTGGATTTGCTTGATAAACTCCCGCGGGTCGGCGCTCTTGGCCCCGCGGTGTCTTTGTATTTATCGCAAGAGCTCGCAAAAATCATGGAACAGGCGGGTAGGGAGGCGGGAAACCTGAAAGACGAATTTATTTCAACCGAGCATCTGCTTTTGGGACTTGCTTTGATTCCGTCGCGCGCGTCCGAAGTTCTGCAGGAAATGGGATTGGCGCACGAGGGCATTTTGAAGACGGTGCAGACGCTCCGCGGAGGACAGCGGGTAACTGACCCCGAGCCCGAAACAAAATACAACGTGCTTGAAAAATACGCGCGGAATTTAACCAAACTCGCGCGCGAGGAAAAATTGGACCCCGTTATCGGTAGGGACGAAGAAATCCGGCGTATTATGCAGATTTTGTCGCGTCGGACTAAAAATAATCCGGTGTTGATAGGCGAGGCGGGTGTCGGAAAAACCGCGATTGCCGAGGGGCTTGCGAATCGTATTGTGGCGGGCAATGTCCCCGAAACCATCAAGGGCAAAGAACTGATTGCGCTTGATATTGGTGCTATTATCGCGGGAACAAAATATCGGGGAGAATTTGAAGACCGGCTTAAGGCGATTTTGCGTGAAATTGAGCGGTCACAGGGAAAATACATTATATTTATTGATGAATTGCATACGATCGTGGGGGCGGGAGCTGCGGAGGGTGCTTTGGACGCGTCGCAAATGTTAAAGCCGCCGTTGGCACGGGGCGAGCTTCGCGCAATCGGGGCGACAACGCTGAAAGAGTTTCATAAATATATAGAAAAAGACCCTGCTTTGGCGCGGCGTTTCCAGCCTGTGTATGTTGAGGAGCCGAGTGTTGAAGATACGATTGAAATTTTGCGCGGGTTGCGTTCGCGGTACGAAATGCATCATGGCATCAAAATAACGGATGACGCGCTGATCTCAGCCGCCCAGCTTTCTTCGCGTTATATCACGGATCGTTTTTTGCCGGATAAAGCCGTGGATTTGATGGATGAGGCGGCGTCTTCCTTGCGTCTTGAGATTGATTCGTCTCCTCTTGAAATGGATGAGTTGAAAAAAGAAATTTCGCGTCTTGAAGTGGAAAAAGAATCACTAAAGAAAGAAGAAGGAAAGGCGGGAGTAGCCCGCGTAAAATCAGCGCAAAAGTCAGTTGACGGCTTAAAAAAGAAACTTGAAAAAATTGAATCGGCATGGCGCGGGGAAAAAGACCTGATTCAGGAGATTGGAAATTTAAAAAAAGCAGTAAGCACGCTGAAGCAGGAATCGGATGTAGCAGAGCGTTCTTCCAATTTTGAGCGGGTCGCGGAAATTCGCTACGCGCTTGTTCCCGATACTGAAAAAAAACTGCATGATGCCGAGGAACGCCTGAAAAAAGTTCAGAAATCGCGGAAACTTCTGAAAGAAGAGGTGGGAGCCGAGGATATCGCCGCGGTTGTTGCGCGCTGGACGCATATTCCG
>JAUSFV010000024.1 GCA_030649305.1 bacterium
CGGGAAGAAAAATATGAGCGAAACAAGAATAGAAAGCGTATGCGAAAGCACAATGCCGGTAATACCCCAATCCTGCCAAAGAACAAATATCACAAGTAAGGCCAGATATCCGCCGCGATGCACGACCTTCGTGCCGTGCACGAGGCCATATTTAAGATTTGAATAAAAGGCGAGAAAATAGCTCCGCTGGAGTGGTGCCAAAAGAAAATTGAAAGAAAGGATGCGTAAAAGACCCGTAATGGGAAGCCCCGTGAAGCGCGAAATAACCGGTGCCGCGAAAAAAAGCCCCGCACCCGCAACAATGCCCAGCGCAAAAAGCAGCTTGAATGATTGTTTAAAAATTGCCTTATATACGTCTTCGCGTTTTCTCCCCAATTCCGACGAAAGGTCGGCGATCATTAAGCTTTCAAAACTCGGAAGCGTTACAAGATTCGCGAAACTGACGATGGAAAGAAGAATCTGCCAAAGGCCGTAATCATGTATGGAGACATACCGAAGTAAAATGATGCTGGACGCAAGCGTACCGAATTTCAGAAGAAGATTTCCGACAAATGAAATAGCGCTCCCCTCACCTACCGTTTGCAGGAGCGATTTTTGAGGAGCCGGAGCTGGCTGGGGATTAATTGAATCAATTGGTTGGCTCATGATATGCGACGCGTAGCAATGAATTGAAGAATTTCACGGGCGCGCGCATCCCAGGTATACGTTTGTACGAGTGTTTGCGCGTGCTCCGTTTTTTTCCGGTTTGGTTCGCCGGATGCTGTTATAATCGCCCGCGCGCAAGACGCGGGATTGTCCGCTTCAAAAAACCAAACGCTTTGTTCATCCACAACCGCTTCAATAGAAGGAATGCGCGATGCCACAATGGGCGTGCCGGACGCCATATATTCAAATAATTTCATGGGCGAGGTGAAATGAAGCGAAATTTCTTCCTTAGCAGTATTTGGAATTACCAGAACGTCTGCCGCGCGGAGCCAGAGCGGAATTTCGCGATGCGGTTTATGTCCCGTGAAAATAATATTGCGCAATCCTTGCTTTGCGCTTTGCGCTTTGCGTTTTGTGATGTCTCTATCCGTCCCGCCTACTATATAGAGTACCATATCATGAGGTAAAACGCGTGAGGCCGTAAGAAGCGTATCAACGCCCTTCCAGGAATAAAGATGTCCCGTATATAATACGATTTTTTTATCGCGTGGAAGATTTAATTTTTGCCGCGCTTCAATACGGGATACCGGAAGAGAAAAAGTACCAACATCAACACCGTTCGGAAACGCGAAGAGCCGTTCCGGCGAGACGCGAAAGCGTTTTTGAAGTTCATTTTTTTTCCATTGATTTGTCGTAACAATTCCCCGGAGGCGTGAAAAAAGAAGGCGGTACAACAATCTCCCCCGTACGGGAAAATCGTGCATATCGTAAAAAGCCAGCGGATATACGAAAGACCCCGCAAGAAGCGGAAGATGTTCGTGAGAAAAAAGAATCGTAGTTTCCGGAACGAGCGTCCTCCGCAAACGCCGCAATCGCATGACGAGCGATATCGTAAACGAAATACTTTCAATCCAGAATCCGACAGGGCCAAGCCACCAAAACCGAATTGTATCCCACACGGGCAGGCGTTCAATCTGAAATTTTTGCGTAATATCGTAATACGAAAACGGGTCATCCTGAACCGGATTATGCCTGTCTGCCGTAAGAAGCGTTACCGCAAGGCCCTCTTTCGCGAATGCTTCGCACAATTTCATAACCGCGAGGCCGTGCGCCTTTTCGGTCGGAATTCTGGCATTCGCAATGTATATTAAATGGTTTTGCATAATTTGATAACCGCTTCCGCCCGGCGGTCCCAGGTATATTGTAAAACTTGTTCTCGCGCGTAGCGGGCGCGTTTTTCCGCTTCATCTCGGTTCGCAATAATATGCCGTATCATGGATACGAATTTTTGAGAATCAGCCGGCGGAATAAAATATGCCGATTGCTCGTTAAGAATTTCGCGAAAAGCCGGCAGGTCGCTCACGACTATCGGTTTTTCAGCCGCCATATATTCAAAAAGTTTCATGGGCGAGGTGTAATAGGAAAAAAAATCATTTGCCGGAGGAATATAGGTAAGGATATCAAACGCGCGCGCGTATTCGGGTACCAGCGACGGGTCAACAAAAGAAAGAAGGGTGATGCGGTCCGCAACGCCTTTTTCTTTAGCCATATTCTGATAGAACGCAAGTTCACCCTTGGCACCGCCAATGCAATATATATGGATTGAGGAAGGCATTTCTGACGCGGCGGAAACCAATGTAGTAATTCCCTTATCCATATCAAGCGGGCGGAAACGTCCGATATAGCCGATAAGGACTTTATCTTGCGGTAAATTTAATTTTTTCCGTAATTCGTCTGCGGGAATTCGCGATAGCCGTTCGTATGGTTCGAGATCAATGCCTTCCGGAAGTACGATCGCCTTTTGCGCGAACGGAGACCACTGATGGGCTTTTTTTTGTAATGCGCGAGTTAAAAAAATAAGCGCATCAGTTTTCCGTAAAATCAACCGGTCCAACCAATTATAATAAAACGCATGATATTCAAATATGAGATGAAAATGAAAAAAGGGGCGCAGTATAATAAGAAGGAAGGCAATGGTGCGATCAATCACGTAAAATGTTACATGTGTATCCCTGTTTTTTGCTAAAAATACGCCAA
>JAUSFV010000035.1 GCA_030649305.1 bacterium
CGTTGGAAAATTCAGTAATTTATATCCGGTTGGCAGGAACGGCATGCATAAATATAATAATCAGGACCACGCGATGTATACGGCAATGTTATCAGTAGAAAATATGTTTGGGGCAAAGCACGATATTTGGGACGTGAATGTTGAAAGAGTTTATCATGAGGAAAAAGAGGTGCGCGAAGTGTAATACAAAATTTTTCAGCTTCGATTCAGACAAATTATCTTCAGATGTTTCGTAAAATGAACGGAAAAATTTGAACTCAACCTCGTTCCGATTGCGGTCGGAACTCGGGATTCAGACAGCAAATTTTTCCGATTTTACTCACATCTTCATTAATTTGTTTCTGAATCTTCACAATGAAAAATTTTGTGTTACGCTTCTTTGGTGAGTTGAGATGGATGGAAATAAAAAAGCGCGGTTCATGTGAGCCACGCTGACGGAAGATTTTTTTCTTTGAACCCCGCGATTGCAAGGGTTCGCGCATCTCGGTTTTTTTCAATGATGCTTCCTTTACCCTCGGGATCAAGGCGGGTCAAGATATACGCAGGAATTTGTTCTATCATGCGCCGGAGATGCAGTTTTGGAGGAGTAACTTTTATGATGCGTTCCAGACGAGCTCCTCGGTTGTGGTAGATAAGCCGAAGTCGTGGAGCGAAGTATGAAATACAGATGGCGTCAAATGGAGTTCTCCGTGGGTTAATGTCTACTTTGTCTAGAATTGTCGGAAGGAGGTCTATTTCTTCCATGGAATCTCGTGGTGGCATGTATTTATCACATGCGGCTGAAAATTGAGTGAAGAGAAATGGTTTCATCGGTGACATCCCATGTTTTTGAAGATATCGTGACATGGCTTCTCCAATAGTTGGTCGTGGCCCCGCTTCTTGCAGATGCCAGCCACCCAAGAGAATAATGCGCGAATATTGCCCTTGAATTTTAAGAATCTTTTCGCATACTGCTTGTGCGAGTTCGCCGAGTTGTCCTTCCCGATACACTTCGTAGCCGTGTACTGCTAGGATTCTCATCCGATTCCTCCATTGTTGTCAAAAAGCACCTTATTTAAGGTATTCTAAATAGTACTCTTTTTAAAAAGTTTGTCAAGTATAAAAATCGTAAAAGCAGAAGCGCCGATGCGTATTGATTTAGCGGGCGGGACGATTGATATTCCGCCGCTTTTTTTGTTTCATTACCCAGCGATGACGGTGAATGCCGCGATTAGCGTGAAGGCGCGCGTTACCATTCAAGAAAGCAAAAGATTTTCCGTAATTTCGGAAGACCAAGGGATACATGCCGAATGGAGCCGGCCAGACGATATTTCGTGGCGCGAATATCCGAAACTTGAATTGATTTTGCGGTTAATTCATTCGTTTGAACCGAAAGAAAATCTCGCGGTGACGGTGCGGTCGGATGCGCCACAGGGGTCGGGTCTCGGCGCGTCATCAGCGATTGCGATTGCGCTTACCGCGGCACTCGCACGGTGGTTTGATAAAAACTTGAATCAAGAAGAGCTGGTGGAATACGCAAAATCAATTGAAACAGAAACCATAAAAGTGCCGACGGGGTATCAGGATTATTGGGCCGCGGTATATGGCGGGGTGCGGGCGTATCAAATGGGATTAGATGGCAATGTGGGGGTAACTTCGCTTGGTTCAGAAAAATTTCATGCGGAGCTGGAGCGCCGAATGATGCTTGTGTATGTCGGCATTCCGCATTTTTCCGGTGCCAACAACTGGGAACTATTTAAAAAACATATTGACGGAGACACAGCAACGCTTCAATTTTTTGAAACATTGAAAGAAAACGCGATTGTAATGAAAGAAGCGCTGGAGAGCGAAGGCATTGAGAAGGTTGCTGGTGTATTAAACACGGATTGGCAGACGCGAAAGGCGATGTTGCCGGGTATGACAACGCCCGAGATTGAACAGCTCATGAAAGAGGCGTTTGCGAATGGCGCTCACGCCGCGCGCGTTTGCGGTGCTGGTGCCGGCGGGTGCGTGCTTTTATTGGTTGATCCGGCAAGACGAGATGTCATTGAGAAAGCGGTTGAAAAATTGCGCATGCGCATATTGCCGTTTTCTATCGCGGAACGTGGTGTTCATGTTGCATCCAAGTAGATATTTTGTTACGCTATATTGGTAGTATAAATAGAAATAATCTATTCTAATGTTCTTAAGAATATTAGAATAGATTATGTTCGGTATGAGTAATAAAGTTTTAATTTTTGCGGGGGTATGCGCGGTTATTGTAATTATCGGCGGGTTTTGGGGATATAACCGCTTTTTTGTCGCAGCACCGTCCGCGGATATTTCTAATACTATGGAAAATAATACGACAGAAGCGGGGGATGCGAATACGCCTCCGCAAACGCTTGAGGAGTTATACGCGCGCGTGAGCGATGGCGCGAGACAAGTGCGCGTGAAAACGGCAGGGGGCGATATTGTGCTGGAATTATATCCCGTAGTTGCTCCGAAAACCGTTGAGAACTTTTTAAAACTCGCTGGGCAGGGATTTTATAACGGTACAAAGTTTCATCGGGTTATCGCCGATTTTATGGTTCAGGGCGGCGACCCGTTGTCAAAAACGGATGATTCACGAGTGGGTACGGGTGGTCCCGGCTACAAATTTGAAGATGAAATCAATCCACGCTCGCTTGGTATTCCTGATGAGACCATCGCGCAGTATGAGGCGGAGGGGTATCAGTATAATTATGAAATCAAACAGTCGCTTCCGGTGATTCCGGGTGTTATCGCCATGGCAAATTCCGGTCCCAACACGAACGGCAGCCAGTTTTTTATCGTGACTATCGCTCCACAGCTTCATTTATACGGCAAGCACACGGTATTCGGGAGGGTTATTGAGGGAATGGATGTGGTACTCGCGATCAAACAGGGGGATGCGATAACAAAAGTTATTGTTGAATAGTAAAACTATTTTTGTTACTATTTTCTTATTCGCGCGAATAAGAAAATAGGAAGTAGCAATTTTTATGTTTTTCTTATCGGCTAATTCGCACGAATTAGCCGATAAGAAGAATTATCCACAGCTGGGGTTTGACAGAAAAAATCTCCACCTATATTATGGATAGTATGCAAAAACAGCTTATCAGAACAAATACATGGTTTTTCTTTTTTGCGCTGACCGCGAGGAGTTCAGCTGATTTTGCGTCGTGATGTAGTTTTTACGCAAGATTTGAAACCAGCTGGCCTTCTCGGTGAAGGTCAGCTTTTTTGTTCTTTAACAAAAGGAGGAAAAAATGTTTTGCAACCCGAGATCGTGGAGTTCGTGTTCTTCAAGTTGTAGTTCTCGTACGCCTTCGCCGAAAGTATCTCAAAAAAAGTTTTCTCCCGAAGATATTGATTTTCAGCGCGTGAGAAAAGATATTGCGAAAAAAGAAGGATGGGGTTCCGAAAGAATACAGAAAGCGGAACGGATGTATTGCGACTTTCTTTCGTTGATTCTACGGTATGGCGATAAAGAAATAGTGCCATGGAATAATGATCTTGATATATTCTGGCATTATCATATTCTTGATACACAAAAATACACTACTGATTGTCAATCGCTTTTTGGGTATTATCTTCATCATGACCCGCATGTGGAAGATGCGACAAAACATAAGGCCGCAATTCATACAACAAAGAAATTACGCAGAAAGGGGAAGTGTGTCAGAAAATCCGGTTAAACACGAAATTGCGATATGCGTTAATCGTTGGGCTGAAGGGAAGCAGGCTGATGACCTGATTAATCTTTGTGAACTTCTCGCAAACTCCGACGAAGCCCTCGAGGAGTTCGTGAATTTCACGGAAAAATCAAAAAATTGAACCGACACTAGTCGGTTCTTTTTTACAACAAAAAATCGGCTCCTTAGAGGAAACCGATTTTTTGTTTGACGTCCGAGAGTGTTTTTGAGGAGATTGCCTTTGCGTCTTTGGTACCCTTTGTCAGTATTTGTTCCATTAATTTCTTATCTCTTTTTAGTTCGTAGTATTTTTTCTTGATTGGCGTGAGGTGTTCTGCCAGCGCGTCGCCAAGTTCCTTTTTGAAATCGCCGTATCCTTTGCCGTTAAATTTTTTCTCAATTTCTTTTATATTAAGTCCGGAAACGAGGTGATAGAGCGATATGAGGTTTGCAATGGCGGGTTTCTTTTCGGGGTCAAAATGCACTTCTTTACCGGAATCCGTGACTGCGATTTTTATTTTTCTTTTTATGTCGTCCGGCGTATCAAGAAGGCCGATATAGCTGTCTTTATTCGGGGATGACTTTGACATTTTCTTTGTCGGGTCGTCCAGCGCCATGATGCGAGCCCCTGACTTTTGGATAAGCTCTTTTGGTTCTTTGAATGTCGGGCCGAAACGCGTATTGAATTTTCTGGCAAGAGTTCGCGTTAATTCCACGTGCTGTTTTTGGTCTTCGCCCACGGGCACCGCGTCGGTTTGATATAGGAGAATGTCTGCCGCCATGAGGGTGGGGTAGTTGAGGAGTCCCGCATATATATTTTTTCTAATTTCTTCTCTTACCACTTTTTCAGTATGTTCCGTGAGGTTGCCCCTCATTTCTTCTGGCGACATAACACCAGAGATTACTTTACCTGATATAGCGGATAAAGCAGGTTTTATAGCCTTATCCTTAAATTGCGTCATCCGTTCCAGTTCTCCCAGCGGTGTTATTGTATTTAAAATCCAGCCGAGTTGGGTGTGGTCGGGGTTGTGGGATTGGACGAAAATGGTTGATTTTTTGGGGTCAATGCCGCACGCGATATACAGTATCGCGGTATCAAGCGTGCGTTCGCGAAGTTTTTCCGGTTCCTGCGGTACGGTGATTGCGTGCTCATCCACCACGCAGAAAATCGCTCGGTATTCGTTTTGTAGGGTGACCCAGTTTTTAATCGCGCCGAAATAGTGGCCGATGTGAAGTTCGCCCGACGGCTGTATGCCGCTGAAGATAGTTTTTTGACTTTTCATACCCTTTTATGCTATCAATAGAATTGTTGTTTGACAAACTATGTTATCGAGAGAGGAGTTAAAAAATGGCCAGAGTTTATGTTTTAGCAGTTGGGGGTTGGTCCGGAAAACACTTTTGGGCTAATACTGAATTAATAGGCGCCTCTGCAAGCAAAAAGAGGATGAGAGAATTTGCTATGGCTAGATTACAAAAAGAAAAAGACGAGACCATTACTTATTGCATCCATATTTATAATTCAAAATTTGGTAGTGCAGAGGGGAGAGTCGAGTTTCGTAAAAGATCTGACGGAACAATCTCAGAAAAACATTTTTCTTATTGCGCGTATTGAGAGAACGGAGGTTCTGTTTTCTATAAGTCGGTTAAGAACCGACTTTTTTATTCGTATGTATTCGTAATTCGTAAAGCTTTACACCTCAATCACCACGGGTAATACCATTGGCCGCCGTTCCGTTTTAGAAAACAAAAACTGCCCGATTTTGTCGCGGAGATTATTTTTTATGTATTCGGGGTTGAGCGTCATCTCGCCTGTTGCTTTTTGCTCCACGATTTGTTTTATTTTTTGGCGCGTATCTTTTAGAAGTTGTTGGTTTTCTTTGAGATAAATAAACCCGCGGGAAATAATATCGGGAGAACCGCGGACTTTACCCGTTTTTGAATCAACGATTGCGATAATGACGAAGATGCCGTCCTCACTAAGCATTTGCCGGTCGCGCAATACTACTTCGCCCACATCTCCCACGCCAAGCCCATCCACGAACACGTATTCGGAGGGAACTTTTTCGTTCGTCATATGGCATATGCCATCTTTGCATTCGGCAACCTGTCCGTTGTCGGCAAAGAGAACTTGTTTTTCGTCATATCCGATTTCGCGCGCCAAGCGCCCCGCGATTTTCAGAAACGAATGGTTTCCCTCAATCGGCATGACGTATTTTGCCTTGACGATTTTCATGAATTTTTTGAGGTCTTCCTGTTTTGCGTGCCCTCCCGCGTGAATATCAAGCATTTTATAGTTAATTACCTCTGCCCCTTCGCGGTAGAGTTTGTCTGTGAGGCGCTGGACCGAGCGCTCGTTTCCCGGCACGACAGATGAAGAAAATAAAAAGGTATCGCCTTTTTCAACGCGGATAGCGCGGTGTTCGCGGTTTGCAATGCGCATCATAACCGCCCGGTCTTCTCCTTGCGCTCCGGTTGCAAGTACAATAATTTCGTGCGGCTTATGGCGGTGAATGTCTTCCGCCTGAATGACGGCTTCTTTCGGAAGGGTGAGATAGCCGAGCTCTTTTGCGATTTCAATGTTTGAGCGCATGCTTCGCCCCTCAATCACGATTTTTTTCTTATGCTTTATGGCGATTTGGATAATTTCTTTGATGCGCCCCAAGAGGGACGCGAAGGTGCCGATAATGAGGCGCCCCTTGGCATCGCTGATGACTTTTTCAAGTTCAAGCTTAATGTCTATTTCGCTGAATTGGCTTCCGGCCTCGCGCGCGTTCGTACTGTCGGAGAGCAATAGAAGGGGCCGCGCTTCCTCGGCAAGACGTGCCATTTTATCAAGTTCGGTAACACCCGCGATATCAGATTTCTCATCAATTTTAAAATCGCCCGTGTGCACGATAACGCCTTCAGGAGTGCGGATAATAACGCCTAAGGACGCGGGAATGTTGTGGCTTACGCCAAAAAACTCAATACGAAAAGAGCCAAGTTTTAATTTTGAGTCGTTTGTTACGACATGCGTGTTGAGTTTGCTTCCGTATTCTTCCTGCCGTTTTTTTATAATAGCAATCGTAAGGTCGGTTCCATAAATGTCGGGGTTGCCGAGTTTCGGCGATAGATGGGGGATTGCGCCAATGTGGTCGTAGTGTCCGTGCGTGATGATAACGCCCCGGATATTTTTTTCCTTTCCGCGCAAGTATTGGATATTGGGGATGATATAATCAATCCCCGGCATATCCTCTTCCGGAAATTGCAGGCCCATGTCAACGATAAGAATATCGTCTTTATATTCAACGAGCGTCATGTTGCGCCCGACTTCTTCAACCCCGCCAATCGGGATGATGCGAAGCGACCCTTTTTTTGGGGTTACGACGGCGTTCTTTGAAAATGCACGTCGAAAAACAGCAGGAAGAATATTCTGCCTAGGAGCCGGACGATTATGCGTTCGTGCGGGCGCTCGGGAGCGCCGTTCAGCGACGCGTCCGCTGCGGTATTGTTTCATGCGAAAATGTACAAAAACAAAAAGAACTTAAAACTACTCATGAGTAGTTTTCGTTATTTGTTTTGTCTAAAAATGAATAAAAAGAGAATAGTCGTAATGGGCAGGGAGGGATTTGAACCCTCACACCTTTCGGCATACGGCCCTGAACCGTACGTGTCTGCCAGTTCCACCACCTGCCCAAGAGAACCTCCGTGTACGTATAGACTAAAAATAAGAGAAATGCTATATATCCATTATAGCACCTTTGCGTTTTTTTGACAAGAGGGAACATATATGGCGCGTATGGATGAGCAGAAAGCACGGGGCGGCACCCTTCGTTTTTTTGATCCTCGGCTGAATCGGGTTGGCTTTGGTATTGAGATTGTGCTTTATAATCCGAAAGAGCGCACTATCTTAATATATAGTAAGGAGGATGCTCGTTTTTCAACGCCGTCGCTGAGCGTTCTTCCTCTTGATGAAATACAGCGTTTGACCGTTAAGCAATTATACGTTGTTGCGCGGGTCATTATTTCGGAAGCGTTGCGCGCGGGTTATACGGCCGAGGTTGGCTGCCTTTGCGCGTTTCAGGTTCACCTCGCGCATTTACAGGAAGAAAAAACCAACGTTTCAATTTATGATGTTATTGATCAGATGAATCGTCTTGTTGAATTTTTATACGCAAAGCTAAGTTGGCAGGAAGTAAAAGATATTGTGTGGTCGTCTCTTTCGCATTCTAATTAATTTTTTTTATACCGTCGTACGGCTTCCGGAGGGAGCCGTTTTTTTATCGCTTCCATGCCCTGTCGGTATAGACAAACCATTCCGTTACTTCGTTGAATCGGTCCGCGGGAAGCACAATAGTTCCTTCACGGATGCCGCGGACCTTTTTGTTTACAAAATAATTATAGGATGGGCTGTAGAGAAAAAGCGCGGCAACGTCTTCGCTGATAATTTTTTCAAACTCTTCATATTTTTTTCGGCGTATTTCCCGATCCGCGGTTTTTCGCGCGTCCGCGAGAAGTTCATCCACCTTGCGGTTTGAATACATCGCGATATTGAGCCCGGGATCTTTGATTTGGGACGAATGCCAGAAAGAAAACGGGTCGGGATCGTGGCTGTATACTTCGCCGAAGAGGAGTGCTTCGTATGCTCGGGGGCGGATTAGGGTTGATTCAAGTTCAATCACGGGGAGCACGGTTAATTCAACCGTGACACCGACATCGGTCCACATTGTTTTAATGAGTTCGGTAGCCCGGACAAGCTGGGGGGCGTTTGACGTTGCGAGTTGTATGCGAAGGGGTGTGATAATTTCTTTTCCAGATTTTTTTTCTTTTTTTACCCGCATACCCTCCTCATTTTCTTTAAACCCTTCTTTTTCAAGAATATTTTTTGCTTTTTCGGGGTCGTAGCGTATGGGGGATATATCGGGATTCAATCCGAAGACACCCGCCGGAATCGGCGTATACGTTTCTTTGGCGTCGTCGCCAGCTGCTTCTTTTCTGACGCGTTCGGTATCGAGTGCCTGCATGAGGGCTATGCGTACATCTTTATCGGCAAGGAGCTCCAGTTTATTGGCGTTGAGAAATACGCCGAATACGCTTGGCATGCTGAAGGCACGGGGTGTGAGGCCCCGCGGAATATTTCTTCCGAGGCGCTGGAGGGGGATTCCTCCCGCTCCGTCAATCGCGCCTGTTCGGAGGGATTGCACCAGTTCTTCTTCCGAAGGAAAGAAAAGAAATTCAATGCGTTTCAGATACGGTCCCTCGCGATGGAATCGCGGATTTGCCGTAAGGGTGATGCGTGCGGCAAGCTCCTCTGTTTTTTCAATATTTGAAAAAACATACGCTCCCGACCCCACCGGCCGAAGGTTCAATTCATTGAGCGGAGCGCTTATCGGGTCAACATTTTTCCAGAGGTGTTTTGGAATAATGCCGAGGGTCAGGTTATTGATGAAGGGCGCGTAGGGCTGGCGAAGCGTAAAGCGTACGGTATGGTCATCCAATTTTTCAACCGTTACCCCTTGCCAGTTCGGGCGTTCGGGGCTTGCGTACGCGGGATTTTGCACGGCTTCAACGGTGAAGACGATGTCGTCTGCCGTGACAGCTTTTCCGTCATGCCAACGGGCGTTTTTGCGAAGAACAAAGGTGTAGGTCTTATTTTCATCGGTTATTTCATAGTGTTCGGCAAGGTCGGGAATCGGATTTCCCTCCGCATCAAAGGTAATGAGAGAAGAGTAAATTAATTTCGCGATGTCGCGGTCCGTATCGTTTGATGCAAGAAAGAGAGGGTTGATGAGGCGCGGCTGTTTCAGGAGTCCTTCGCGGTACACCCCGCCGTGTTCGGGAACGCGTTCGGTGTGGCGCCCGATGAAGCGCGTAAGCGAGAACGACCCCGAGCTAATTACGATAAGCAACAACACAAGGAAGATTATTTTTTCTTGTTGTGAAAAAAGGCGCGGCAAATATAAAAGCCGCTTCCGGTCGGGAAGATATTGCATGAGAGCGGAAATTTTTTGAGCGATTTTTTCTTTCAATGGAAAAAGCGGATTACGCCGCTTTTCGTCGCATATGAAGAGTTGTTAGATAAGAATCGTAACGATGCCGAGGCCGAAAAAAAGCACGGCAAGGATAACCGTTCCCCAAAAAAGGATTTTTTCAAATCCTCTGCGCGTCTGGTACACGACACTATCTCCGCCGAATGCCTCTGACAATCCCGCTCCTTTTTGTTGGAGCAGAATGGAGATAACCAAGAGGACTGATACGATAAGTTGTGCGATGGTGACGATGTTTTTCATATTATAGTATTGAATTTGTAACTCCCAGTATGACTGACGCCCAGAATAAACTCCAAAAATCAGTGATGACCAGTTGCGCTATGAATTTGTCGGCAATCAAAAGAAGGATGATGTTGATAATGATATTGAAGAGGCCGAAGGTAAGGATAAGAAAAGGGAAGCTTACGATTTTCAGAATCGGCCGCACAATCGTAAAAATAATAGCAAGGACAACTCCCGCCGAAAAAAGCAGGGGAAGATTTGCGGGGAACTGAAAACCCGAAAGAAGCTGAGTGGCTGCCCATACGGCTCCCGCGTTCAGGACAATTCTTAATAAAAATCTAGCAAGAAAGCCCATTTCTGGATGATAGCATATCTTGGGCTTCCATACAAGAAAAAGAAAAAAGCCGAGAAATCTCGGCTTTGCAGAGTGATATCGGTTATTTTTCTAGAGATGTTCCGCCCAAGAATTTGAAATTCTTGATTTTGAGCGTGGGAAGGAAAAAGGGAGCAAACCCTCCTTCGTCCCATGCGTCATAGGTCCGTGTGACGGGTCCCGCGCTCTCAATTCGCGAGAACGCCTCAAACATCTTTTGTTTGAAGCGAAGATTATAAATCGGATTGATTTTCCCGCGGTCAATGAGGAATACGCCGTGTTGGGTCGTTCCCGTCATTTCAGCGGTCTGGAAATGCGGCATATGAAGGTAATGCGTTTTGGTAATCCAGATGGTCGGTGCATCCGCAGTTTCAACCATCTCTTCCAGAGAGATAGCCTTGCCGCTTATCTCCATGACGATATGTGACGGAGTAGCTCCCGAGAATCGTGCGGTAGGCGGAAGCGCATGCGCGGTATGTTCTTGTTTGAGCAGCCGCGCAAGTGTTGAGTCCGTCGCGAGGCCTCTGAGCACGCCCTGTTCTATGAGGGCTGTCTTATTTCGTGGATAGCCCTCAAAATCAAAGGGTTGCGGCGCGTATGATAACGGATCGTCAAAGAGAGAAAATTTTTTTCCGGTAACTTCTTCGTTTAATTTTCCGGAGAACACGCTTATTCCTCTCAAGTAATTCAAGCCGTTGAAAGAAAATGAACCGAGGAATCCCATCATGGGTGCCAAGGCGTACGGTTCAAGGATGACGTCAAAGTGCGCTTCCTCTCCCGGCCCTACGATCAAAAGGCGTTTTTTCCCTTTTTGGAGGTGATGCTTTCGGATGATTTCTTCCGCAACGCGCTTTACTTCAATTTCCTGATATGAAGTTCCGCCGGATGCCGCGTAACTTGACGTTTCCGGTTTTTGATACGGGTCGCGCCATCCGTAACAGGTCAGTATGGCTCCGCTGGATTTCTGGGAGAGTATGACGCCGTTTGAATTAGCAAACCAGGTTTCGTTTTCTCCCATTACCATTTTACCCGAAAATACGATTTTTTCTTTTTCCAGAAGTTCTTTGAGCGTAACAAGCACGCGTGTGGCGTTTTTGGATTTTAATTCAGCTGTTTCTTTGTCAAAACCGGATGTGTTCAGATTGGCAACTGAAATAGCGTTTTTGGGAACAAGCGCGGGGAGTTCCATTGCCTCCGGAAGATAACGGACGCGCGCCATCATCTGTGCGATTCTTTTTTCTATGGAAGCGGGAGTTATGTCGGTAAAACTATCGGAAAGATATCGTCCTTTCTTGATGATGCCAAGATTGACGGCATAACTTTCCCCGGCGGGATTTTGATGAATATTTCCGTAATGGACGCGTTTCAGTAGGGCGCGGTGTTTTGTAAAGACGACTTCCGCCGCTTCTCCGCCGTGCTTGCGCGCGGTTTTGATAATCCAGGAGAGAAATTCTTTTGTGTTTCTCATGACTCCTCCTTATCGTCCTGCCGCGGCAGTATAGACATCTTTGAAGTACGCGGGGGAAGTGCCGTGCCCCGTTTTCATTACTTGCATGGGGTCACCCTTGCCGCAGTTCGGAAGGCCGTAAAGTTCCCATGATTTTTCGTTGCAGAACCCGAGACAGTTTCTCCAGAAGGCGAGGTTGTCTCCGTAATAGAGACCGTTTTTCCGGAGTTCCCATTTTCCGCTGACCTTCTCCCATGCGATTTCAACCCCAAACTGGAAGTGTCTGCGATAATCGTCAATGGTCCATGATTTATTTGCGCCAAACATCACGGTTCCGTCCGGAGTATTTTCTTTCAGTTCTTCCAAGTCGAGATGCCCGGGTTCAATGAGAATGTTGACCATACGGATAAGCGGAATATCTTTTCCGCTCATGGCACGCATGGTTCCTCCCGATTTTGTAAAATAGGGACGCCCGATTTGTCTGTTGAGCATGGTTACCGATTCGCGCGAGGTCAGAAGCCCGACCCACGTACCGTCTTTAACGAGTTGCGTGCGCTGGCGGGGTGTTCCTTCGTCATCAAAGAGGAATGTCCCAACGCCTCGGTCAATAGCACTCTCGGCGACGATATTGACGTGTTCGGAGCCGAATTTGAATGTTCCAATCTCGGGAAGAATTTTCATGAAGAATGATCCGCCCGCAAGCGTCCACTCGGTACCGCAGCAGCGGTCCCCCTCAAAGCCGTGAATGGTTTCGTGCCCGCCGTGTAAATTGAATGAACCCGGCAGAATGATGGCATTGCGTATAGCGCTTGGCATACACGGAGCGTAACAGAGGTCAAGCGCTTCCCGCGTGATTCTTCTCGCTTCTTTTACAAGGTCGTGTTCCTGAACATATTCGTAGCCGGCCTGCGCGATGTAGCCATGGCCGTCGGGAAAGGTACGCCCCTGGATGTCGTCATCAGAAAATCTTCGGACGTTCACGTTGATTTGCGCGCCTGAGAACAGAAAGCGCTGGTCGGTAAAGAGACCAAATGAGTTAAGAAATAGTTTCTGCGTTTTTTCGAAATTGAGATTGCCGCTTCGGTAAAATGCCATCTTACCGATTTCTTCGCGCATTGCGGCTTCTGCTTTTACGAGAAGGTTTATCTTTTCTTCGAGCGGCATTACGAACGGGTCCTTCGTATAGGGGGTCGCGTAGTAATAATCACCTTTGAGTTCCGGGTCGGGCAGGATCGGCCGTATGCTTCCGAATGATCCGTTTGCTTCAGCCGATTCAAGGGCGCGTTTTACCATCTCGTGTACCTTGTCTTTATTAATTGCGCTGATTCCCCAGAAGCCGACACCGCCGTTTTTGTACACAAGAATACCCATGCTTTGCGAGGCGGTATGCGCGACTTGTGATGGTTTTTCATCCTCAACGGTAATGGATTCTGCTTTGGAATCCGGCTCCATTCTTACTTCCGCATATTCTGCACCGCGCCTTTTAGCAAACACAATCGCATCTTCCATCAGTTCTCGGTATTCCATCCGTCTTCCTCCTTTTGGCTTCTTGGTTGTCAAAGATGTGCCGCCATTGTAGCAAAATAAGAGCCGAATGTCAAGAATTTTTGCAAGAAAAAAAGCCCCCGCAGAGCGAGAGCTTCGTATGGTTTATTATACGTTAATTTCAATGAGGTCTCGCGGGAGATTGTTTAAAACTATCGGTCCATGTTTGGTGATATGGATAGTTTCTTCAATTCTCATACCGCCAAAACCTTCTTCATAGATGCCGGGTTCATTTGTGAGTACGTCGCCGGCCTGAAGTGTTTGGTCAGGGGTAACCGCAAGTGAGGTGCGCGGTGGCTCGTGCATCGCTAGACCAATGCCATGGCCGAGCCCATGGGCGAAGTCGGGAAATCCAGCCCGCATGAGCGCGTCCCGCGCGGCATTCCGTACCACATGGCAATTGGCGCCCGGAATATAGAGCCGGGCTGTTTCGTCTATCGCGTATACGATTGCCGCATGCATTTCTTTTTGTTTTTCGGTTGCGCGTCCGACAATTACTACTCGCGATATGTCGGAGTAGTATCCTTTATAAGTGCACCCGACATCTAGTTGGAGAATATCGCCTCGTTCCAGAAGCTTTGATGATGCCTGGCCATGAATTATCGCCGACCGGTAACCGCTCGCGACGATGGCTCCCTCGGGCCACGGAGTTCCGCCTCGTTTGAGGATTTCCTGGTTGAGAAATCCTTCAAGCTCGGTTTCTGAAACACCGGGCCGAATTTTTGGGATGAGCGCTCGGATGGCATCCTCAATAATGCGAAGCGATTTTACAATGAACTTTATTTCCTCTTCGTCTTTCGTGCGCCGGTTTTCAAGAATGATATTGGGTAGGCGGATAATCTCTACCCCCGGAAGATTTTTGGGGAGTTCGGATGCTACAAAATCCCATGATACTTCGTCGCCAAGAAGTCCAAGTCGTTGTACGCCAAAATCTCGCATGTTGCGATATGCTTCCCGTAGGACGCGTTGGTCTTTTTGGATTACAATATCCCAGAGATCTTCGCGGACTTCTTCTTCTGATTGCAGTTCGTATCGGCCATCGGTCAGAAACGTTCTTCCCTTCGGCAGTTTTGGTATAAGCAAAGCGAGTGATGACGAGCCGGAAAATCCGGTCAAATAGCGGATAGAAACTTTTTGTCGTTCGGATTCTTCCATATTTTTTAGAAGGAGCGCATCAACACCGTATTTCTGTAAATCGTTTGTAACCCGTCGGATCCGTTCAGGAACTTTTGTTTGTGAAAGAGCCACAGCTGACCTCCTTATTTTGCTTTGTTGTAAGCAGAAAAACCGTGCGTTTATCGTAGCAAAAAATTATGCGTATGTCAAACACCTGCTTTGCAAAAGAGCCCGTTTCGTGCTTTACTATGAATAGTTTTCTAGTCTCTAATTGTTAGCCCCTAATCTCTTCGCTTATGTTCAACGCAACCGAAGAAATCAAATCCCGCCTTGATATTGTGGATTTTATCCAGCAGTATGTCCGGCTTGAGAAAAGCGGTATTAACTGGCGCGCGAACTGCCCCTTTCATCAGGAGCGGACGCCGTCTTTTTTTGTTTCCAAAGCGCGCCAGCGGTGGCATTGTTTCGGTGGATGCGGCGAGGGGGGAGACATCTTTTCGTTTTTGATGAAAATTGAGGGGCTTGAATTTCCCGATGCGCTTGCGGTACTTGCTAAGCGTGCGGGAGTTGAAATAAAGCGCGAAGACCCGCGGGTGCAATCCGAGCGAAATCACGCGTACGCGATATGCGAATCTGCCGCGGTATGGTTTGCGGGCGAACTTCAGAAAAGTTCCCTGGCGTTGGAATATCTGAAAGGACGCGGTCTCACGGAAAAAACTATTGCCGATTTTCGTATCGGCTTTGCCCCCGAGGGCTGGCGGAATTTGTTGGAGTATCTTGTGGCAAAGGGTTTTCGCGCGGATGACATTGAAAAAGCGGGGCTCGCAATTAAAAAATCCGACACCCCTTATTCGGCATCCGGCACCTCCGGCTATTATGATCGTTTTCGCAGTCGTATTATTTTCCCTATCAGCGATGCGAACGGAAGGGTAATCGCGTTCGGCGGCCGTGTTTTCGAACCGCAGACACACGCAGAAAAAACGCAGAACAACGCAGAAACGGGTCTGCGCGATTCTGCGCTCGCCCCGTTAGATGCAGGGCTATCTAACGGGGTGAATCAGCATAGTTCTGCGGCTGCTATAGCAGCAAAATATATAAACTCTCCGCAAACTCCTATATACAATAAGTCACGCGTGCTTTACGCGTTTGATAAAGCAAAACAGCCCATCCGCGAAAAAAATTCGTGCGTGCTGGTTGAAGGATATATGGATGCCGTGATGTCGCATCAGGCAGGTGTTGCAAATACCGTCGCGGTTTCGGGAACAGCACTAACCGACCATCAGCTTCGCGCGATCCGCCGTCTTACCGATACCCTGGTGAGTTCTTTTGATTCGGATTCGGCAGGGGAGCGTGCGGCAAAGCGAAGTTTGGATTTGGCAACAACGCATGATTTCAAACGCCTTGTTGCCGTGATTCCGTCCGAAGAAGGGAAAGACCCCGCAGACATCGTGGTAAAAAACCCCGCGCGCTGGGAAGAAATTGTTGCGGGCGCCCGCCCTGTGATGGATTATTATTTTGAAACCGCGTGCGCGCGATATGATATAAAAAATCCCGATGGCAAAAAGGCAATCGCGGGGGAATTAATTCCGCATCTTGCGATACTTGTAAATGAAATTGAAAAATCACATTGGGTGCGGCGGCTTTCGGGTGAACTCTCTGTACCCGAGGAATCCGTCTGGAAAGAACTTGCAAAGTTTTCGGTGCGGAGCAATGATGAGCATACGCCGTTTGCGGATACCCCCGCTGAAAGTCGCGGGCGTACCCGGATTGAGGAATTGGAAGCGCGGCTCGTTGGGGCGTTGTTGATGTGGCCCGAGAAAGCATCATTGCTTGCCGGAGCTCCCACGATGGGAAAAGAATTTTTTGCAAGCGCATTTCACGGCACATTGTTTGAGATGCTGAAAGCGGGGAAGCCGGTGAGCGTAGGAACGGGGCAGGGGACGGAGAGCGAGATGCAGGATTTGATGTTTCGCGCGGAAGTTGCGTTTCAGAATGTTGAGAAAAAAGACGATGAAATTGTTTTATGCGCGCGCGAGATCTATAAGGAAAAAATGAAGGGGCGTCTCACGGAGTTGTCGCAAAAAATCAAAGACGCGGAGCGAAATCATGAGGCCGAGCATCTTGACGGTCTGGTGCGGGATTTTCAAGAAACCTCGCGGCAAATGAATGCATTTTTATAACATATGTATAATATACCAACAAACTTGAGATTATAAGGATGTTATTTTAGGGATATGAGCGGTAATTCGTTTTGTATATGAAAAAGAAATCAAAATTAAAAAAATCAGCTGCAAAGGTAAAGAAGCAAAAGCCGAAAGTAAAACGGCTCGCGCCGGTAAAGCTATCAAAGAAAGAATCGTTCGCCGAGCAGGAGAAAAAAATAGGGGGGCTTGTTAAGCGGGGGAGAGACCGCGGTTTTGTGACCTATTCAGAAATTCTTACCGCGTTTCCGACGATTGAGGAGAATGTGTCGCTTCTGGAAGATATTTACGATCATTTTGAAAAAGCGAATGTGGAAGTTATTGAGTCAAAAGAACTGATTGAAGTGCCTGCCGATGGGGTGCTTGTAGCAACAAAAGGCAAAAAAGGAAGGCGCGCGAAAGACCTTGAGGTGGGCGAGTCGTCCGATTCGGTGCAGATGTATTTGCGCGAAATCGGAAAAATTCCTCTGCTCAAAGCCGAAGAAGAAAAGGAATTTGCAAAACGGATTGAGAAGGGCGACCAGGACGCGCGCGAGCGTCTGGCTCAGGCAAATCTTCGGCTTGTTGTATCCATCGCAAAGCGCTATGTGGGGAGGTCAGCCCACTTGTCGTTTCTTGATTTAATTCAGGAAGGGAACCTCGGATTATTTAAGGCCGTAGAAAAATTTGATTACAAACGTGGTTTTAAGTTTTCTACGTATGCCACGTGGTGGATTCGCCAGGCCATTACCCGCGCTCTTGCGGATCAAGCGCGCACCATTCGGATTCCGGTGCATATGGTGGAAACCATTTCAAAATTCCAACAGATCAAGCGGCGCCTCTTGCAGGATTTGGGGAGAGAACCGCTTCCCGCGGAAATTGCCGCGGAGCTTGGTATAGATATTGAAAAAGTGCATCACATTATGAAAATTTCTCAGGATACGGTTAGCTTGGAGGCGCCCGTGGGGGAGGATGATGAGGATTCAACGCTTGGCGAATTTATCGTGGATGAAAAGACGCTTTCCCCGTCGCAGGCGGCAGCACGGCGTATTCTGAAAGAGCAGGTAATTCAGATTATTAGCGAGTATTCTCCGCGGGAGCAGAAAATTTTGAAAATGCGCTTTGGGCTGGAAGATGGCATTACGCATACGCTTGAAGAAGTGGGGAAGGAGTTTGGGGTAACCCGCGAGCGCATCCGCCAAATTGAAGCAAAGGTTTTGGAAAAAATCCGCGGTCACGAATTGTTAAAAAAATTAGAAGAATATTGATACAAAAACATTCCAACATTCTGCAGAATGTTGGAATGTTTTTTAGGAGGTTTGTCGGATTGTTGCGGTATTAGTTTTTTTGCATTATAATAAGAAGGATAAATTATTCCCCGGTAATCAACGGGCCGACGCGTTTAAGCGTTGGCGGGCATCGGGAGCATTGGCGAAGCCAAGCGCATCCGTTTATGCCCCGGAATGACCGCGGAGCGGGCGCGTAGCGCGCGGCGAGCAGAGCCGCTCTACCGCCGAGCAAACAATTTAATATATTTTATTCCCCGGTAGCTCAACGGTAGAGCGGCTCGCTGTAAAGCAAAATTGCAGCTTCCTAAAGAAATTTAGGGATGAACTCTCTGGGATAACGGTGAACCCTTCGACAGGCTCAGGGCAAGTGCCCTTCTGTAGAGGCAACACCGTGGGAACCCCGACCTAATGTCGGGGGCGCCGTAGAGACTAGATACCAGAGTGCCTAAGGCTCGATATTTATCAGGCTAAGGCAAAGATATAGTCCACGCCATTACGTAAGTAGTGGGTTATGTGTAACGAGAAGGTTCCTGGTTCGAATCCAGGCCGGGGAGCCATATGGGATGAGCAGAGCCAAAAGCTCTGCTTTTCTCTTTGGGGGGCTTCATTTATACTAAAATACTAACTTTATAAAGTTCCGTCATTTTGCATAACTTTATAAAGTTTGGTAAAATGGTAAATATCCATTTTTATTATGAATACACGTCAAAAACTAGAGATAATTCAAAGAACATTGGGGCTAACCCAAACCAAGCTGGCTGAAAGGTTTGGCGTGTCTTTTGCCGCTTTCAACAGTTGGTGGACCGGCAAATCCAATCCCAGACCAAAGATGCAGGCTTCAATTGACGAGCTCTTTTTGGAAGTGACTGGACAGAAAACGATTCCTTCCGATCAACTCACGGCAAAAAAACAAGCTCTGGAGCAAAAATCAGGAGAGTATAAAAGCGTTATAAATGAAATTTTAGCTAATCCAGACATTCGCGATCAATTTATTTTGAAGCTCACCTATCACAGCAACGGCATTGAGGGCAGCACTCTTACCGAGCCGGACACGGCCGCGATTCTTTTTGATAATGCTGCTTTGTCTCATAAAAGCTTGACCGAGCAACTGGAAGCTAAAAACCACCAGACGGCCTTGAATTATTTGTTTGATCATATCGTTAAAAAAGAAAAAGTTGACGAGGCTCTGGTACTTAAACTCCACAGTATTCTCATGAACGGCGTTCGTCCGGACGCCGGCGTATATCGCAGTCACGGAGTCAGAATCACCGGTGTTAATTTGCCAACTGCAAACTACCTGAGTGTTCCCAAGCTCATGCCAGAAGTTATGGCTCGTAGTACTGAAAAAACAAAAGATATTATTGCTTTGTCTGCCGGTATTCATAGTACGTTTGAACAGATTCACCCATTCGGAGATGGCAACGGCCGCGTTGGTCGTTTGCTTATGAACGCAATACTCCTTAGCGCGAACTTCGCTCCGGCTATCATCCGCCAGGAACAAAAACAGCTTTACTACGCGTATCTTTATAAAGCTCAAACAAAAGAAGACCAGAGCCAATTGGAGGATTTTCTTTGTGAAGCCGTCATGGACGGATTCAAAATCTTGGACCGTACGGACACAAGGTAACCAAAAATAAATTTATGAAAAAGGAAATCGTTACCGACGCGGTACATAGAGTGCCGGCGGATTTACCCCCACACCAAATTATGTTTTACGTATACGTATTGAAAAGTAAAAAAGATATGCAACTTTATGTTGGGTCAACGAACGACCTTCGTAAGCGTTTTAAAGAACATAATGATGGTAAGATTTTTTCGACGAAAACACGACGACCATTCGAACTCGTTTATTATGAAGCGTATAAATCTGAAAAAGACGCCCGTGTTAGAGAGTCCAATTTAAAGTTAAGAAGCCGGGCTTTCACGCAACTGAAAAAACGCATAGAAAATAGTGTGGCATAATTTGGTGTGGGGGTTTACGAAGGGCTCTTACTTCTTCCCCAATGACGCGAGCAGCATGGGAAGATATTACGCCGCTCGCGCGCAATGAGTGGATTTGTTGGATTGAATCCGCCAAGCAAGCAGAGACGAGGATCCGTAGAATTGAGAGGGCGCAGAGGGAGCTTACGGAAGGCATGCGCCGGCCGTGTTGCTGGGCCGGCTGTATCCATCGATGAAATAAGCAAAAATGAATGAAGCCAAAAGAGTGATAAAGTAAATTTACAATCAGGGCTTTTCGAGTAGTTTTTGCTCGATAATACAAGTTCGCACAGTCGATAATCCTTGGAGAAATCTAAGAAAATATGCGGGTTTTTTGCCCGCGTATTTTTATAGGGTTGATTTGTAGTTTTTTGCGGTAGTGTTAGAATAAAAAGGAGAGGATTTAAGTATTGAGTTAAATTATACTTTCGTATATGGTTACGCGAATCATCACTTGGTTGGCTCATATTGTTTGGAAAGATAACCGTCGCAGAAAAGCGCTCTACGGTTTTGTTTTCTTCGTTTTTCTTGGGCCGATTTTATTTTTTAGTTTCTATCATACAATTCTTTTTGGTAAAAATATTACTGAGCTTACGCTCCGGCAGCAAGAAGTTTCTGCTGTCTCTGCTGCAGCAATACTTAATGAAAGGCTTGACGCCGTTCAGAATTTTCTTGTCGTTTTTGCTTCTCATCCTAAAATACGGCAATTCGTGAGCCAAAAAAAAATGGGATGAAGCAATTGATCTTTTGCAGTTTTTTAAGCCTCGTTTTAAGGAGGAGTTTGTCGGTCAGGTATTTTTAGTTGACTCATCGGGTATATTTGTTGCCTCTGATCCTCCGGCGCCGGAAGTGATGGGTAAAAATTTTGCGTTCCGCGACTGGTATAAGGGCGTAATGGGTACTCAATACGCATATCTCTCCGAGGTATATAAAAGAGCGCCGGAGCCGCAGTATAATGTTGTGACAATGGCTATGCCCATTATTGGTGAGAACCAACGAGTTGCCGGAATCGTTGGATTTCAAATGCGGATTGACCATTTTAAAGAGTGGAGCAAAACCATAGGTACAAATTCCTTGGTTATTGTTGATCAATACGGTCATATTGTGGCGCATCCCCAGTTTCTATCGCAGGGAGCGATTGCTGATTTTTACTTGCCTCAGATCATTAAGGATTTGCAAGTAAAAAAATCAGGAGCTGAGATCATATTTAACCCCGTTGAAAAAGAAAACCAGGTTATCGCATATGCCTTGATACCCGGATATAATTGGGGCATGCTTATTGAGCAGAGTAGCTCAGAATCTTTTATTGAAAGAAGCGCCCATTTATGGCAACACACTATTGTGTTTAGTTTAATTCTCCTTTGGTGCGGCTTTCTTGTTTATTTGCTTATGAGGACTATTGAACATTTTCAAGGGCATCGTAAAGATATTGTTTCATAAATATTTTTTGTTTTTACGGGTTGGTAAGGTAAGCCCGCATGGTTCGCCCTGCGGTTTTTCTTTGCTTTGGATTTGACAAAGTAGCACCAAGTGTGTTATTTTTGTTTTGGTTCAATAAAACAGGGAGAAAATTAAACTATGTTTAAAAAATTTATTGGTAATACAAAAAACGGTTTTGCTGTTTATTTTGATTCTTTGGGTTCGCATGCCGCAACACATTTTATGGATACTCCTGAATTATTTTTTTTGGTAGTAGAAGCCCTCGCTGATTCTGAGCCCGAAGAAAAGCTTATACGCTTTGAAAAAGATATGGGGAGAATAATTGGCAGTACGGATTTATTTGAAATACAAAGTGGAGATGATATTGTATATGCGAAGAGGATCAGTAGAAATAAGTATACGCCATTTGTTAAAAATCGTTCTCCACAGCCAACCCCATATATAACTCTTGAACTTCAGAAAAGTGGTGACAAAGAATATAATTTGTATACGGCATATATTGGAAGACTAACCCCGTCTATTCCCGGTGGTGAAGACGAGACGCCAGAGAGTAGGTCGTATTGGGCGAAACACGCTCTTATTTGGGGTACGCAAGCAATTGTGCCGGGTACTGAAACTAAGGAATGTCCTTGGTGAGTTCTACCAACTTCTTGTAAACGTAAACGGCGAAAGTCCGGTGAACGCCACTAAGGCGGTTTTGACTTCGTCCAGTCCGTGGAGTTTGTAATGAATGTAACGTTTTGGTATAATTGTTTTATGGAACACGACCCAAGTATTATAGGACTAGAGAAAAAGCCGCACTTTCAAGTTCTAAAGGAAGAACTTGATGTTTTGTATAGTAAGCTCTGGAATAAGTCCGTTTTAGATAGACAAGAAAGTTTACGTGAGTTTCAAAAATTAGAACAAGAGATTGGAGAAAATTTAAAAAGAATTTTATCAAAAAATGTTCGGGTAGAAATCACTTCAGACGATCCTACTGAGATGCTAGATGGTGATTGGAACTACCCTTTGCGCGTAGAAATTTATGAGGATGATAAGCTTATTGGTCAATTTGATCCATATGACGAATTTTCATATGAGAACTTTTTATCGCAAAACAAAAAATAAGTTCTAACACGATTCTTGTGTGATTGAGATTTGGTGTGACACGTTGTCACACTTTTTGTTTTTACATTGGTACAGGAATCAATTTCAAGTCTTTTCCCAATCCAGAGTTCTCAATGCATCTAGCGGGGCATAGCAGAAAAAACTGACGTAAAAACCTCGGTTTTATTTTTATCGCTTTCACTCCCTTCCGAACATCGTTTAGATGTGTCAGTTAGATTTGACTTCATTTTAATAATTTGCTATACTCTAAAATACGCTTGCATAAAGATAAAAATCATAGCATCTTCTTATTAAGAAATCTTAATGTTAGCATAGTCTGACGTTTTTTGAAAATTAAGCAAATTAGCCATAAATCCGATTCATACGATTATGTTGCTGAGTCGGGTAATGGTAGCTCAGCCAGCTCTTCTTTTTGATGATTCCGTCAGGGTGTAGCTCAGTTTGCGCAGAGCACCTGCCTTGGGAGCAGGGGGTCGCAAGTTCAAATCTTGCCACCCTGACCAAATCTGTTTTTGATTTGTGTGGGGCCGTAGCTCAAATGGGAGAGCGTCTGCCTTGCAAGCAGAGGGTTGTCGGTTCAAATCCGACCGGTCTCCACCAAAAATTATTTTTCGTTGCGGGCACCCGTAAGCTCAGCTGGAAGAGCTCCTGCCTTGTAAGCAGGTGGTCGTCCGTTCGAATCGGACCGGGTGCTCCATACCAATTCTAACAAAACCTTTTATGAAGAAAGGGGCCCGTAGCTCAGCGGATGAGAGCCGGGGACTTCTAATCCTCAGGTCGCAGGTTCAAATCCTGCCGGGCCTTCCAAAATTTGGAGTATGGGTTGGTGCCGGAAAAGAGCAACGGACCGGGCTGTAACCCCGCAGTCGGGCTTCGTCCCGTGGAGGTTCAAATCCTTCCCAACCCACCAAATCTGAACATTGAGGTGCAGGGATAGCTCAATTGGTAGAGCACCGGACCGATAATCCGGCGGTTGATGGTTCAAGCCTATCTCCCTGCACCAAAAATCAAGTTGGGTCCGAGTAGCCCAATTCGGCAGAGGCAACGGCCTTAAAACCCGTTACGTGAGAGTTCGAATCTCTCCTCGGATACCAAATTTCTGATTACTGTTTGAACGCCGGAGTAGCCCAACTTGGCAGAGGCATCGGACTTAGAATCCGATTCGTGAGAGTTCAAATCTCTTCTCCGGTACCAGTAATTTTTGGATGTAAAAACTAGGCGCCCGTAGCTCAGTGAATCAGAGCGCCTGACTACGAATCAGGATGACGGGGGTTTGAATCCCTCCGGGCGTTCCAAAATCAGTTCTTTCAAAGAAAGTATCAACAGAAAGCGTACGCGAGAATTTAGAATAAAAAACTAAATTCTCCGTACGCCTTTTTATTTTTTGTTCGGTTATGTTCGGCAACCGAAAACAAGCTCTTGACAAAATAGTATAAAACATGCTATTTTTGTTTTAGTTTTTCGAAATTTTAAAAAAGAAGGAGTGCCGCAGAATGTTTCGTTTCAAGATTCCTGTCTTTGCCCGTGTTATTTTTCTTGTCGGAGGATTTCTCCTTGTTCTACTTCTTTTTATGTTGTGGCGCGGCGGGAGATTGTCTACGTCGTCAAAGTTGCGGGAAGTGAATCCGGTGTGTGACGCAACGCTTTGGAATCATGTGTATCATCCGAGTCGTCTTGAAGTAAAAGACCCATGCATCCGGGTGACCGGTGTCATTCAGAAGATTCGTGTTGAAAAAGACGGGGATTATCATGTTGAACTTCGGCTTGATCCCGCATACCGCCATCTTCTCAACGATGCAAATAGTAAAAATCAGCGCGGAAATCTCGTGGTTGAGCCGATATGCCAGCGCAAAGTTACACAGGAAAATGCGAAAGAAGCATGCAGGGGCTTTAATAAATTTATGAAAATTCCTCCGGTCGGCACCCGCGTTACCGTGGAGGGATCGTATGTGCTTGATACGCATCACGGCTGGATGGAAATTCACCCAGCGACGCGTATTGTTCCAATACCTTGACAAATAGCATAATGATGCGCTATATTTATTTTGGTTCGTACCATCCAAAAACAACATAAGGAGGCGTGTATGCGATCACTTATTCTGGCTCTGCTTTTCTCGGTTATTGGGTTCGCGGGTACGGCGTTTGCGGCAGTTGCGTCTGCCTGCCCCGAGCTTACCGGGCTTCAAAAATTTGCCGGGCTCATGACCTTTGGAAACATTATGCTTACCGCCGGTATTCTGGGTTCGGTCGGGTTTCTTGCCTGGCTTCTGTATCTCGTCCGTATTCCCGCGGTTGTGTACGAGGTTTGTGGGTATACGGTTTCATTAGGGCTCGTGCTGTTCGCAAAGAGGATTCCTCTTGGCGTTGACCCTGCTTTCATAGCGTTTGCCGGATGCATTTGTTTCGCGGCGATGATTCTTGTGTCCGCGGCACTGCACAATGTGAAGCGGGATGAGGCGGGATATTGCATGATGCTTGCGGTCACGTGGGCGGCCGTTGCGGTTGCCTATCAGAGCGAACTCATCGGTTTCTTCGCGGTCGCGGCACTTTTCGGGGCGCTTGGATTCTTTGTCCGGTCATATCCCTTTATGACGGTGATCGGATTTGAAGATCGTGACGCGCTGAATCGCGCAACGGGAGCCGCCTTTGTGCTTCTCGTAGGTTTCATCTCCTTTCGCATTTCGGGCATTACGAATTCATACGCCCAGCTTTTCTCTTACGGAACCTATCTCATCGGGAGCCTGGTCGGCTTTACGGGGCTTCTCATTCTTGCGTATGAGGGCTACGGGAAGCATCGGGGATACATTTCCCGGCAGATTCCCATAATCGTCGGCGGTATTGCAGCGCTCTTTTTCGGGTCGGTGCTTGCTATCCCGGAGCTTCAGAAGATCGGCGGTACGTTCTTTGGGTTGTATCTCCTGGAAAAAATTTGCGATGTGCCGACTGAGGGAAGAGTCGGCTTCGCGTTCAAGGGGTTTGTTATTTCATGTATCGCCCTTGGCGCGGGATATCTCATCTTGAGCCACAAGGATTTCTTTGCTTCGTACATTTTGATGATGTAGCGCAGCACATTTCAATTTCGCCACGGCATTCAGCTGTGGCGGTTTTTTTATACAAACATGAGGGGGGAGTTGATAAATATATATCATTATGTCTATAATGATAACGGCACATTTTTATCAAAACTCCTCAGTATGATTGGAGGGCGAGATGCTTTTTGAAGAGAATGGAGAAAATAGGTGGAGTCAAAAATTTTGGAGCAAGATTTTAGGCAGTATCTTCGTCTTGCCGTTCATCATGTGGATTTGGCCGTGGGCTGTGCCATTCCGATTTTTTGAGTTCTGGGGCGTTCGGGGAACGGTTAGCGAGTGGTTGTATACCGCTTGGCCGATCTTTGCGTGGGGAACGGGCGTTTCCCTTATTCTCGCGCTCTTCACCCGCAATAAACGAGATACGAATCGTCACGCGGAGCGAATCTTGGTTGGCGGAACGCTGATCAGTATTTTCGCGGGAGTTATCGAAGAAATTACCTTTCGTTGGTTATTTTTTCTTGGCGGCATTATTTCCGTGAAGGTTGGCAATTTTCTTTTCTTCGGATTTTTCGGTTTCGGAATTCCGTCATGGTTCCACTTGAATGTTTTCGGGCCGATCGCGAATTGGACAACGCTTTATGCTCTTAAGCCGTATATCTTTCATGAAACGGGATGGGCGGTTGGGGCTGCCATGCTTGCCACGAACGCGTTCTTTCGCGACGGACATAAGTATCAGGGATGGTTTGGGTGGGTGAACAGCTGGTTCGGAGGCATGTTTCTTTTTTGGATCATGTTCCAATACGGCCTTCCGGCTGCTATCTTGATTCACTTTATTTACGATTTTCTGATTTATGCCGTCAGGTACCTGGATGCCGCGATTGAACGCGCGTTGGGGTATGTATAATCAATTCAGTCCGGATTTGCTTACAAGCAGTTCGGACTTTTTTAACGCAGGATTGAATTTGACTAAATATTTATTTTGATGTATAATGATAACAAGCGGACTTTTGTAAAGTCCTTTCAGGATTACCCAAAACTTCTCAAAAAGGAGTGATGACGATCATGGCGCAACAGGAGGTTTCTCGGCCGATCAGATTGGTGGTTGGTATCGGAAACAACTGGGTTCAGGGATTTGCGGTAGTATATGAACAGGTGAAGGGTAGCGCGGGATCGGTCAATGTTTGGTTTGATAGTGAAAAATTTTCTAAGGTCAGATTTTCTGATACCGAGGAGAGTCGTATCGTCTGGATCGTGACGACGGAAGATGTGGAAGTGGGGAATCTTTTCTCCGGATATCGTACTGAGTCCAAAGAAAGTTGGGAGATCAAGGAAATCGTTATTCGCCGGGATTTTCAGAAGTAGCGTTGTCGTGCCTCCGCAGAGAAGCTTCGTGCTTCTGCGGAGGCTTTTTTATTGACAAAATAGTTTGATATGTTTTATAGTTAAGTCGCTTTACTTGCATTTGAAAGGGGGAAAGAAATGGCAGCAGACTGGCCAACAAATGAAGAATGTATCGCTCTTTTCAAAGAAAAATCTCTTAGGCCGATTTTTAGAAGAAGCTTTAGGAAAACAATCGCTACTGCGGTACAAGACGCCAAAGAACACGCGGTTGCGGGCAGAATTGATGAAGCGGTTAGCGATGTTTTGCTCGCTGGGTTCGTTGAGGTTGCTCAGGAAAAACTTGGGCTGTAAATAGAAAGAAGTTCGCATCCTCATGGATGCGATTTATTTTTGATAACGGGTTTCGTATGTTTTTTATTTCAAAACGGCCGAAATTAAGGACTTGTCTTGAGCCCGTCGAGGGGGGCTTTAACATTATTAGGGTTTTTGGTATTCTGAAGTAGTTGATACATTAGTATTAAATGGGCTTTAAAATCCGAAGCGGAGTTTTATTGCTCCTGTCTCGCGGATTGATCCTTTTCCCGCATCAACGTTCGTTTCAGATTCGCTTTCTATTTCTATTTCGGATGAGTTGTCTTCCGTATCGTTGTCTTCTTGTTTTTCGCCGTTCGTATCTTTTTCGTCGTCATCCTTAATGTTTGGACGCTCGCGGCCGTTCAGGTAAATATCAAGGTCAAGGGTTCCGCGGGCCTCAACAAGGCGCCGTGCCTCCTCCGCGATGCGTATGGTTTTCTGGAAGAGGATAAACGCATCCGCGTAGGCCTTGGCGGATAATTTCACTTCTCCTTCCGCGAATGTTTCTTCCGCGGTTTTCAGGCGGAGTTCCGCATCTGCAGTTGCCGTTGCTCCTAATGTTACTTTTTTCGCGTCGATAGAGCGCTTGGTCGTGGCGATCTTGTTTTCGGCCGCATTTCGTTTGCCCTCCGCGGCATTCTGTACTTCCGCGTTTGCTTTGAGTGATATATTCGCTTCTGCGTCTTCGCGGGAGCGTATAGCGCGCGATGTTTCCTTTTTTATTTTTTTGGCAAGCGGGAGAACCTCATTCGGGGTTTCTTCCTCATTATCCGCAAGGCGCGAGAGGATTCGCTCATGCACGCGAAGCGATATTTCAAAATTGGAGCTTGCATCCGCCGCACCGTCAAAATCTTTTTTCTCCTCAAACGCGGCAATGCGGATTTTGACGCGTTCAGCGTGCCGGCTGAAATTTGATTCAATTTGCTCGCGCGTTTCTGTATCAAGTCGACCTCGGACGGCAAGTTCTTCCGCTTCGTTCAGGCGCCGTTCAATGAGGCGCGTCTGCCATGCTACATCGGCCTCTGCGGAGACGGCAAGAACCCCCCCGACGGATTCATTCATATTTATTTTTACCGGATATAATATGTCTCCCGGGAGAGACGATTCGGCCGCGTAAGATACGCCGCCGCCGATGAAGAGTACCAATACAAGTGCGATAGGCATAGGTTTTAGAGTTTGGATTATATTAAAAAAAGAATAAGACCTTTGCCATGTATGACTGGACGCGGCCATTTTTCTTACCGGGTTATTGCGCATAAAGAAAAGTACAGCGTTTCGGGTACGCGATTTTTCTTCGGCCGAGAGGCGTATTTTTTTTGCTTCATCTGCGATTGTTTCAAAAATATTTTTCATAGCAATGTAGTATGTGTGGGTTCGTTACTTTGTTCCCGCAGTTTTTGTATGGCGCGGTGCAGGCGTACCGATACCGCATTTTCCGATTCGCCGAGAACCTCCGCGATTTCTTTGGGTGAGAAGTCGTCAACGTAGCGCATGGTAACGACGGCGCGGTATTCGGGGCTTAAGGTTTCAAGAACCCGCAAAACGATTTTTGCATCCACGGACGCCGTGAGTTTTTCGCGCGTATCTTCTCCCGGATCAAAGCCCTGTTCGCGAAGCCCGTCTAATGAACTCGTTTTTTTCTTGCGGGATTCGTCAATGATGAGATTTGTCGCGACACGATAGAGGAACGCCCGGATGTTTTGTAGTGGTTTTTCCGCGCTGATATGCGTCCAGGTGCGGGTGAATGTCTCTTGCATAAGGTCCCGCGCGAGTTCCCGGTTGCCTACGCGAAAATAGCAATGGCGGAAAATTGCGTCAGAAAAATCATCATATGCTTTAATGAATGTGTCGTTTTGTTCCACCATTGGCGTGCCTTGTTAGTATATATGACGGCAAAAGGCCCTTTTTCTTACAGAACTGAATGTGGATACGTGTTTGTAAGAAAATTGCGCTTTTGTCGTCTTATATTTTATAATGCTTAGTAATAGGTTTTTTTACCTATTTCGTACATTATAAAGGTCTTATATTATTATTTATTCGTTAATTTAATAGTATGCATAGTATATGAATAAATTAAAGACATCATGTGTGGCGCTTGTACTCGTGGGAACCATGGTTATTCCCGCGGCTTTTGTGTTCGCGCAAACAAATCAATCGGCGAGTGATCTTATCAGTCAACTGCAGAGCCAAATTCAGGCGTTGCAGGTAAAAATTCAGGAGCTCAAAGCGGCGCAAACCGCGGCAAAGACAGCTCTTGGCGAGGTGAAAGATACCTTAAAACTTATCAGGCAGCTTCGCCAAGGCATGAGCGGGGATGACGTCAAACTTTTGCAGGCGGTTTTAGCCGCGGATGGCACGGTGTATCCCGAAGGATTTATAACCGGATATTTTGGCCGTCTCACCGCTGATGCGGTCAAGCGTTTTCAGAAGAAACACGGGTTGGGGCAGGCTGGCAATGTTGGTCCGAAGACCCTAGAGAAATTGAATAAAAATTTAGACGAGCATCCTCTCGGTGAAGAAGATGACGATGATGACGAGGATGAGGACAACAATAACGATAATAAGGGAAAGAGGCCGTGCGCGATTGTTCCTCCGGGCCACCTTATTGCTCCGGGCTGGTTAAGAAAACATGACGGTGAGCGCCCTATTGTACCTCCGTGCCAGAAACTTCCGCCCGGCATTGAAAAGAAACTTCCGCCCTCCGCCACGACGACTCCCGATATGACCGCACCCTCAATCACTTCTGTGAGCGCTACGGGCATTACTCTTGCGGGTGTTACGATTACGTGGACCACAAACGAATCCGCAAAAAGCAAGGTGTATTATGGTGTTGCATCTCCTTTGAATCTTGCCTCGGCCGCGTCGGTTTCTGACGCAACGCTTGTTACGGCGCACTCATCGGCGCTCTCCGGACTTTCCGCAAGCACCACGTATTATTTTGTGGTTGAATCGCAGGATGCTTCGGGTAATATTGCAACGTCAAGCGAGCATTCGTTTGTCACGCTTCCCGTACCTCCCGATACGACGGCGCCCGTGATTTCATCCGTTACAAGCTCCGGTATCGGTTCAACCATCGCAACCGTCGGCTGGACCACGAATGAATCGGCAACGAGCAAGGTGTATTACGGAACGGTAACGCCGTTGGTTCTGGGAAGTGCGAGTTCGATATCGGATGCCTCGCTGGTAACAAGCCATTCGTTGAATCTGATTGGTCTTTCCGCAAGCACTACGTATTATTACGTCGCGGAATCAAAAGACGCGGCGAATAATACCGCGCTATCTTCCGAACAAAGTTTTGTAACGCTACCGTAACGGATTCCGTAGATAAGATAAGCGACAAAAAACAACCCCGCTTTGTGCGGGGTTGTTTTTTGTTCGGCGATAGAATTGACAAGATTATTGGGATGCGCTATATTTATTGTCGGTTCTTTCGCGCGTTTATGTAGGGGTAGGAGAACCATGGACGAATCGGTTGTTCGGAAGGCGCTGTCCTGGATTCACGAACGCTTTGAAGAAAATCCTGAGACGAATCGTGCGGAATTGATTGACAGGGCATCGCGGCAGTTTAACCTCAGCCCTCTCCAGGGAGAATTTCTTTGTCGCACGCTTCTTACTGAGAAGCAGGATATCAAAACGGCATCATCGTAAGATGCAGTTACGCATTATCCGCACGGTTTTGTCGCCCTGCGGTTTTTTGTTTGACAAAGTAGTAAAAGATATGGTACTATATTTTTAGTTGTTTTTTTGTGTATCGGAGGAGAGTTGCTATGACCACTTCGTTTCCGATTATTTTGAACATTGTGTTGCGTGTAGTTATCGTGTATGCGGTTATCCTTATCGGGCTTCGGTTATCTGGGAAGCGGGAAGTCGGGCAGATGACGCTGCTTGATTTCGTTCTTCTGCTCCTTATTTCGAATGCGGTTCAAAATGCCATGGTCGGACCGGATACATCGCTTGTCGGCGGAATTACTGCCGCAGGAACGCTTATCGGCGTTAATATGATTGTTGCGCATTGTATGTGGCGCAGCAAAAAAATTCAGCAGCTTGTGGAAGGATCGCCCACACTCCTCATTAGTAACGGGAAGATGGTGTCCAAGAACCTTGAAAAAGAAAAAATTACGAATGAGTTTCTTAAGGGAGCATTGCGGGAACACGGTGTCGCAAGCGTGTCTGATGTGAAATACGCGGTGCTTGAAGTGGATGGTAATATCAGCGTGATCTGTTTTGATGAAATGCCGAGTGAGCGGCGTCCTCATCATCGCATTCGGCATATCCCAAAAATATCCTGATGTATTTTGAGTGTTCTTTTTGAGAAGGAGGGAAAACATGGAAGACGTGGAAGGCACTCCGCGAAAAACTCCAAGGAGTATTATTCCGGTAAGCTCCACAGATTTTATTGACATGTCTGATGTTGACTTTTCCCGTCCTAAGGAACTTTTAAAATTTAAATTAGCAAATTCTCCACTTTCAGATGCGGAATGGATTAGGCGTGCTGCCGTTGTTGGTATTGCTAATACATGGAATCGCGAATTTCAGGTATGGATGAAGCGACAGGTCGCAGAAGGGAAGTGTCCGCAGCCGTCTGGCGGGGCAAAAAAACCCGGTATGTTCCGTGAGGTTCATTTCGGTCCGGTGGGAAAGGCGGGCGCGGGTAGCGACTGGAAAGCATTCACCGCTTATATGCTTGCATCCGATTGGCCGCTTGAATCTCTTGGTAAATTCGGAGAATGGGCGGTTGAGGCAAACCTTGACCCGCGATACGCCAAAGCGGTTATAAAAGAATTTCTAGAGGATTAATATTCGCTTGTTTCCGCTCCGACCGATGTCGGAGCGATTTTTGTTTGACATAATAGAAAAATTGTGATAGAATTTCTGTGATGTTTTCGGTTCTTTGTGAATAGAAAAGGAGAGGGCCATGGCGCATGATACGATATATGATTTTGCGATAATGGGCGGAGGAGTGGTTGGATGCGCCGTAGCTTTTGAGGCATCGCGTTCACCAGAAATTCAAAGCTTCGTGCTTTTGGAAAAATATGCGGCGGTAGCGCAGGTTAGTTCAAATGTCCTTGCGAATGCGGAAACGCTGCATCAGGGCGCGAAGGAAACAAATTTTCCTTTCGTAAAAGCTCTTGAGATGAAGCGGCGCTCGGACCAGCTTATTGAGTATCTCGTGACGCGGGGCAAGGGCGTGTATCGGAAAATGCCAAGCATGGTGATCGGGGTTACGCCTGAAGAGGTGCAGAAGCTTGAAGCGCGTTATGAAATGCTGAAACCATATTTTCCCGATTTGGAATTTATTCGCGGAGAGAGAATTGGAGCGATTGAGCCAAAAGTTATGGAGGGAAGAAACGAAGAGGAAAAAAAACGCATTGTGGCACTCTACAGCATGGGGTATGCGGTTGACTACGAACAATTGGCGCAATCGTTTATGCGCGAAGCCGCAGAGGAAGCGGAGGTGCTGGGAAAAACATTTGATGTGTTCTTTCGTACGAAAGCGCGTACTATTACTCGCGGTGATGACGGCCTCTATGTTATTACAACGAATCGCGGAACGTTTCGCGCGAAGGTGATTGTAGTATGCGCGGGGCCGTATAGTTTGGGATTCGCGCAAAAGCTCGGCCATCCGAAAGCGCTGGAGTATGCCATTCTTCCTGCGGCGGGAAGCTTCTACTATATTCCTCGGAAAGTTCTGAATGGCAAGGTGTACACGGTTCAGGATGACCACATTCCTTTTGCGGCACCCCACGCGGATCGTGCGGTATACAACGAGCATGAGACGCGTCTCGGACCTACGACCATTATCCTGCCGTTTTTTGAGCGGTATCATTTCAGTACCCTGCTTGATTTTATCCGTATGGGACTCGTGAGTCCGGGCGCCTATATGCGAACGGTATGCCGGATCCTTCTGGATGCGCGATTCCGTCTCTTTGAGTTAAAAAACATCTTGTACAATATTCCCTGGTTGGGAAAATATCTTTTTATGCGATGGGCTGCGAAAAAAATTATTCCAACGATACGGATGCGGGACCTTCATTTCGGCAGGGGCATGGGCGGTATCCGCCCCCAGTTGTTGAACCTTGTTACTCGAGAGCTCGAGATGGGAATCGGAAAATTTGTCGGGGAGTTCGGTATTTTTAACGTGACGCCATCGCCGGGTGCTTCCAGTTGTATGGGAAATGCCATAGAGGATATTGCTTTGGTTGAATCATTATTGGACGAATGGGAGCGGAGATACGGCAGGCGATAAACATATTTAGCCGCACGGTTTTGCTCGCCTCGCTGAAGCGAGAGCGAAGCGGGTCCGATGCGGTTTTTTTGTTATGGATGAGATCTTCGTATAGCTTTTTGGTGCGGGATACGTTTTGGGACCTCGTGTTGTCGGCGTTGTGTATTTTCGGGTATTTTGTTATATTGTATTTATCGGAAAACCCCTAAATTAATTCGTTATGTGTTCAGAAATAATACGAGGAACATCTCATGAATTTTCCGTATCAACGGGGGATGAAGATGTTCAGGAAAATTTGGCGCCGGAAGAACAACGGGAACGGGAGCAGTGCGTTGAGTTTCTTAAAAGCGGCATTGACCAATGGGTAAGCGAGCATATTCCGGAGGGGAGCGAATTTAATCGTGAGCTCCTTGGGGGTTTGGTTCAGTATATCGGGACTGCCATGCGGGATCGGGTTATGGCGATTACTAAACTTTGTGGGAATCCGGAGAAATATGTTTCTCGTCCTGCTATCAAAGTGTACGAGGGTAGAGATGGGAAAACTCCCGATATTTGGATTCTCGGTTGGCGGGGTATGCCAGAAGAACAGAAGGCCGAAGAAACAGACATTCATGACCACATGTCTTCAGAGGCCGCTTTTCATGTTTTTCAGAATACGATTACCGAAAAAATGTATGCCATTGATTCTCGGCAGTGGGGGAGGGATAATTCTGTTTTGGAGTATCAGGTTGTCAACCGCGATCTTCAGCAGGGCTCTACCGCGACGATTGAATCGCCTTATATTCATGTGGTATCCGGTAAAAAAGAATTGACCCTGGCGGTAACTATCCACGCATATTATCCGCCTCTGCATAGGATGACTTTTTATGCAGAACAAGATGGCGTGTTGAAAAAAACAGGATATTGGCAAAAAGAGGATTGTCATTGTTAGCGGCGGTGCATAGTTTTTATGAATAAAATACTCATATTTTTTATAGTATTGTTCGCGGTTTTTTCCATGTTTTATTTGGCAGACGCGCGGACAAATTGCGATGACCAGGCAAAACCGGCGCTTGCATGCCCCACGGGGTATTCAATGATGTGCAATCCGACCGGCGGGTATCATTGGGGATGCGGGAAGGAATCGCGGGACGGAATCGCTGAGTGGACATCATTTTTGACGCCCGCGGAGGGAAGCGCTGTTTTTCAAAATAATGAATCAAATTTAGATTTTATTCAAAGAGCAACGGAGGCGGTGGGTGGCGACGTAACGCGAGAATCGGATTCCGCCGTTTCAAACGAATCTGTTCAACCTGATGCGCGCGCGCCCGTGAATATCAACACGGTTTCTTCTGAGCGAATTTCGTTGTCCGTTGTTGTAAAAAAAGTTCAGGTGCGCGGATGGGACCCGAAGCAAAAAGAGGAATTTCTTGCGACGGTAAAAACGCACGCACAAGTTCGGTCAGGGCAGGATTTGGAAAATTTCGCGCGGGGTGTTTTGGTGCGAGACGAAAATGTTGAGTCGGTTACGATAGGCGAGGAGGGCGTGCAGTTTTCGTATCGCATGCCCGCGAAGCTGTTCGGCATCTTCAATGCGTCGCTTGTGGCCCGCGTTGACGTTGACGCGGAATCGCGCGTGAAGGTGCGTTTTCCATGGCTTCGTATTTTTTTCAGCGAACCCGTGGGCGCTCTCAAAATTCAAGAGAGCGTTGAGAAAGAATTGGGGGGCGTTACACAAACCATGCAAACACAGGTTCGTGAATCGGAAGATAATGCCGAGCTTGCGAATATAGATTTGCAAAATAAAATACAGTATCAAGCGCAAATACTTCAGCTCTTGAGTAATATCATGAAAGCCCAACACGACACCGCAATGAGCGTAATTCGGAATATGAAGTAATTTTCTTTTTACGTATGTTTTCTATTGACCAAAAATTTCCTGATTTTTCGCTTGAAGTGTATGTGCCGGAAAAAGACGATGTGGCGCGTTTTTCGTCAAAAGATCTGCTGGGAAAATGGGCGGTGTTTTTGTTTTACCCTGCCGACTTTACGTTTGTCTGTCCCACGGAACTCGCGGATATGAACCGTCTGTATTCTGAATTTAAAAAATTGGAAGCCGAGGTCGTTTCGGTAAGCACCGATACCGTGTATACGCACAAGGCGTGGCTTGAAGTTGAGGCGCTCCTGAGGGGCGTGCGGTATCCGATGGCGGCTGACCACAACGGAAAGCTTTCGCGTGAGCTTGGGATTTATGACGAGGAAAATGGCATGGCCCAGCGTGCGGCGTTCATTATTGACCCCGATGGGATTTTGCGCGCCGCAGATCTCGTTTCGGATTCCATCGGACGGAGTGCGGGCGAAATTTTGCGGAAATTAAAAGCGCTTCATTTTGTGCGAAGCCATCCGGGCAAGGTGTGCCCTGTCAGTTGGGAGGAAACCGGAGTTGTTTTGACTCCATCCGTCAAAAAAGCGGGGAAGGTATATAAAGAATATGCCAAGTAGTATTTTGGTTGACCCCGTTAGAAGTCTAAGAAAGCCTCGCGGTTTAAAGAATAACAAAGACGTAAGTCGGCTTCGTCCCGTTAGAAAATTTACATGAGTCTCGATTATATCAAAAAGATTATTTTGAAAATTATCATGATGATAACTATCACGATGTGTATAAATTTTCTAACGGGACTTCGCCTCCATGTTTTCTTTCAAGAAAGCCTTGGATGGACTTCTAACGGGGTTGACACCATATTTTGCTTATGCTAAGATGACTATATTCAAATTGAGGTTTTGCGGGAAATAGTGTCGAGTTTTCCCGCCGAATCAGTGTTGTTAATTTGAAGTTTTATTTGATTATTTTTTGATAACCCATGCAAGAAGGAACTATTGCTCGACTTGTTGCTGATCGGGGGTTTGGATTCATCAAGCGCGATGGAGATGAAAAAGATCTCTTTTTCCACTCAAACGAGCTGTAAATTGTTGAGTTCAAAGATCTCAAGGAAGGCGACAAGGTGACGTTTGAAGTGACGGAAAGTCCGAAAGGACCGAACGCGACAAATGTGAACCGAGTGTAATATAACAAAAATGCCCCGGTTTCGGCCGGGGCATTTTTGTTTGACTAAAAAGAAGCGCTATGCTACATTGTTTGTATGCCCCGTTAGAAGTCCTCGGCATAACATTTTTATAAAAATGTTATGTGCGTTGGATAAACGGGGCTAACACAAGGAGTCATCTGTATTTGGTTATCATTTCAGCCAAATTACGGCAGACTTCTAACGGGGTATGGCACGAATTAATTTAGGAATTATATTGGAAAATTTGGAACACGAATTACGGCAGTCGTTCCGGTCTGTTGTTGTTTCAGACCGCACGAATTCGCTGTTTCGCGAGTTTCGGAAGAAGGTAGGAACCGATAAAACATGGTACACAGTTCCGGATCATTTGGTTGAAAAAGAAAAAGATTAAACATTATATCGATAAAGGGCGGTGTACGGGCCGGAACGGCCCTTTTTTATGTTAGGCAATGAAAAATTAATATGGAAATTAGAAATATAGCCATTATTGCTCATGTCGATCATGGAAAGACAACGCTTACCGACGCACTTATGCGCCAGACCGGCGTTGCCGAGGAAGGGGTGTCCATGGATTCAAACGCGCTTGAACTTGAGCGCGGCATTACCATTTATTCAAAAAACGCGGCAATTTTTTATCCCTTGGCAAGCTCAGGGCGAGCAATGACTAAAATAAATATCGTGGATACTCCGGGGCACGCGGATTTCGGTTCCGAAGTTGAACGGGTGTTGCGCTCTATTGATTCGGTTCTGCTTGTAGTGGACGCGCAGGAAGGGCCGATGCCGCAGACGCGTTTCGTGTTGAAAAAATCTTTGGAATTGGGCCTGAAGCCGATTGTGGTCATCAATAAAATTGATAAACAAGCGGCCAATCCCGCGCGGTGCGAGGAACAGGTGCTTGAGCTTTTTTTGACGCTTGGCGCGAGTGATGCACAGGCGGATTTTCCGGTGGTATACGCGAATGGCAGAGCGGGTATCGCGAAACTGGCACTCTCCGATGAATCACAAGACCTTACTCCGCTTCTGGAAACAATTTTGAAGCACGTGCCTCCCGCGTCAGCCGTGCCGGATGCTCCGCTTCGCCTTCAGCCTTTTAATCTTGCGTATGATAATTTTTTGGGGCGTCTTGCTATCGCGAGGGTGTATGAGGGCGCAGTTGCTCCGAATAAACAAGTGTATGTAAAAAAACCGGACGGCACTACCCGTTCGGGAAAAATTATTAAAGTTTTTACGTTTAAGGGTTTGCAGAAAATTGAAGTGGAAAGTGCCGGAGCCGGCGATATTGTGATGGTGGCAGGGCTTCCGGATATTGATATCGGGGAGACCGTTACGATCAATGCCGATGCAATTCCGCTTCCCGCAATCGCGGTTGATGAGCCGACGATTGCGCTCAATTTTCTTGTGAATAATTCTCCCTTCGCGGGGCGCGAAGGAAAATTTGTTACTTCGCGACAGCTTCGTGAGCGCATGACGCGCGAGCTTGAAGTGAATGTCGGCCTTCGCGTTGATTTTTCGTCAACTGACAGCTTTCGGGTTTTCGGCAGGGGCGAGCTGCACATCGCGATTCTTCTTGAAAATATGCGTCGTGAGGGGTATGAACTTCAGGTATCACAGCCGCAGGTTATTATCCGTGAAGAAGATGGAAAAAAACTTGAACCCTTTGAAGAGGTGATTGTGGATTCACCCGAAGAATTTCAGGGAGTTATTATTGAACGCCTCGGGAGTCGCGCGTGCGTCTTGCAGAATTTACACCTTCGCGATGGGGTTGCGCGCCTTACCTTTGAAGGGCCGACACGGGGGCTTCTCGGATATCGCAATCAGTTTATTATTGATACGAAGGGCAATGGCATTTTGGCGTCGCGTTTCATCGGTTTTCGACCCCATGCGGGGGAAATCAGCAAGCGCCCCACGGGCTCCATGATTTCAATGATTACGGGGAAAGCGCTCGGCTACGCGCTGTGGAATTTGCAGGATAGGGGAGTGATGTATATCGGCCCTGCCACGGAAGTATATGAAGGGCAGGTTATCGGCAATACCGCAAAGGGGGATGAGATGTCTGTAAATCCGACAAAAGGAAAACAGCTTACGAACATGCGTGCGTCGGGGTCGGATGAGGCGATTACCTTGGTACCGCCTTTCTCGCTTACCATTGAGCGCGGGCTTGAAATCATGGCGGATGATGAGTATTTGGAAATTACTCCTGTTTCGGTCCGTTTGAGAAAACAGAATCTTACCGCGCTATCTCGCTCCCGCGCCAAAAGAAGCGGATAGGGTTCAGGGTTTTGTCTTTAGGGTATGTTAAAACTCCTGCGCGGCGCAGGAGTCTTTTTGATGAAGGGGTTTGCAAGATTTCGCTATTTCCCCTTTTCGCTTTTGAGGAGCACCTTGGCTTCCAAAAAGTCGTTCCGGTTTTCACGGTTGATTGTCGGGTATTCGAGATTCAGAGCCTTGAGTTGTTCTACGATTGCGTTGGTTATGAGCGCGCGCGCAAACCACTTGTGGTCTGCCGGTACAATCTGCCACGGAGCGTATTCGGTGCTGGTGTGTTCGAACACGTCCTCATAGACCCTCATATATGTTTTCCACTGCGCGCGTTTTTTGATGTCTTCAAGGGAGAACTTCCAGTTTTTCTCGCGCTTGGCGATTCGTTTCGTGAATCTCTTTTTTTGTTCCGCTTTGGAAATATGCAGGAAAAATTTCAGGACGAGAAAGCCGTTGTTCGTGAGATGGCGTTCCATTTTCTCTTTTCCTCTTTTCGCACAAGCTCCTATTTTCTCATATTCTCATTCGCGCGAATGAGCACATATTGACACAGGACTATTTGGGTGTGTATGATGTGCGCATGAAGACATACGACAAAATTTTTCGGGCGTTGGGAAACCCAAAGCGTTTTGGCATCATTTTATATTTGCTAAAAAAGCACGAAGCTACTGTTGAGGAGATTGCGGGAGCAATAAAATTATCCCACACATCCACCTCAAAGCATCTGGTGTTGCTGGACAAGCTTGATGTGGTGGTATTTCGGCGTGAGAGCCGCTATATTTTTTATCGGCTGAATATCGGAGAACATCATTTTCTTGACGCGTTATTAAAACTTTTGAAATAGTTTTTTTCGCGTAATTTTTTTTATTTCCACATGTTCTCATTCGCGCGAATGAGAACATGTGGAAAAATAAGGGTGCGGGAAGGAAATAGCGGGGCATCGATTTTGCTAAAAATATATGGTATCATGGAGGTGTGAAAAAAGGATTTGAACAATTTGGAAAACCGCAATCCGATACGGGGGGTGGTGCGGAGCATGTAAAAAAAGACAATGGTATAACTCGCCGGGAATTTTTAAAAAATGCGGGGTTAGTTATGGGTGGAATTTTTGGCGCGCATGCCGCGGAGAAATTGGTAAAAACGGGTTCTTCGTATGTGGATGACCTTATTGAATGGCTTGAGACAGGGGTTTCGACCGAAAACAGTGAAGAAGTATTGGATATAGAACCCGAAGCAATACGTACTATTTTAAATTATGACGCGCGCCGTATTGAGTTGAATCCGGAGCGCATGAAACAACTTAAAGAATACTGGCGTCTGCGGTATACCAACCCGAATGACCACGGCCGGCTTCAGGAGGGCTTGCAGAAGGGTGTTGAACGGATGAGCGAATGGGATCCGTATATTCATCAAGCATTTCAAAAACACGCCATTCCGGAACGGCTCCGCTATTTAGCGCTCGCGGAATCCGATTTTAATCCGAACGCAAAGTCTCGTAAGGGTGCCGGCGGTCCGTTTCAGATTATGCCGGAAACCGCGCGGGGCTACGGTTTATTTATGAAGCCGTTGGTGATTGATGAACGGCGCGATCCGGTTAAAAGCGCTGATGCCGCGGCGCGCATTCTTAAAGATTTTTACGCGCGTACCGGCGATTGGCGGCTAGCCGTATCCGGTTATAACGGAAGTTTTGTTTCACACTATGCCGATAAAGCAAAAGCAAAAAAAGAAACAATAACATACGAAGGATTCCTTTCGTTTTTAAGCGGAGAGATTACGTCTTTGCGTGACGCTATACAACAGAATCAATTCCGGCATCGTGTACGTCGGTATGAATCAAAAGAAAGTATCGCAAAGCGATATGGCGTTCATACAAGACAAATAATACAAGAGGACGGTTCGAAAGCGGCATTGCGCGTGGGGAAGCGCGTGCGGATTGATATACAAGGCGAAGATGAGAAAAGAAATATTTTTTATCGCGTGATGCGGGGTTTTGCTGAGAATGTCGGGTTTTATCCGAGATTTGACGCGATCGCCGATATTGTTGAGGGTAGCGATGCGTTTGCGAAGCAGGGGAAAACCCTTCAATTTCGCCATGTGAAAACAAAATCTCTGGATACGTTGCATACAATTTCCCGGCGGCATCGCATGGACGCGGCATCGGCCGAGGAATTGAATCCTGCTATTTTACGGTCACGGGCAACGTTGCCGCGCGGGTATGAAATACGGGTTGGTGGGTAGGTTTTGCGGAACAAAAAAGCTTGCTTTTTTGTTATTTTTATGCTATAATGGAGGTATGAAAATGATGCTTAAAAAATACCTTATTCCGCACGAGGGGAACAGTTTCCGCCCTCATTTTTTTCATGAAGAAAATGTTCTGATGCTCGCAACTATCATTGTGCTGCTCTTTTTTGTACCGCTTATTTATTCGGATGTTCTGACGCGTATTCCGTATTTCTCCGCGATTCTTCCGGGCGTACTTACGGATTTGACGAATGTTGACCGCGCGCAAAACGGCCTGTCGCCTTTATTGGTTAATATAACTTTGCAGGACGCGGCCCGGCGCAAAGCAAACGATATGGCAGAAAAAAGCTATTTCGCGCATGTGTCTCCCGAGGGCAAGACGCCCTGGTATTGGTTTCGCGAAGCGGGGTATCGCTTCACAACCGCGGGGGAGAATCTCGCGGTGCAGTTTTCCGATTCAATTGATGTTGAGCGTGCGTGGATGAATTCGCCCGGGCATCGCGCGAATATTTTAAACGGCAAATTTACCGAAATCGGTATTGCGGCGGCAAAGGGCTTGTATCAGGGGCAGGAGACGATTTTTGTGGTACAGCTTTTTGGAAAACCCGCGAAGCAGCCGACGTCATCCGTAGTGCCGGTGGTTGTTTCGCCGAAACCCGCTCCTGCTCCGGTTCCGACACCTACTCCTGTTGTTTCGGCGCCGGCACCCGAAGTAGCGCCCGCGAATGTTGAAGTGATTACCGAAGACAGCCTGTTTGTCGCGGTAAGAAATCTTGACGAGCCGGAAGAGGAAGAGGTTGCGGTACCCGCTACGAAGTATCTTCCGCAAGCCGCGTGGTATAATCGATTCTTCTCGTCTCCCGCGGCCTCGGTTGATTACATTTATATGCTGCTGGGTGCCTTAGTATTTTTGGCGCTCGCTCTGGATGTCTTTGTTGAAATCAAAAAACAGCATCCGCGTCACATGGCATACGCGTCATTTCTGATTCTTCTTATCGGTGGCGCTTTGTATCTGCATCAGGTTCTGCTCTCCGGCAACGTGATTATTGTGTAAAAAAATTTGAAATAGAAGAAAACCGCCTCGGCCTCGGCCGGAGCGGTTTTTGTTATATGTCTTGCAATACGTGTTAGAAAATGCTACCATACGATTAATTTCTTGGCATAGAACGGAGGATAAGAAATGGCACAGGCAGTTTTGCTTTCTATCGGGTCTCTCCGCTTTTCCGAGAAAAAGCGAAGGGGGGTTTCGGAGAAGCGCGTTGAGGAGTTGCGGCGTCTGGTTGAGGCGGGGCGCGACCTTCCGCCCATCAGGGTGCATGCGCTTGGCGATGGTACGTATGTGGTCCGCGACGGGCGCCATCGCATCAAGGCGCATCTCGCGGCAGGAATTGATTGCATCTTTTCGATCGTTGAGAATGTAATTACAATTACGATTGAAGAAATTTTAAAACTATTCAGATGGTGCAGAAGCTTTGTTCGGATGCTGTTGAGAAAATAGTCGTTTTGAAACGGGGCATGCCCCGTTTTTTCTTTTTTGCTTGAAATAATACGCAATATATCATATGCTTATTGCAGTACATATATATAAGGAGGATATGATGGATTTGCCTATTGAAGTGGGGGTCGCAATTATCATACGCGGAGATACCGTTTTTATTGCCCGGCGGAAAGATGGTGATTCTTTTTCGGGTTTGTGGGAATTTCCCGGCGGGGGAGTTGAGTCGGAAGAAACCCCCATGGATTGCGTGGTTCGGGAAATGCAGGAGGAATTTGGAATAGATGTTGTAGTGGTACGGAAGTTTGAATTGGTGGATTATGTTGATAAAAAAGATGGCGCTCGTTTTCGTCTGCATAGCTTCCTTTGCCGTATTGCTGATGGTGAGCCGGAATTGCGGCCCATGCATTCGGAAATGCAATGGGTACGGCCGGAAGAGTTGGATAAGTATGAATTTGTACCCGCGGATCTGCCCATCGTTCAGCGTCTTAAAACAGAAAGAGTATAGTGATTTTTCGAAACCGCTTGATGGTATCAGCGGTTTTTTTTCATGGTTTTAGAGGCCCTTGACACATATAGTATTATTTGCTATAATAGATATATAATCATGGGATAGCTCGTGATTAGCTGATTTACTCTTTGAAATTAAGGTTTCCACGGGCCGGAGTCAGACGGTTATCTTGGAATGATTACCCGTTTGGCACTAGCTTGTCCGTGGTGCTCTATAGCGCTTTTCACAATGGCGGGCCGGAGTTGCAGGGTTATCTATTGGTGAGATATTACCCCTGCGGCACTAACTTGTCTGCCATCTTCGTCAACCAACGGACCGAACTTTCGGGCCGAACCGCTCGGCATAGCGCCGGGCGGTAAACTTGTCTGAAAGGAGATACAATGAGCGTACCGTTTTCGCAGTATTTCCAGACCAAGGAGACCTCGCAGTCTCAAGCGATTCCGGGAACGGATCAGGTTGAGAATTCTTCGGGGGGATTCGTATGGGCGGTGAATGATTGGACGCGGCTTGACCGCTTCCTCATTCTGGGTACCGAAGGCGGAAGTTACTATGCTTCTGAACAGGAACTCACGATCAAGAACGCCGAGGCGGTGGTGCGTTGCATCAAGGCTGACGGCGAACGTGTCGTGAAGCGGATTGTCGAGATCAGCGAAGCGGGCCGTGCGCCCAAAAATGATCCGGCGATTTTCGCCCTCGTGATGGCGGCCGGCATGGGTGATGCGAAGACCAAGGCGGCAGCGTTTAACGCGCTGTCGAAGGTAGCTCGTTTCAGCACTCCCTTCTTCATGTTTCTGGAGCATATCCAGGGATTCAAGGGATGGGGTCGGGGGTTGTCCCGCGCTGTCTGTAAGTGGTTTAACGAGAAGGACGTCAAGCAATTGGCGTACCAATTCGTGAAGTATCGCCAACGGAATGGTTGGTCGCATCGCGATCTGTTGCGGCTCGCGCATCCCAAGCCGGCTACCCCTGCTCACAACGCGCTGTTTCGGTGGGTTGTGGCGAGTGAAAGCATGGGCGAGCGGGAAGTTTCGCGGCGGGAACGCAAGGATGGCCCGATGGTCGTGAAAAAGTACGAAGCGATCGACCGATCGCTCCTACCTCCGATCATCTCCGCGTTTGAAGCGGTCCAGCAGGCGAAGGATGCCGAGGAAGTGGTGCGGCTCATCGGTGCCAACCCCAATCTTTCGTGGGAGATGATCCCGACGGAATTTCTGGGAGAGAAAAAGATCTGGAGGGCTTTACTTCTCGATCTTCTGCCGACCGCGCTGATCCGCAATCTCGGACGTATGACGGCAAATGGGCTTCTTAGCCCTCTGTCTGACGCCGTGCGTATCGCTGTTGAACGGCTTTCCGATGGCGAGAGTATTCGCGAGGCTCGCGTTCATCCGGTTGCTGTTCTCGCGGCACTTACGACCTATAGCGAGGGCCATGGCGCCCGCGGGGATCTCTCGTGGGATCCGGTCGGACAGATTGCCGATGCTCTTGATAACACGTTTCATCTCGCCTTCGGTAACATAACTCCGACCGGCAAGCGATTCATGTTGTGCCTGGATCTTTCAAGGTCCATGGCCGGAAGCGAGATCGCCGGGATTCCGGGGCTGACGCCTCGTAGAGGAGCGGCTGCCATGTCGCTTATCACCGCGGCAACCGAGCCAAATCATATCATCACCGGCTTCACGGCCGTTGGTAGTGATACGGTTAGGTTTCCGGGCAGGAGCCGGGAGAATCTGGAGCTGGCAGTGTCTGTTCTTCCGATTTCGCCAAAGCAGCGTTTGGACGACGTCGTGCGCCTCATCGAGTCGTACGGGCAGGGCAGAGTCAATGGAAAGTACGGTTTCGGCGGTACGGACTGCAGCCTGCCCATGCGTTACGCGCTTGATCGGGAAATCCCGGTGGACACCTTCGTGGTGTATACCGACTCCGAAACTTGGGCCGGGGATATCCATCCGGCGCAGGCACTTCGCGAGTATCGTCGCAAGACGGGTATCCCGGCGAAGCTCGTCGTAGTCGGCATGGTTGCGAACGGCTTTTCCATCGCCGATCCGGACGATTCAGGGATGTTCGATGTTGTCGGATTCGACACGGCGACCCCGGAGTTGATTTCCGACTTCGCAATGCGGTAGGATTGTAGCACCACGGGCCGGAGTCGTAGGGTTACCTGCGATGTTCCCCTGCGGCACTAACTTGTCCGTGGTGCTACATTGTTCTTTTCTGGCGGGCCGGAGTCAGACGGTTATCTTGGAATGATTACCCGTTTGGCACTAACTTGCCCGCTATCATATCAGAGCCCCCTTGGCGCATACTGCGTCATGTGGGGTTTTTTTTATTTCCATCGTTCATAAAAAATAAAATCTTGATTTTTTATTTTGGAGATGCTATACTAATGAGACATTATTCGCTCTTTTTTTCAAATGCCTTGGATGTTGCCGTAGCCAAGAGGCGAGGCGCCGGACTGCAAATCCGGTAACGCTGGTTCGAATCCAGCCGGCAACTCCAACCCAAGCCCTCTAAGTTCCTGGGTAGCTCAGATGGTAGAGCGTCCCGCTGAAGACGGGAAGGTCGTCTGCTCGAAACAGACCCCAGGAGCCAATTACTACACGAAGTGCGGGACCATTGGTGTGGGCCTGGGCCCCATAAGCCCGGAGCGCGGGGTTCGATTCCCCGTCCCGCTACCAAACGGTGGTGGCGTAGCTTAGTGGCAAAGCACCGGCCTGTCGAGTCGGGGATCGGGGGTTCAAATCCCCTCGCCATCGCCATTCCGATTGAAAGATGGAAACGAAAAAAGTGCAGTGGGCTGGAGCGGTGATGGGTGACACCAGCGGACTCCAAATCCGTCGGCGAATACGCCTTGGGGGTTCAAATCCCTCCCAGCCCGCCA
>JAUSFV010000038.1 GCA_030649305.1 bacterium
GCGGCAAAATTTTTATCGTAACTCACCCTCGCTTTCTGATACGCACGGTACGTATCGTCTTTATACTGCAATACTGCCTCGTCATATCCTTTGACCGCGTCCGCGTAAGCGTCAATATTCGCCTGCGTTCCGCCGGTAAGCGTACTGGTAAAAAGCAAATCGTGCGTTCCCGCCATGATACCCGGCAAATCAAGATACGCGTTTGCCACCGTGTTAAAACCATCCTCGTACGACTTTGCGAGGGCATCCGTTGCTTCTTTTTTAACACCGCGAAGCGTGCCTTCATCCGTGCTTAATCCCTGCATCTTTTCCAGATTAAGCTCTGTTTGCGCAAGTGATACCTCCGCATCGCGCACCGTTTTCTCGACATCGCGCGTATCAAGCTGCACCAAAAGCATTCCCGCTCTCACGGAAGTTCCGTTTGCGGCACCCACATACGTCACGTCCCCCGATACTTTTGATTTGACATCCACCTGATTGAGGGCGGCAACCTGTCCGCTTCCCGAAACAGAAACAATGAGTGTTCCTCGCACGACATCCGCCGTTACGTACCGGACCGTTGAAGTCGCGCTAAAATATTTCGTATAACCATAATAACCGCCAATAACAAGAACGAGGGCAATCGCGCCCGACAAAAATTTTTGTGCAAGAATTTTTTTTACCAAGTTTGCCATAAAAATTATCGGAATACCCGGATGAGCTTTGCCTCAATCCGGCCCTGCTCGTCAGGAGATCCAATAACAACTACCCGGTCATCAACCCTAAGACCACTTATCCGTAACGGCTCCCGACGGCTCTCAATCATTGTTTTGTCGGAAACAAGAATTGTTTTCTCAACATCGCCCTCGCCCTTAATCACGAGGGTTGAACCGTCAATGGAAATAACGGACCCGAATGTTCCGTGCGCGCTGATAAAATCCCCGTCTTCAAATCCGCGCCTGACATCGCCAAAAAAACCTCCGCGGGGTCCCGCGAAATTCCGGTGGTAATTTTCCCCCCACATATATGAGAAGCGCGCTTTTTTATATCCCACAAATTCTCCCGCCCGAAATGCCGCGAGCAGAACGATAAGCGCGCCGAGAACAATAAGCGCTATTTTAAATTTTTTTGATTGCCCGCCGGAGACGAGTCCGTCTATGGCGGAAAAAAATTTATTGAAATCCATATTTTTTTAATTATTGATTAATCGTGGCGGATAAAAAACAATTTTTACCGCCCAAACGAAATGCTTAAGCGACCAGAAAAAAACTAATATCGTCAAAAGAAAGGCTGCCATGCCCATAATGGGTAACGATTCAAGAAGCGCCAAACCGAAGTCCTGCCAATTCGCCATGACCGCGCCAAAGTCCGAAAACATAAGCGACAGAAATTGAAGGAAACCGGATTGCGCGAATTCCTGCCGGAGAATGCTTACTACGGGAATAAACCCGCCGACAGATACGAAAATCGTTGTTGAAAACAAAATAAGCCGCTTTTTTAGGGAAAGAAGCCGCTCTTCCTCGTGAATACGAGCTATAATTCTCTCAAAAAGATCTGCCGGCAATTCCGTATTTTCATTATGGCTATGCCTTGTCATATCTTCTATACGACAAAAGGATGCATTTTGGTTCACCCCCACACTCAAAAATAAAGAAATCCCACATAATTACGGCTTCTTAACAAAGAAACGATTATTTCTTAAGGAAAAGGAAACCCCCACAGATTGAGTGTGGGGGTAAATCCTTTTGTCATCCGGTCCGAAGAAAAGGTCAAAGCAACTTCAGACACTATGATATTTGAAACATAGGACGAATGGTATCGCCTACTCTATATCTATACGAGGAAAGGATATGCTTTGGTGCAGGCATATTTCTAAATTTCCGCCCGAAGAATATTTTTCAGCAAAACAAGTCCGCGCCGATATCGTGATTTTACCGTGTGCAACGGCTCACCAAGCGATTCCGCGATTTCCCGAAACGTAAGCTCGCGCATGGAACGCAACAGAATCACCATTTTGTATTCATAAGAAAGTTTTTCCATGGCACGAGCAAGCATATAACGCGCATCGCGCCTGACAAGCATTTCATCCGGAAGAGGCAGAGAATCAGCGAGCGTTTCCGCAAACGTGCTCTCCCCCGCTTCGTTTTCTCCATTTCGGGCGGAAAAAGCAGAAAACGGTATTGTTTTCTTCTTTTTCAGAAAATCAATCGCTGTATTCTTCGCAATAGCAAAAATCCATGTTTTAAAATTTTTAGTCCGGTCAAATCTTTGGAGATTGCGCCACGCCTTTACGAACGCCTCCTGCGTAATATCTTCGGCATCTTCTACGTTACCGACATACTGATATACAAAACGATATACGGGCTTCAGATAACGCTGTATCAAAATTTCAAGAGATTCGACGTCCCCATTAAGATAGTTTACAATCAATTCCTGATCCAATCTATTCATTGTTTACATGATACATCAAAATGAGAAAAAGTAAAACAGCAAATGACTCCTGAAAAATCCAATTTTTCACCAAAAAAACAATTTCCTCATGTTCTCATTCGCGCGAATGAGAACATGAGGAAAAACACCAAAATAAATTCGGAACAAAAATTTACTATCGAATACCAGTGTCTATATCAATCGTGAGCAAAAGCGTTTGATTTGCCAAAACCCGTACTGTTTTCGGCAACTCATATTGACATCCCATAAATCCGCAATCGGTAAGCGTAACTTCATACTCACCCTCGGGAATGCGTTCCTCAAACGTTCCGTCGGCGTTCAGTTGAATATAAAAATGCGCATCAACCGGGCGTCCCCCGCCTTTTGGCGTCATCACGATTGTGCGCGACAAATATACGTCATCCGGGCCGCACGAGAAACCTTCGCGCTCCACCGGACACAAGGGGCCGATGGAAACACTGCCCTTCACAATTCCACTTGTCTCGAAATCTCCGTCGACTACTTCGTTGAATTGCTTAGTCTCTGAATTAAAGATCAATCGTACGCTCTTTCCGACTGACGGCGAAACAGAAAAACTTTCTCCCTCCGCACGGTCGGCATAATTAACCACAACAACATTTCCTTGGCCGGGGTCTTGGCTCATCCCCGTCGTTTGCGGAGCAATGCGGTCGCCAAGGAAAAACCCTTGTGAACCGGCATATCCGCCTTCCATGTTCAGCGCGGCAACAACATAATAGAATGTTCCGCTTCCGCCGGCTTCCTGCGTGAGAAGAAACGCAACATCTTCCCTGCCGTCATTATTAAAGTCATACCGGACCTCATTCCCAAAATAACGGGTAATAATTTTTAATGCGGAACCCGGGGTGATATCAATTTCGGAAACGCCGCCCGCGAGCCGCACTATTCTTCCGTCAATATCATATACCGCGTCTTCAAAACCCAAGATAGGTGCCTGCTCACCGCGCTTTTCATTATAGATATAACCGTTGAACACAGAAAATCCCCCCGCGACGACAACGAGCGCTATAAGAATGATGAGAAGTGTTTTATTCATAAGCATAAGGCCATTAAAACATTTTTAAGAACTCATTTCCACCATCTTTTCAGAAAGCCCCGCATGCGGAAGTGCTTACGGCTTCATTTTCTTTTCTATAATTTTTCCCAATATGCCCTTTATTTTTTCTATTGCTTTAAAATCATGAATTGAAAGTGTATGAGCCCGAATGCCTCCTTTTTTAAGCATATTAATTTTCTGTTTCATCTCGGCAGGAGAAATCATATCGCTCTTGCTCAAAAATACATGCTCTTTCTTTCTTGAAAGAGATGCGTTATACCTCTCCATCTCTTTTCGGATAACTTTATAATCCGCGTACGGGTCCGGCGATTCGGCAGAAATAATATGAAAGAGAACTCCGGTGCGCTCAATGTGCCGTAAAAACTTTATGCCAAGCCCCCTTCCGGACGAAGCACCCTCAATAAGCCCCGGAATGTCGGCGAGTATCAGTTCGTAATAAACGCCGAGGTTCGGCTCAAGCGTGGTGAACGCGTAATTTGCAACACGGCTCTTCGCATTCGTAAGCTCATTCAACAAGCTTGATTTACCGACATTCGGCAGGCCAATGAAACCCACATCGGCAATAAGTTTCAGTTCAAAACGAATTGAAAAACTCTCTCCGGGTTTTCCGTCATCAGCGCGGGTGGGACTCATGTTCGTAGAAGATCGAAAATGAAAATTACCCCGACCTCCCCGTCCGCCCTTGGCAATCCGAATGCGCTCCCCCGGCGTTACCACTTCTTGCTCGGTCTTGGCAGTCAGATTGTGCACGACAGTTCCAACCGGAACTTTTAAGATAAGGTCTTTCCCGTTGGCACCATCGCGAAACTGCCCACGGCCGTTCTCGCCGTTTTCTCCGGCAAACTCCTTTTTAAACCGAAAAGAGTTTAAAAGACCAAGATCGCTCGATCCTTCTATATATACATCTCCGCCCTCTCCCCCGGACCCGCCAACAGGGCCGTATTGATTCAAATTCTTATTGAAAGTGGCTGATCCCTTTCCGCCGTTCCCTGCTCGAACACGTATTGTAATGTCATCAATAAGCATAAATAAAAAAGGCAGCTCTCCCCTGCCCGGACACATTACAAATCCTTACACCTGCCGCTCTTGCGAAGAAAGCCAATTCATAAGCCTTTTGCGGTGTTTATCCATAGACCACAGAGCGTGGCCGTCTTTAAAAAGCGAGGAATTTGTTTCCTGAAATTTTTCTAACGCGCGAATAGATACCCTCGGAAAAGAGGCGGGGAGGTTTTTATTATACGTTTCCATAAAAACAGCGGATGACGTTTTCACGAGACTCTCTTCAGACCATTTGTGTTTGCGTTTTTTCATAAACATATAGTATCACATTGCCCTTAAAAAATCAATAAGGATCTCCGAGGACTATTTCTCAAACTCTCTTCTCGCGTTCCAATACGCGCAATGATCGCAACGTTCACTAAGCTCCGGTATCACATCACTCTCCAAACATTTTTTTATTTCAAACAAAGTTTTTTCCACCCAAGCATCGCTTCCTGTGTATGCTATCAGATGTATATCAAAATCAATTCTTTTATCAAACGCTTTTCTATCCATTTTTCCGGTGCAATACACAAAATATCCCGTGTCGGAAACTTTTAAACCGTTCTGCCGAACGAGCCACTGATACACTTCCATTTGGCGTTTGTAACCGTCTTGCCATTCTTTATCAAGCTCTTTTACCGCTTCGTCCTTCGCTGTCGCTTTGTAATCAACAACAATATATTCGCCGTTACTATGTATCCAGAGATCATCAATGGCGCCAGTAACTAATAATCCCGTCGGTTCGTGTAAATATCTGACTCCGCCAAAATTTCTTCTCCACTCATCAAGTTCTTCGTGCGCTACCGGACGCGCATCTATGCCGTATTCTTTCTGCAAGGGATGTTGTGCCCCCTTTGCGCGATGGGCATCAAATTCTTGTTTTAATAAATAATCCACCGCGCTATTTAAAGCAAAAGGAAATCCGGGTACCCGCTTCACGCCGAGCTTGTTATCCATATAAAAACATCTCGGACATTCCAAAAACAAGTCGATTTTAGAACGACTCAATTTCCAATTTTTTCCGTCGTAATTCCATGCGTCCCCCCTGTTTGCTTTGTAATATTCGGACATACATTTAAGATTTTTAGCTTTCCATAACATTCTAACATTCTGCAGAATGTTAGAATGTTCTCATGAACCTTAGGAAGGATTTTCCGTAGGGAGAAAGCGAATGCGCGACCTGGCGGCCGCGGTATTTTTTATTCAAAAGTCCCGCTTGAACCAATGAACGGGTATGCTGAGAAATTGTCTTAAAATTCCCCCCGAGTTCGTTGGTAATATCCTCCACCGCAATTCCGTCATTCTTCTCTACCGCGCATAAAATGGCGATACGCCAATGATTGGCCGCCCCTTTAAAATAACGTTCAAGTTGTTTTGGAGTTTTCATCTTGTTTTTATTATACTCTATTCCCCACAACATTCCAACATTCTGCAGAATGTTGGAATGTTATTCATGGGCTTGTTTGCGGCGTTTTTTTCCGATAAGGATTCCGATGATGCCGCCAAAAAGCGCGGCGAATATATTGAAGGCGCCGAAAAGTATGATCATCACCGGTGCCACGGCAATAATACCGAGGCCGACAGTATGCGCTGAGGGCGAAACCAGAAAAAGCCAAAAAGAAAAAGCCCCGATTCCCGCGCCGAACGAAAGCGAAAAAATAAGCGATATAAATCGCCTCGTAAAAAAGCCGATGGCAAACGCCCCCGCGAAAGAAACGCCAATCAATGCCCAAAAAAGTAAACTCATAAATTTATTTGCGGTGATGTATCCCGAGCTATGTCGAGGGATTCCATCAAGATTCTTCGCTTCGCTTTTGCTTTTTAATTAACGCAAGCTTCTTATCTCGGCACCAACCCTTGATCTCCGCTTCGCGTTTCAATGCTCCGCTTTTTGTCTCAAATATTTCCGTATAAACAATTTTCTTGACTTTGTGAGATGCGGTATAGTGGCCGCCGATTTTACTGGTATGCTCCAAAAATCTTCTTGCGACATCATTCGTTATTCCGGTATATAAACTGCCGTCATCACATCTGATTATATAAACGTAATACATGTTTTTGAAGGGTTCTTCATCCTACTGACTATTCACACTTACGTGATATTCTTATCATTACATATACAGCCGCACAAGACGAAGCTCGTCAAAACTAAAATCATCGCCAAGCATGGCACGCACCGGAGAGAGCGCCATGGTTTTCTCTCGTTTGAATATATATTCAAATGCCTTCTTTGCTTTTTCAAAACGCTTTTGTTCCGGCTTGAGATGCGCGCAATCCCGATTGGCGTCTATCAAATTTTGAGCAACGAGCTTTTCCAAATGGCCAATGATGGTGCCAACAGTCAGGTTGCGTTCCGCGGCAATTTCAGCAAGCTGAAGTTTTTTCAAAAGAAACGCCTTGGTAACACCAAGCGTTGGCTCTTTTTTCTTTGCCGGCTTTTCGCTTTTTCGAACGCCCATCGTCCCGCCGCATGCGCGAATAAAATCATGCTGTAGTTTCGTGATTTCTTCAAAGCCCATGGAACGAAAAACTTCGCGAAGCGTATCGGAAAGTGCGCGAAGCTCCGCGTCTTTCGCCAACACATCCGGATGCACCCGAAGCGCTTTATCATTCAGCCCGCCAAGATAGAGTCCTGCCAAGGTCCGCACCCGCGATAATGCGACATATCCTTGACCGTACTCAAACGCGCCCGAGAGATCCATAAATGCGGCATCAAGCGATACGCCCTGGCTTTTGTGCACGGTTATCGCCCACGCAAGGCGCAGGGGTGTCTGTTCAATTTTGGCAAGAACTTTCAAGCCGTCAGTAATCGTCCACTCCATGGGCTCGGCAATGCGCGAACCAGCGCGGGTATGGATAACCGGCGCGCCATCGGCCTTGCGAAAACCAGCCACCTCGCCGGTTGTTCCATTCACAAACCCGGCTTCAAAATTATTTTTCGTGAACATAACCCGCGCTCCTTTTTTAAGCGCCAGTGTTTCCGGAGAAAGACAGCCGCGCTTCAACTGCTCAACCAGAGGAGGCACTCCGCGGCTTGTCATGCGAAACATTCGCGGCGCATCGGGAAGTTTTGCAAGCTCCGCATCGTTAAGGCGATCAACATCCGCGTTATGCGGAAAAAGTTTTGTAACCGCGAGAGCCGCGTGCTCCTCCGGCCGAACAAAACGTTTTGCGAGCTGTGCATAATGCGAATCTCCAAACACACCCCTCCGCAACGCTGAAAGCGCTTCAAGAAATATAAGGTCTTCTTGGCGATGCTGTTCCGAAAGATAACACACGACGGGCTTGGCGACGCTCCAGCTCTCTGATGCAAATGCAAATTGCAACGGCAAATCGCCTTCGCGCGTTACCGGCGGCAGTTGGAAAAAATCACCGACGAATATAACTTGCATGCCGCCAAACGCTTTTTCTGATCTTTGTATTATCCGGCATACGCGGTCAACAAGAACAAGTGTTTTTCCATCAAGCATTGAAATTTCATCAATGACAAGAACGCGCGCCGCCGATACACGGCGATGCACGCGCTGATTCATTTCAATCATTTCCAGCTCATACTCCGACATATGCTTCCTGATACCGATGCCGGACCATGAATGAATCGTAAATCCGCCAATGTGCGTGGCGGCAATGCCGGTTGACGCGGTGACCGCCGGTTCAATCTCGTGTTCGCGCAAATAGCTGACATACTGATTAATGGTATGAGTCTTGCCCGATCCTGGCTCCCCGGTCAAAAACACATTCGCGCCGGTTTTTAAAATTGTAAGCGCTTCTTCTTGAGTCATAATGATTATTCTACAACAAATTTCTTCTATAGAGGCTAAACCTCTATAGAAGAAAGGTCTTGTAAATAACATTTTTGTCTATACTTTTTCATCCCTACTATAGAGGCTAAACCCCTATAGAAATATATGGCTTTATAATTAACGTTTTCATCTCCACTATAGAGGTTTAGCCTCTATAGTAAATTACGGCAGCAAATCGGGCGGGAGGGTTTTTATGATGTTTGAGCCGCCTCAACCATCTGTTCAAGGTTTCGCCTTGAACAAGTTATCCACAGCTCCTGTTATGTTATGGCAACTCCGGCGGGAGGGTTTTGAT
>JAUSFV010000043.1 GCA_030649305.1 bacterium
CAAGGTATGTATACGTTGTTTGAGTGCTCGGCTACGGTAAGCTCGGTGACAAGGCATAAGTCGTAACAAGGCATCGCTAGCGGAAGCTGGTGATGGATCATCTCCTTTTTAGGGAGTTTTCTCGCAGGATGCGTAGTGCTCCGCAACTCGCTTTGCGTGTTGCGGACATTCTTTGTTGAGCTTAATACCTCAAGCGCGCTTGCACCCCTAAAAGGTCGAGCTGTCGCAGTAATGCGATGGTAAAAAACTGTCTGGTCTCGGATAACAGTTTCCACCGAGACAAGTATTCGGGAGACCGAATGCGGATCGGAACAGCTAAAAAAACATTCTCATTCTCGGATTCTCAAAAAAACGGCATGCGCCGTTTTTTTGTTTCTTGATTCCATATGTTCTCATTCGCGCGAATGAGCACATGTGGAAGATATATTAGAACTCAATTTGTTAAAGAAAAAAGGGCGTATAGCCCCTTGCCTTTTTTATTAATATAATTGTAAACTCCTCATTGTCGTCGCCACAAATTCTTTAGTGCGATTTTCGGATAGGCCCGCCCTTGTCGCAAGCCGTGTTAATGCCTCCGTGAGTTCTTCGTCTAATTTCTTTAATTCCTCGATTTCTTTGATAATGGCTTCAAACATTTCTTCGGCGTATTTCTCAACTCGCTCTTGGGGAATATGTCTTTTTCGGGCAAGTTCTTGGAGAGCTTCCCGTAATTTTTTAGCCATTTCTTCCATTACCTTCCCCCTTCTTTTTTTTTGAGATCTGCGGTCATTCTATCAAAACTTTTCAGTATTTGTCAAGCTTTCGTTCTTATGCTACACTTTTCATGGTTGTTTTGAAAAAATAGAGGAGAAAATCGGATGCTCGAAATCCGCGCAATCCTTTTTGATTTCGGAAAAACGCTGATTGATTATAATCTTGAATTAATTGCGCGGGGGCTTGCGCAGGTTGCAAGAATAGCGCCCGAGGACGTATTCTATATTTTGGCACGAGATGAGAAACGCGGCCGCACGCTCATGGATTTACACGAGCGGGGGCTTATTGTGGATGAAAATTTGAAAACGGAAGTGAAGTGCGCGCTTATCGAACGGGTAATTGCATTGCGCGGAAAACGCGGCATAGGAATAGGGGCGATTGATGGTCTTTCTGATGAAAAATTTTGGGAGATATGGAATGAAATGTTCGGTCCGCGCGATCCGTTGTGTGAAACATATATCAAGCGATTGCGCGATGCGGGATATTATCTTGGTATTATTTCAAACATTAATCCCGCGCATAAGGCTTTTGTTTTGAAGCGTTTTAAACTTCTATTGGATTTGCTTCATGATTTTACGGCCTCTTGTGATCCCGATGTGCAGTCGCGAAAACCGGAGGCAAAGATTTTTCGCGTGGCATTTTCAAAATCAGGCGTTCCGCCGGAGCAAACTATCTTTGTTGATGATATGCCGGAAAACGTAAAAGCGGTTCAGCCATTCGGCGTACATGGTATTGTCGCAAAAACTATGAGCCAAATTTTCGCCGATTTGAAGTACAAATACGGAGTAGGGGTAGGGGCTTGAATCAAAGCCCTTTTTTTATTACCATGTTTGGTATGGGCGTATAGCTCAGTGGTAGAGCGCGTCACTGATAATGACGAGGTCCTTGGTTCGATCCCAAGTACGCCCATTTATTTTAAACGGCCTATGCCGCTTTTCTTTTTGCAAGCTTTGTGGTATAGTAAAACTCAAGAAAAACAAGGAGGGGACAGGTGAAAAAAATCAGTTCTTTGTTGTTGGTGGGCACCTTTTTCATTCTTTGCATTTCCGTTCATGCAGAAACCTTTGAAAACGCGCGTGTAATTATTTCTCCGTGGGGAGAAGTGCCGTTTGAGTTGATACGCGTTGAAGAAGTTTTATTATTTTCGAAACGGTGGGAAGGCACATGCGGTACTGATGAAAATAAAAGAAAAGAATGCGAAGAAGTTTTTTCAAAAAAATGGCTTCGTATGACGCCGAGTAATTCTCCGCGCGTCACTATCGCCGTGAAAGATATTAGTTCTCCCTCACAGTATATTCCGGATTATTCGTTGTACATTTCATGGCCGGGTCCGCGCGGCGGAATGCTTATTGTTGGCGAGAGACAGATTTTTTTCTCGTATTACACTATTAACGCCGACGCAACAGAGTTAGTAAATATTGAACGATTTCGTGGCTGGCTTGATGAAATGGCTCGCCAAAAAAAGCGCATTCGCTTCTCGGGAACAATTACGCGCATTGAGACATTAGATCTTGAACTTTTCGCCGACGGTAAAACAGAAACTGAATTTCTTGACTTCTATCTTTCCGATATCAAATTTGAAAAATAGGTCCGTTCATGCGGACTTTTCTTTTTGTCTTTTTATGTAACATATGCTTACTATGTGTAGTCGGTAGTAAGGGATGTATCTATAAAAGCGGGGGAACTAATATGATAAAAGCAGTCATTTTAGATTTTGACGGAACGGTAGTTGATTCTGAATCCGTGAATGTTGCAGCGGCAATTCAGACATTTCAAGAATTAGGTTACCCACTTTCCGATGCGCAAAAAGAACGGGTTTTGGGCAAATCTTCTAAGGATTTCATTCCGGTATTTTTGCAGGAGCTTGGTTTGCTCCCCGAGTTATTTGAAAATTTGTATCAAAAAAATTGGAAAAATTATTTAGCGCTTTGGGATACGGATATGGTAAAACCGATGCCATTTGCGTGTGAGGTGATAAAGGCGTTGCATGATCGGGGGGTTGTTCTTTCTATCGCCACCAGTAATCATCATGTTAGCGTAGAAAAATTTATCAGTCGTTTTGGTTTTCATGACACGTTTCGTTATATTTTGACAGGCGAAGATGTCGTTGAGCGTAAGCCCCATCCTGAAATATATATTGCTATGCAAGAAAAATTAGCGCTTCCTGCTGGCGATATTATCGCTGTAGAAGATACGGGGCACGGCCTTGCATCGGCAAAGGACGCGGGGCTGCGGTGCGCGGTGGTTCCTACTTCGTTTTCTCGCGGCCACGATTTCTCCCGAGCCGATTACATCCTTTCTTCATTACAAGAACTTCCCGCGATAGTTTTTTCGCAATAAATTTAAAAACCTCAACTGGCTTGACATATTTTATAGTATTTGATATTATGTTGAAGGATTTTGGTTAATACAAAAAGGAGGCGTGATAATGCGTATTGTTGTGTATGAATGGCGTGGTTCGTCAAGTGAACCAGTTGAGCGGGCGCTAGAAACTCTCTTTTTTCTAGCTTATGACGTTGTGATTGTTCATAATCCTTCAGGCGCATTGGCCTCTCTGATGGGCAAATTCTCGGCAGTTTATTTTATTTCTCGTAAAAATATGACTCAATTTTGCGCTACTCTTTCTGGAGAGGAAATAGTGCATTTCCTAACAGACGATCCGCCTATTCGTCTGTGGGGCTCAGGAGAAGAAATAGCTTCAAAAATTGCTGCATTTGCCGGCATGCGTTCTGACGAAGTTACATATCATGATGCGGGCACTATTGAAAGTATAGCCCAATATCATAAATAATTAGTTTTAGCCACGAATGATTCGTGGCTCTTTTCTTTTTTGAAACGATATGGTATAATAATTTCGTAGCCAAGAATAGCTGAAAAGGATAGCATCTTGAAAAATAAAGGCGTTATTTTCGATATTGAGTACGCATGGGGGGCGCTTCAAAAAATTTGTGAGGCTTCTGAATATATTGAGCCGATTCTTGATATTCGTGTGTTATCTGACGATGAGGTGGGGCGATACTTGCATCGCGGCCGTTTGAGGATGGATGTCGCGTTAAAATTATTTCAGAGGTCCGGATATTTTGTGCATCTTCAGCACTTTGATTATCGCATGGGTTTTAAGGGAGCGAACGCTTTGATGAGTAAAACAAGCGGTCATTCTCCCGAATTTCTTATTGTAGCGCATCACGATTATTGTGCGGGTGTGGGCGCTGAAGACAACGCAAGCGGTCTTGCGGTGTTGGTTGCATTAGCGGAAGCCCTTCGTGAAACATCGCACCCTGTTGCGTTTGCCTCCTTTGATCTTGAGGAGATTGGGCTTTTTGGGTCTAAGCACTTCGTGAATTGTTTCGGGTCGGATGTATCAAAGCGTTTTCCGGTTGTTATTGCTCTTGATTGTATTGGTTCGGGGAAAGATGTAGTTGTTTGTAAAAAGGTTTGGGGTGCCGAGAGTGATTCGGAATTGATTGATAATTTTCAAAAGGCGGCATCTCGACAATTGGGGGAAACATTTACAGTCGGGAGTTTCGATTATTTTAATTCCGACCATGTACCATTTGCACAACGCGGTAGCAGGACTATGCATATTACGAGTTGTGATTATGAGGCGGCGTTAGCGGGCGGCGACGCATTCACGGAGGATGATTGCCGCAGTGATGGTAGTGTTGCGCATACCAAGTTTGATATTCCAGAACGGATTCGTATTGAAAATTTGAAAAAAGTGGGCGAGGCCCTTTGTGCTTTCATAGAAGAAACAAAGCTTGAGCATTTTGCTTAAGCTTTTCTTTTTTA
>JAUSFV010000047.1 GCA_030649305.1 bacterium
AAAGGAGTAGCATATGACTCCAGAAAAATACGAGCATCTGAGAAAAGAGATTAGAGCATTATTGCCCGCCAACGAATGGCTCCGGAGAAAAATGCTTGCGGCACCAAAAGAACAAACCATGCTCAATATTACGTTCAAAACACCGCACATGATTTATCTCTCACCCGAAGTTGATATAGGAGAAGAAAGCGTCCTCCACGGAAAAATCACTCTTGCGGGAGCGACAAAAATCGGACGCCACTGCATACTAAGCGACAACACGCACATTCAAACATCAACATTTGGCGATTATGTCTATATAGGACCTGGCGCTCAAATCAACCGTGCTACCATCGGAAGCGGCACCGACATCCCCCATCGCTGTTATATCGGCGATACCCAGATGGGCGAAGGAGTCAACTTCGGGGATGACGGGACAACATCTAACTTTGACGGCATTAATAAAAATAAAACAGTCATTGAAGATGATTGTTTCATCGGCACGCAAATAAAAATGGTGCCCCCGCTCCGAATCGGACGGGAAAGTTATGTTGCCGCAATCTATCTTGCAGAAGATATTCCTCCGCACTCTCTCGTAATACAAGTCATGAAACCCCTGCTTCCCAAAGGAAAAACATTCGCGGATCTCCTTAGTATGGATGTTGAAGAAATAAAATTTGGCTTTGCCGTTGACATAAAACCAAACCGTTCATTCAAAATCGCGCCCGGCAAATGGCTCAAGACAAAAAAACCGATTGAGCCAGCACGAATGAAAGAATTTCTTAAGAAAATAAAAACTTTTTACCCAAACCCGTGGCAAAAACTTTCCGACCCACTTCCTGTATTCGGCAACAAAACAGCCATTGATATTCTAAAATCCGAAGGCGAAGAAGGCCTTGCAAAACTCATGAACGAACTCAGTCGTATGGAATCAGGAGGATTCTCATAAAACAACAAACCGCCCCTTTGGGCGGTTTTAACTTATTCCACCGTAACGCTCTTCGCAAGATTACGCGGCTTATCAACATCATGCCCCCGCAATACGCCGAAGTAATACGCGAACAATTGCAACGGAATCACTGAGAGCATCGGCGTCAGCATTTCAAGCGTTTTTGGAATATACACGACATCATCAACCATCTTCGCAATTTCCTCATCCCCCTCGGTCGCAATCGCAATCACGGAGCCTTTGCGCGCGCGAATTTCCTGAATGTTTGAAATCATTTTTTCATACACGCTGTCTTTCGGAGCGATGACAATAGACGGGAACGATTTATCAATCATTGCAATCGGTCCGTGCTTCATCTCGCCCGCGCTATACCCTTCGGCATGCACATACGAAATTTCTTTAAGCTTTAGGGCGCCTTCAAGCGCTACCGGATAATTATATTTTCTCCCGAGAAACAAAAAATTCTCATACGGCTGATATTTTTTTGCAAGCGCTTCAAGCGCATCCGTGTTTTGTAAAATAACGCGCACCAAATCGGGAATCTGCCGCAATTCTTCGGCAATGCGTTTTCCCATCACATACGACATATCGCGCGCTCTCCCGAGAAGCAAGGTCCACAACGCCAGAATCGCGACCTGCGAGGTGAATGCTTTCGTGGAGGCAACGCCGATTTCGGGACCGATATGTTGATACACCCCCGCATCCGTCGCGCGCGCAATGCTTGAACCAACTACATTCACAATACCAAGCGTCAGGAGCCCTTTTTGTTTTGCTTCTTTCATAGCCGCAAGCGTATCGGCGGTCTCCCCCGATTGTGAAATTGCAAGAAGCGCGTCGCCCTCTTCAAACACGGGCTTGCGATAGCGAAATTCGGAAGCAATATCAACTTCCACGGGAATGCCCGCATATTCTTCAAGCATATATTCGCCAACCTTTCCCGCAAAATACGCGGTCCCGCACGCGGCAATCAGGAGCCGCCGCATTCCGCGAAGCTCGGCTTCAACCGATTCAAGCCCGCCCAATTTTGCCATACCCTCCTCCGCGATAAGGCGCCCTCTTAGAGAATTTTCAATTGCCTCCGGCTCCTCCATAATTTCTTTCAACATGAAATGCGGGTAGCCGCCTTTTTGCGCGTGCTCCAATTCCCATTCAATCGTATCGCGCTTTTTTTCAATCGCGTGATTCTCCAGATCAAAAATCCGGTGCCCCTCAGGAGTTAATACCGCCATCTCGCCATCATCCAAATAAATAACGTCGCGCGTATACCGAAGAACCGCGGATGCGTCGGATGCCACAATATATTCATTCGCGCCGATACCAAGCAGAAGCGGACTGAAATTCCGCGCTGCGATCAATTTTTCCGGCTCATCACGCGATACAATCGCGAGGCCATATGTCCCGCGGATTTTCTGGAGCGCCAACCGCACCGTCTCTTCGGTGCTTAATTTTTGATTCTTGCTTTTTTCTTCTTCAATTAAATGCGCTATTACCTCCGTATCCGTTTCTGATTGAAAATGATGCCCCGCGTCTTCCAGCTCTTTTTTGAGTTCACGATAATTTTCAACAATGCCGTTATGCACAAGCCAAATGTTTCCTTTGCAATCGGAATGCGGATGGGCATTCGCCTCAGTCACGCCGCCGTGCGTCGCCCATCGGGAATGTACAATGCCGGTTGTGCCCAGAAGCGCTTCGGCATCTCCCGCTTTTGCCTCCAAATTCGCAACTCTACCGACTGCTTTTTCTGAAACCACCGCGCCGTCGGATGCTACCACGGCAAAACCCGCGGAGTCATAACCGCGGTATTCCAAATTTTTAATCCCATCAAGCAGGATGGGGAGTGCTTTTTGTTTTCCGATGTAGCCGACAATTCCGCACATGCCAATGTTGCCTAAATTTATAAGCGAGACTCAATGTCGAGCGAAATAAATTTAGCTGCAACATTGAGCACCCCAACACTCAAAATGGTATGATAGTTACGCCCAACGAAATAAGAAGGCGCCTGCGAATTTAAACATCAAAACGCTGGCTTTCTTTCTCACAAATAACGCAGGCGTTATACCATTTTGAGTGTGGGGGTGACCAATAAAATTAAGGCTGAGTAATCAATTTATTCACTCTTCGGCAACGCCTTTATCTTGCGCCGCAATTCTTCCAAAACATCGGCGCTCACCTCGCCCGTCGCGTAATCAATCGCACGGGTGGGCAACGAAATATACCACGCTTTGATATTTTTCCCCAATACCCTGCCGTATTCTTTCACTGCCACGGAAAAAGCATTCATTTTCCCGAAAGATTTTTCAACAAAATGCCGCTCGGAGATCGGCGAAGATTTCGTTTTTACGCTCGGAAAATCAAGCCATTCCGACTCTTCAAGAATAACGCTTGTTTGTTGCGCGGCTGACGTTTTGATCTGAAACACGCCCGCATCACTCTCCTTCTTCGCGTTCCAAAGGTCAATTTTCTCAGACACATCCTCGCGCGGCAAAGAAAGCTCCGGCTTCTCGCCGATTACGCGAAGCGCCTTATACACCGCGACTTGTCCCATAACACCGGCGCGAAGCAAATTCAATTCCTTTCCAAGACCAAGCCGTTCACTCATTCCGGAAAACGCCTTCCAAAAATGTTTACCGTACGAAGCGGATTGCGGCGATTGCGGAAGGCCAATAAAAAAATGGCTTATGAGATAATTATATTCCGCAAAATTTTTTTTAATCTCGGAGTTATAATCAAGGTGTTTTTCCTTTCGTTTTTTATCTACCACCCGCTGAAGATACAATGATTGAAGTATTCCAGAAAAAACGCTGCACTCCTCCCTGGCGTTGGGATATCGTGCCCCAAGATGCCTTCCAAGCGCTTGCAGCGAATCAATTTCCCACGATTCCCGTTTTGAAATTTCGCCGTAAAAATCAGCAAGCGCCCGAAGCGAATTATTCTTGCGTAGCTCGCTTTCAAGGTCTTGTTCGCCGGTTTTTTTTCGGGAAGCGGCAAGTTCCGGAAACGAACTAAATTTTTGCGCATGTTCTCGCATACTCATAAGACAAAAGAAAGGAATACTCCGTTATCTTACCACGCTCCGTCCGCATACGCACTTGCCAACCAAAGAATAAAAAAGCGCAATAAAAAAAGACCCGCCACCATGACGGGTCATGCGCCTAACGAATTGGCCGATTATCAACGAGCTTTCGAGGAACACCGCGTTTCTCAACGCATCCGGAACAAACTAAAACAGAAATTATCGACAACATTCCGTGCGGCTCTTCTTCTGTACCGCCATACACCACAAATCGTGGCAGGTCCGCAACAACAACGCCTTCCGCGCCCCGAATGACAAACTCGGGACATGGCTCATCGTCGTTGTTATACACACAAAGCTCGTAATACGGCGACTTGCTCTCTGGCCGAGCAAGCTTTGGCTCTGGGTGTTCCGTCGCGGAACCGATACCCAGTTCAGAATCACAACGTCCGCAACCGCAACATCCGCTTCCCATGCAACCCTGATTCAATTTTCGTCGCTCTTCCAGCTCCGCTTGAAGTATTGAAAAATTCTTATGTCCCGCCATTGATTTTCTCCTTTGCTTAGATTTTTCAACTACTCATTATTTCTTTTCGAGCCGTTTTCGCCAATACTGATCGATTGCTTCCTCGACCAGCTTTCTGATGTCTACCCCCTCGATGGGCCTTGTCTCTTCTATGGTCCTTTTTATGGCCTCACGATATTTCTGACACTCCTCACAAAATTTGTCTGGACTCTTTCGCTTTTCTTTGTCGGATGCCGGGCAACGACAGCCCCCAATCCGATTGTCGCAACCAATCGAAGCACAAATCACATCATAATGGCTAGTGGAATTATCCACGCTATTATCCCTCCTCCTGTTAATCTAATTGTTGTGATCTGTTTCTATTATACCCTAAATAACAAAATTTAGCAAGCGATTCGGAACAAACACGACCTTCTTCGGGGTTTTGCCTTCCAGATATTTTACAACCATTTCATGCCCCCGCGCGGCTTGCTCCGCATCTTCCCGCGATGCGCCAACGGGCAACAAAATGGTCGCGCGCATCTTCCCATTCACCTGCACCACCAATTCAAATGTGTCTTCACGAATCAGCGCTTCATTATATTTCGGCCATACTTGTTCATGAATAAATCCTTTCTCTCCCATCTTCTCCCAAAGTTCCGCGGCAATATGAGGCGCAAAGGGTGATAACGCCAAACAAAACATCCGTGCGGATGCGCGCGAAACGTCCGCGCATTTCTCAAGCGCGTTCAATGATTCCATAAACGACGATACCGCCGTATTGAATTTCATCGCGACAATATCCTCCCCGACTTTTTTGATGAGCTTATGCACAATACGCTCCGCATGTTCTGTAGCCTCGTCAGAAAATTCACGCTCATACAAATGCCACACTCTATCCAAAAACCGGCGCACGCCAATAACACCATGCGCGTCCCACGCGACCATCTGATCAAACGGGGCAATAAACATTTCATACATTCGTAGCGTATCCGCGCCATATTCTTTTACAATATCGTCGGGATTAATAACATTCCCGAATGACTTTGACATTTTGCGATTATCTTCAGCTAAAATTACCCCGTGCGACGTACGCTTCGCATAGGGCTCCGGATGCGGAACAAAACCCTGATCATATAAAAATTTGTAAATAAAACGCGAGTACAACAAATGAAGCGTCGTATGCTCCATACCGCCGTTATACAAATCAACAGGCATCCAATAATCAATCTTTTTTCTGTCCGCGAATGCGTTTTCATTGCGCGGGTCAAGATAGCGCAAAAAATACCAATTTGACCCCGCCCAATTCGGCATCGTATCGGTTTCGCGGCGTGCTACGCCACCGCATGAGGGGCACTTCGTTTCCACAAAACTTTTTATCGCGGCAAGTGGCGACTCTCCTGTTTCCGTCGGCTCATACTTTTTTACATCAGGAAGTAAAACGGGTAAATCTGCTTCCGGCACCGGCACCTCACCGCATTCTTTACAATATACAATCGGAATCGGCTCACCCCAATAGCGCTGTCGCGAAAACACCCAGTCGCGCAGGCGATACTGGACTTTTTTCTCACCATTCACAAATTTCGTAATCGCGTCTTTTGCCTCTTCCGACGGCATACCGCTGAATTTTTCGGAATCTACCAAATGCCCGGCACCCGTGTACGCCTCATCCAATACGGGACACGTCGAAGTGGGGTAATGCGGGCAAATAACCATTTTTATCGGAAGCCCATATTTTTTCGCAAACGCAAAGTCCCGCTCATCATGCGCCGGAACCGCCATAATAGCGCCCGTGCCGACGTTCCCCAGCACATAATCGGCAACCCACACCGGAATTTCTTCTTTAGTTGCAGGATGAATCGCTCGTATACCCGAGTCAACCCCTGTTTTCTCGCGTGCCTCGATAACGCGCTCATCCTCTTTTTTCGCCAAAGCATCAACTATATATTGCTTCACGGCATCAGGCGCTTGCCACCCGACATCTAACCACTTCTTTGCGAGTTCGGATGACACCGCCATAAATGTCGCGCCGAAAAGCGTATCGGGACGCGTGGTGAATACTTTAACCAAATGTTTCCCGTCGGGCTGACCCGAAATACCGATAAATGAAAAGGTGAACACGACGCCCTCGGAACGGCCAATCCAATTTATTTGTTGCGTCTTTACCCGCTCCGGAAAATCAACGCTCTTTAAATCTTCTATCAGACGGTCCGCGTATTTTGTAATACGAATGAGCCACTGCTTTTTTAATTTTTCTGTTACCGGCGTCCCGCATCGCTCGTGCTTCCCGTTAATCACCTCTTCATTCGCAAGGCCTGTTTTGCACGACGGACACCAATTGATGGGAACTTCCGCGCGATACGCCATTCCCGCTTTGTAGAGCTGTAAAAAAATCCACTGGGTCCATTTGTAATACTTCGGGTCCGTGGTATCAATTTCGCGGTCCCAATCAACCGAAATACCAACCGCCTTCATTTGCTTTTTAAAATTCTTAATATTCCGGTCAGTGGCGACCCGCGGATGAATTTTATGTTTTATCGCGAAATTTTCCGTAGGAAGCCCGAACGCATCCCATCCAATGGGATACAATACATTATATCCTTGCATCCGGCGGAATCGCGCAATCACATCAGTCCCTACATACGGACGCACATGCCCGACGTGGAGTCCCGCGCCCGAGGGATACGGGAATTCAAACAGCACATAGTATTTTTGCTTCGCTGAAAAATCCCCGGCCGCCCCGAGTTTTTTTGTTGCCCATATCTCTTGCCAC
>JAUSFV010000040.1 GCA_030649305.1 bacterium
TCAAAAGACGAGGTAAAAAAAGCCTATCGGAAATTGGCGCATCAATATCACCCCGACAAACAGGGCGGTGATGAGCAGAAATTCAAAGAAATTAACGAGGCCTATCAAATACTGGGGGATGAGCGGAAACGCGCTCACTACGACCAATTTGGCACGGTTTTTGAGCATGCGGGAGGGGGACGGGGTCCGTTTCAGGGAGGATTTAGCTGGGCTGGCGGAGGCGAAGGATTTCGCGGATTTGATTTTGATTTGGGCGAGGATATGCGCGGGTTTTCGGGGTTTGATTTTACTGATGTTTTTGAAGATATTGCGGGGTTTGGCGGCGTGTCGGGACGGCAGGGGAGGGGAAGTAAAAAGGGGAGAGACATTGAGCTTGACCTTGAAATTCCGTTTGAGGAAATGATCTTCGGCGGGAAGCACGGGGTTGATCTGCAAAAATTAACAAAGTGCGTTCGGTGCGAGGGCAAGGGAGCGGAACCAAATACCGCGTTTAAAAAATGCGCGCGATGCCACGGAACAGGAAAATTTGAAAAAGCACAGCGAACATTTCTTGGGGTATTTTCGCAAGTTGGTATTTGTCCGGATTGCCGCGGAAAGGGAGAGACGCCGGAGTCACCCTGTAGCGAGTGCGGAGGTGTTGGGGTTAAAGAAATGCACGAGCGCATGGAAATTTTTGTACCCAAGGGTATTAACCACGGAGACATTCTTAAGCTTTCCGGCAAGGGGGAAGCATCGCTTACGGGCGGTGTTCCCGGAGATTTATTTGCGCGGATTTCCGTGACGCTAAATAAAATGTATCGGCGGCAGGGAAACGACCTGATCGCTGTTTTGCCCATCACATTCAGCCAGGCAACACTCGGAGATAAAGTTGAAATGAAAACGCCCGACGCAACTCTGACTATAAAAATTCCCGAAGGGACAGAGTCGGGTGATATTTTGAAAGTCCGCGGCAAGGGCGTTCCGTCGTCTCAAGGGTATGGCCGAGGGGACTTATTGGCTGAAATTAAGGTAACGACGCCTCGCAAAATTTCAAAAAAAGCAAAAGAATTGATTGAGGAGCTGAAGAAAGAGGGGATTTAATCCTCTTTCTTGTTATATATTTCTGACAAAACTTTTTTACTTGTGAAGCCTGTTGATGCGGGCTTTTTTGTTTTTCTGCTGAACGTTTTGTTACCACGGTCTGGCACTAGTCAATTTTTTAAAGCCATGCTATACTAGAAGAGAGGACGAAATATCGCTTGATAAAACCTTGCGGTTTTCGCTTCCCTGTGGCAAAATATGCCACAGGAAGTTCCCGTAGTATTAAACGTCAAGCCCCTTTTCGGCCTCTCGAGCATTTCTTGGGAGGTTTTTTGTTCAAATGGTGTCTACATGATGTGGAGAGTGTGTGGACATCTTTTGCTCCTCCAACAAGAAAGCCTCATCGTTACTCGGTATTTCTTCAGAAAGCCGAAACGTGAGATAATTGACGGAATCACAAGTATTCTTCAATTATTTCACTTTTATGGCATGGTGGGACAACAATTTAATATTTGAGTACGTCTTTAGTAAAGAAAAAAAGCCCGGGAAGGGGCATGGTTGGTTTCTTTGGGTTTATCGGACACTTCATGAATATTTTGCTGAGCATCTTATTGAGTTCCTCTACACATTTACTTCATTTGTGACGTACGCGTATCTTGCGTCGGTTGTTGCGGTATTCTTTATGAAGGATGCGGTGCCCTCAATTGTGACGAAACTTATTGATTCCGTTTCCGAGCCGTACCTTGGGCTTATCGGTATCTATATTATTCTGAAAGAAATCCGTGAGCGCAGGGGCGAGCGCGTGAGCGTATATAGCGAAATATTCGTAGCGCTTTGGTTTTCGCTTCTTGTCATCTCAACCCTCTTTACCTTTTTCTCAAAAAGTTATCATTTTGATGAATTTTACAAATTGATTATCACGGATTCGCTTGCGGCGTTTATTATCCGGCTTGGAACGTTTTTGCATAGGTTTATCTTGTAAAGCGCAGACACACGCAGACTGGACGCAGAATAACGCAGACATAAAAAACGCTCCGACCGAGGTCGGAGCGTTTTTGTTAGGCGTAAGGCGAAACCTTGAGCTAGTCCGTGCGTTCGCGCACGAACGCTCTAGGACGGAAAAAAGGTTTCGCCTTGAAGTTGTCCAGATTATTCTTTTAGCCGTAGTTTGCCCGATGCCGCCCTCAAGAGAACGTCTGACGCAAATGAGGTCGTAACGGAATTTTTTTTGCGATGCGAATCTCGTGCGAAATCCATGAGGCGTTTTAAAAGTTCTTCAAACGGGATGCCGCTTGCTTTCCAAAGATGATGATATAAAGTACCCGGAATAGTATTTATTTCGTTTGCGTACCATTTTTGAGCGGTTTTATCGTAAAGAAAATCAACTCGTGCCATACCGGAACATCCGAATAATTTGAAAATGCGCACTGCCGCACTCTGTATTTCTTTTGTGGTGCCCGCATCAAGTCGTGCGGGAATGACGATTTTTTTCTCGGCAGAACCCGTTTGTGCTCCTCCGCCTTTTATATATTTTTCTTCGTAGTCAAAAAAGTCGCCCTCAAAGGCCGATTCCTGCAAGAGAGACGGTGTCGGATTTTCATTCCCGAGAAGCGCGCATGTGATATCCATGAGGTTTTGTACCCCCTCTTCTACGATTACTTTTGTGTCGTAATGAAGCGCTACTTCAATCGCGAATTCAAGCTCTTTTTCGTTTTGTACTTTTGAAATGCCGATGGATGAGCCAAGACGCGCGGGTTTTACAAAAAGCGGGAAACGCAAGGCTAGTGCTTCGCGCATAACTCTTTCTTTTTCATGACTCCATTCGTGATTGGTAAAAAATATAAAATTGGCAGTAGGAATATTTTGCGCGCGATATAAAAGTTTGGTTACAATTTTGTCCATCGCAATTGCGGATGCCGCAACGCCACACCCGACGTAGGGGACATTAAACATTTCAAAAAGCCCCTGAATCGTTCCGTCTTCGCCGTATGAGCCGTGAAAGGCGGGGAACGCAAGGTTAATCGTGACGGCGCGCGAACCCCACCCTTTTTTCTTGAGCGTTAGTTTTCCATGTGACGCTTCTTCGTCAAGAAAATAGCGCGGAAGTTTTTTTAATTTCTCCGCGTAATTTTTATTTTGATAAAATTCTATTGAGCCAAGCGCGTTATCGCTGTACCAATTGCCTTCTGTATCAATATAAACAGGAGCGACGGATTGCCCCATCGCGCGGAGGGTTTTTATAATGAGGCACGCCGTAATAACCGAAACGTCATGTTCGGGACTCCGCGAGCCAAAAAAAACGCCAATGGTATTCATAGAATTCAGAATGTAGAATGTAGAAGAACGGAATGGATCGCCGATTTCTACATTCTATTTTCTATGTTCTACTTTCTAAAAGTAATTTTCCGGCCAATCGTTTTGGAATAGCACCACGTCCCCGGATTTCATAATTTCAGGGATTTTTTTGTATGTTTCGGGGGCGGTATCAAACCAGATGATATGCTCTTGTGGGAAGCCGTTTTTGAGGAGTTCCTCCGCGATAAACGGTGTTACGCTATTTCTTATTAATACCACGCGGTCAGCCGATTTGGCGAGCTCTTTGCCGATTTCGCGGTGCACCGCCTCCGCAGATACGCCCGTTTCCACAAGCCCCGGTGTTACGTATATAGTGCGCCGGCCTTTGAAGCGGGCAAGGGTTTTCAGGGCTTCTTTTACGCCATCAGGGTTGCCATTGTAGCTATCATCAATTATCAAAACGCCGCCTTCCTTTTTTATCGCTTGAAGCCGGTGGGGAATCGGCATAATTCCCGCAATGCCGCGGCGTATTTCGTCTTTGGTCATGCCAAGTTCTTTTGCAATGAGTGCTGCTCCGCCGACAATGCCGGTTATGTATTCTCCGAGAAACGGAACTTTAATATATCCGAGCGAATCACTTCCCGTCGCAAGTTCAAATCCAATGCCGGAGCCGTCTTCAAAAAAACGAATTTCGGATATGCGAGTCTGCGCCATCGGATGATTTTCGCCTGAATAAAAATAAGTTTTTCTTTTATCCGTATGCGTTCGATATTCTTTCATTACGCGCGTATCATCCGCGTTCAAAAGCACGATACCGTCCGGTTTCGCCGAGTCCACGATCTCAAATTTCGCCGCAGTAGTTTCTTCAAGCGAACCAAACCGTTCAAGATGTGCTTCATTGATGCCGGTCAGTACGGCGATCTGAGGCTGTATGATATCGCAGAGCGCTCGGATGTCGCTTCGTTCATACGCGCCCATCTCGGCTACGAGAATTTGTATGCCGGGGTTTAGTTTTTCTAAAATAAGTCGTGAAATGCCGAGGGGAGTGTTAATATTCTCGGGGGTTTTTAGGACATGGAATTTTTGCGAAAGCATCGTTGCGATAGTTTCTTTCATTGTAGTTTTGCCGTAGCTTCCTGTAATACCGATAATGATGAGATTCGGAAATTCCCGCATTTTTTTTTGCGCGCGCCGGATTATGCTTTTTTTGAATGACCTATCGGTTGGGTAATACAAGAACATTGCTCCGGCAAGTAAAAAGGGGAAAAGCCAAAAAAGACCGGCAAACGTTATAAGCCCGGCAGTATTTGCAATACCCCGCGGGATCGGTAGAAGCGCATACGTAATTTTCGATACGGCAAGGGCAAGAAGGATTTGCAGGATGAGTGCCAGCAAAAACAGGTAACTTGCTTTGAGCGTCCATACGAGTTTTTTTCGTGTTTCCGCAGGCGCTTTCCACGGGTATTGTTTTTGGAGAATAGCGAAATACCGCCTGATACGATAATTTTCAAGCTGAAATAAATATAGATGATAGGCGATAAGTTTAAGAGGATTAGGCATTATATATTGAGAAATTGAACAAGCGTATTTATAAATTTTTCTTTTTGGTCAAGAAAACTAAAATGTCCTGCGTCTGGTAATATCGTAAGTTCTGCATGCGGTATTTCTTTCTGCATGATTTCAGCGGCCTCAATTGGGGTGACATCGTCATTCTCGCCCCACACAATAAGTGTTTTTGCGTTTATGCCGGAAAGCAGGGGTTGGAGGTCTTCGTTTATAATACTTACAAACACTTCGCGGAGTTCCGGAGTTGCGAGATAATCTTCAGAACCGATGACGCCATAGAGCGGTTTGCGGAGTCGTGAGATAAGCGGCAGGCGGAAAAATGGCTTTACGATTTTCGCGATGAGGTTTTTGGTGCGGAGGTTTTTATCCCGCATACGCACTCCGGCACTATCCACGAGAACAATTTTTTGAAAGAAATTCGGATATGCGGTAGCACATTTAATCGTAATTCTTCCGCCGAATGAATGTCCGACAAGTACAACGCGCGCAAGCCCGAGTTTTTGAACAAACGCTTTTATAATTTCACGGTAGTCGTCCAGTGAAAAAGAAGAGGGTGGTGTTTGCGATTTTCCGAATCCGGGCAGATCAAGCGTATAGATATCGCAGGAGGTTTGTTGGAGCAGTGCGGGAATTATCGGAAACCAGACAGCCCCCCCCGAGCGCCATCCATGCAGAAAAAGAAGGGCGCATGAGCCCCGTCCTGGATTTTTCCATGCGTAGTAGTGAGTAAGGAGGTTGTTTAAGATAATATTTTTTTCTTCCATTTCGTCTTTATAGTAACAAAAAAGTAGGATTTTTTCAAAGTTACGAGGTTGAACCTCATAAATTCTTACGAGGTTCAACCTCGTAGGAATATCGTTAAGAAATAAAAACGGCATTTCTTCAAGAAATGCCGTTGGTCTTTAGTCCCCATCGCGCGGGAGGTGCGAGAGGGGTGTATCTGATATCCAGATCTTTTCCGCCATATTCAATATCTTTTGGTTTGATAATAACCCGTTTCGGGCCTTTCTCTATAAAACCGGCAATAAACGCTTTGAATTTGCATTGTCGCGCAATTTCAAGAGCTTTTTCAATTGAAAATTCGGGAATAAAAACTGCAAAGCCGGCGCCCATATTGAACGTATTGTACATGTCTCTGTCGGACATGCCAGTTCGTTCTTGTATAAATGGAAAGATAGGCTGTTCTTCGGGAAGGCGTTCAATAATATACGTGAACGCTTCTTCCGCGCGTAGAAGTTTTGGCCAGCCATGGCCCGTAATGTGCGGGGCATACCGAAGCACCACTTTCTGACGTACGCATTCTTCTATAAACGAACAATAGATGAGCGATGGCGTGAGAAGAAGTTCTCCGAATGAGTGATTCTCAGTCACTTTTGTGGCGTATTTTTGGGGGAGACTTTCTTTGAGTTCATCACAGAGTGTGAGGCCGTTGGTATGTATACCGGAACTCGGGAAAAGAAGAATTGCATCTCCCTTTTTGATTTTTGATCCTACCATCCATTGCTCGTTTCCGCGAAATCCTATCGCCGTGCCCGCGAGCACGATTTTATCCGGTATGATGAGATTTTTTAGTATCTGGGTCTCACCGGGACCCCACGTACAGCGCGCATCATGGCATCCCTTGAGCCACCCATGAAGAAGGTCGGTTGGCTTTTTTCTGTCCTGAAACCACGCGGTATTGCCCGCCGCTAAAATCATTCCGATTGCGGCGGGAAGTATGCCGAGTGCGAGCATGTCATTTACTATTGAGGCAACGCCATCATACCCGATTACGTCATAATACGTTTTTTCTTTTGTGCAGAGCGCGTCCGCAACCAAGCTTTTGGTTCCCGGCCCCTCGGGGGTAAAGCCGACGAAAGGATGATTTCCGGTTGAAAGAAGATATACGCTTTCACCCCGCGATTCTTTTACTTCTTGCGCGCCCCGAAGAAGGGCATAATGCGCGGTTTCGCGCGCCAGTTCTTGCGCCATCCGTTTGAACCAATCAAGAGCGCTGTATGATACGCCCGCCTTTTCGTATGGGGAAGAACTCATCGTTTCCTCCGTTTTTACAAGGTTCTTTTGTGTGTTTTATTGTACAAAATAAACAAAAAAATGTCAATAATCCACCAAAACGAATACGCCACCCGAGTGGCGTATTCGTTTTGGTCTATACTCAAAATAGTTCGGACGTATTTCGCCGCCGTAGGCGGCGAGAATCTGGCTAAAAATTCCGAACTGAAATCCTAAACTTTGACACAATTTCAAGTTTTTCTTTGGCGGCAAATTTTTTATTCTGTAAGCGAGGAAACGATTGTGCTAGCGCATGAACACAACTTTCTTATCAATTCTTTTAGTTTTAATGATATGAAATGGCTGTGTAAATGCTTGAGTTACAATCGAACCAGGAGAAGGCGATGTCTCTTTGACTGTGACCTCCAAAGAATTAGCTTTCTCAAGAATTTCAATGATCTCGATACTGTATCCACCAGTAGAATGATTCCCCTGGAAAACAGCGATGATCATCTCATTACCGAAGTCAATGCTAGGAAGAACAGGTCTGGGCGCAACTGTTGTGTTAACTATGTCCCACAAACTTCTCCATTCAGAATTTTCTTTTATTACATAATCTTTTCTATCATAATGACCACTGTATCCTCGCTTCGCAACAGTTTCGAAAGACTGCTTTTGGTCAGAAACAGATGGTGTTGGTTTGGGTTTAGGTGTGGGACTTGGGGTGGGTGTCGATATGGGTGATGGTGTCGGAGCAGAATTTTCTGGTGGTAAAGGAATGGGTTCAGGTGGAGATGTTTGTCTGTTCACAACAAAATAACCCGCTACCCCAATAAGTATGATAACCCCAATAATTACTGCGATATTAATAAAACTTTTTTGATTCATATATTTAATTACTCAAAATTATTGTTATCGATTCAGAAAGTTTAGTCAACTTTCTGTAATAAAAATGATTAAAAATTTTCTTTTCCCAAAATTACTTTGACTAGCTCAGTACAAGTAAAATGTAGTTCGAGCCGATGGTTCGATAAGCTCACCACGGGTATTTTTACGGGTTTCTTTGGACCTAGGGAGAATCGAACTCCCGCTCCCCGGACTTGCCCGCCTTTACCCTCCCAAGTTTTTATATAAAAAAATTTGGGAGGGCAAGACCTTTTAACTTTGGACCATGGGAGAATCGAACTCCCGCTCCCCGGATGCAAACCGGGTGCACTACCACTATGCTAATGGCCCATCTTCCAAAATTTAGGCGGGTGAACAAACCGGGTGCACTGCCACTATGCTACGGGCCCTAAAATTTAATGCTTTGTATCTAAATTTGGCTCAAGCCATTCGTGGAGTTTTTGTAATTGACCGCGCTCTATAGCGA
>JAUSFV010000002.1 GCA_030649305.1 bacterium
GAGTTGCCGACGTTCAAGTTTTGCGAAGTTGAAAAATAGGTTGATGATGCGTCTCCGGTGATGATGAGGTCGTTCCCCACGGTGAGGTTCTGCGAGGTGGAGAAATAGGTGGAGGATGCGTCTCCCGTAATGAAGAGGTCATTCCCCACGTTCAGATTTTGCAATGTGGAAAGATAGGTGCTCGATGCGTTCGTAATGGTGCCAGCAGTTGCCGAGAGTGCGGTGGTGGAGGCATAGGTGGTGGTGAGGAACGTGGTTGAGGCATAGGTGATGGTCTGCGCGGTTGATGATGCGTAGCTGAAGGTGAGTTTTCCATTCCTCGTATCAACCGAGAAGACGGAGGAGGTGGCGGCATTCAGAATATTGAAGGCAAGCGGAACATTCTCCCATGTTTGAATGGTGGTGGAGCCATACACGGAAAACCTTGCGGAAGAAGTCGTCGTAGCAATGGCCACAAAACCATTGTCAAAAATCTGCGAATCCCCCACGGCTGCCGCACCGGTAAATTTCGCAATAAAATTCTGGGTACCGCCGCCGCTCAATCCCGAAGACGTACACCCCGAAATACATACACCGTTCACCCTGAAGTTTCCGTACACAACAAGGTTGGAAACAATGGTTGAGGTTCCGGAAAGCACCGGGGAGGCACCACCGGTTCCTCCGACAAGAATATTTCCGTTAACAGAAAATGCCGCGCGCGGGGTTGATGAACTTACGCCAAGCTGTCCCGTGTTATCAACCGTAAGCAACTGGGTATCCGCCGAATCAAGAATTTGAAAAAGATTCGCGTTCTGACCGAAAACACCTTTGAGCGTTAACGGAATAGAAGTTGTTGTGGTCGCGCCAACCGTGAGTACTGATAAACCGGAAAACGTTGAGGTACCGAACGCGGCGCGCCCTCCTTGGTCAAGAATAAATCTCGTCGTTGACGCAAACCGAACATCAATAAAATTTCCAACAAAAGAATTTGGCGTATCCAAAAGAAATGCCGTACCCGTTGTCGCCGATGCCCCGCCCTGAAAAGAATACGCGGTAACTAAATTGCCAAGAACATTCGGCGTGCCACCGGTTGTGCCGGAAATCGTCTGTGAATTAATCGCAAACCCCGATGCCCCGATGCGCTGACGAGGTGTAAGCGTTTCCCACGACGTGCCGTTATACACTTCAACCTGAAGATAGACAGAATCATTATCATGAAAATTATAATCAAGCACATCGGAACATTCGGACGTATCACCGACACCTGCGTTAAAAACTCCTTCGCGTACCGTGAGCGCGTGCGTACACGGGTCCCCACCGCCGGAGGGCCACAAGCGCGTGCCGCCGGATGTCGCATTATAAATTCCGAAGCGAAAATTATATGTCGTGCCGGAATCGCCCAACAAACTGCCGGATGAATTCGCAAGCCGCCCCTGATAGCTGATAATTTTCGGAACGCCCGTAGCGGAATCCGCGAACGGAGCAAAAACAAAAAATTGCGCGATTAAAAGCGCGCCAAGAAACAAAGAAAAAACTTTTTTGAGAGAGGATTTCACTACAATGTTCAAATTTTCAATTATCAATTTTCAAAAATCTGTATGCCGTTTTTTAATTGAAAAATGTGAATTAATAATTGAAAATTTCCATCCAAATGCCTTTCTTTATTATACCACCGGGTGTGGATAAGTTCGGTATTTTGTGTGGATAAGCCAAAACACCTACGAAAAATAAGTTCACAAAAATCAAAAAGAAGAAGAAATGTAAAATTACAAACCCCCACACCAATATATTGGTGTGGGGGTAAACCTATATAAACATTAATAAATAGTAAAAATGATGACGCGAAAAGATGAGTAAATTTTTCTGTGAAACGCCCATGGAGAACTCGTCGAGGTTTCCGAATAGAACCGAGAGTTTTGACCGAAATCGTTAAAAAAGAGCGAAGAAAATAGCCTTCCCTCTTGACGACTTTTCTAGAGACACACAAAAAACGCCCCGACCGAAGTCAGAGCGTTTTTTAAAAAATATTCATTAATTAAATTTATCCGCAACATCCTGAATTTCTTTCTCCATATTCTTCTCAAGCGTATCCAATTCGCGTAAAATATGCTCTTTGCGCGAAAGTTCGTCAGAAGAAAGATTTTTTTCGGAGGACCCAATCAATTTCAACTCATCCAGCAAGTCGCGGCGCAGTTCCGAAAGCCCGTCGCGAACTGTTCCTTGCGCTTCACGGATTTCTTTCGTAACGAGCGATGAACGCAGGCGACGCACGCGCCACGAAAAATAAATAACGAGTGCCACACCGCACAAAAGCAAAACAACAATCAAAAAAACAAGTGCCGCAAATTTTATATTGATGCCGCCGACGGTAATGCCCGATGCCACAACACGGAATACACGCGGGTTAGACCAATCGGAAACTCGTTCCTCTAACCCCCCCCCTCGGCAATCCGCGCACGCACTTCCCACTCACCCGCAACAAGCGGAATTTTTTCCGCGAACACCCACTCACCCCGCGAGTCAGATTTTGTAGTGAATGTTTCCGGACGCGCGCCCTGCTTTGTCAGTTGCAGTTGAACCACGCTTACGGGCTTGGCGCTCCCCTCAAGATACAACACCTCGTCAAACGGATAATACACGTCGGGATAGACGGCGATGGTTGGCACGTTCAAATCACTTATAGCGCTTACAAGAAAAGGGAATATAATCAATAATAAAAAGATTCTGCCCATTCGATTTAAGATTTATGATTTACGATTTAAGATATTTAAGAATCTCGTAAAAACGACTTTGATTTACGTATAAGTCCCTGAAGAATTTGATGAACTAAATTTGCCTGTGCCATTACTGTTAAAAAATCATCCTTCGTAAGATATCCGACATCACGTGCAATGAAAATATGATTTTTCAATTCAGTAAGAGATCCCTGTGCAATATAATAAAACTGAATTTTTTCTTTATACCCCTGTCTCCCGAACCCCTCCGCAATATTCGAAGTAACGGAAGAAGCGGCTCTTCTCATTTGATCTATAAGCGAGTATATTTCTTCTCGAGGAAATCCCTTGGTAATTTTATATACCGATATGACGAGAATGTGCCCTTCCTGCCATACTTTCAGGTCAGTAAAAGATCTAATTTTCCCATTCGTAGTATTCATAAATCTCAAATCTTAAATCAGTAATTCCGTAATTCATAAATCTTCAATCGTAAATCTTAAATCTACCGCTCCTTCTCGTGAGTTTCTGCTTTATTAACAAACTCATTAATAATTTCCTCACTCTCCTTAATTTCCCGTATGGGCGATGAAAAATACAATCGCTGGCCCCGTTTTCCCTGATTCATGTCTTTTAAAAACGACATGATGTCGCCAAACGGCCGGTGAATATAAAAATATTCAAGGAGGGTCACAATAAGAATGAATCCGCCGAGGCCGACAAAAATCGTATTGAAAAATCCCTGCTGGCGGTCATTTTCTCCGGTTACGAAAAATACCACGCGCTGGGCGAAAATATACCGGATATCCATAAGCTCATTTATCTTTTCAAATATGGCGTTTCGCCCCTCATCAAGCTCTTCAAAAAACGCCATGTGGTCCTGATGGCCTTGGATGTTCCCGCCTCCTCCGGCTAGGGCAGGATATGATTTCAAACTTACAAAATACTGATCAATGGCAAGTCGTATTTCCCTGACAACACGTTCTTCCTCAGAAATAAGATTTGATTCTTGGCTCTCTTCCAGAATCTCCCGAAGAAATGTGCGCTCGGCAGCTACATATACACTTTCATATTTCTGCCAAAATGTATTCTGCACTTGCTGTTCCTCCCGTGCGAGCGCCAACACGCGCTTTGCTTCTTCGGCAGAACCGCCACGAAGAAGATAATTCCGGACAGGAATGTGGACGTCCCGAAGCGGGCCGCGGTGCACCACAATCTGCCGGTCCACATCAACCTGATTTTGCAAATAAAGCTGAAGCGTGGTTTGGCGCTCCTGAATCCGATTCTGCACCAAAAATCCGAGTACCACAACGGGAATAATATACAAAGAAAAGAAAAAGGCACTGCTTAATTTGTAGGAGAATTTCATAAAACTAAAAAATGGTTTTTAATTCTTTTTCTACTAATTCCTCCGCCTCGCGAAGTTCGTGCAAAAGTTCTTCGCGATGTTTTTCTTCTTCTTCCGAAAGAGCGCCATTGCGACGCGCTTTTACTTCCAAATGGTCAAGTTCGTCCACAACGCGCTTCCGCAAATCGCCGAAGCTTCGCTCAACCGCCTGCGTTACCGCAATCCGTTCATGCGCGCGCAAGGTTTCTTTCATTTCGGCCTCACGGTGCTTCATGTCTTCCTCAAGGCGGACGTGCTCAATACTCCGCACGCGTTTTGCCGAATACCACAAAAGATATACGGATGCGGCGATGCTCGCGGTCAAAAATACCGCAATCGGCAGATATTTTATCTTAATCCCTCCTACGAAAAATCCCGAAACGACTGAGCGTATAATGCGGGGATTGGACCAATCGGAATATTCGTTTTCCTTAGCACTTCGTACCCGCACTGACCACTCCCCGGATGCCAACTCAAGACGCTCCGAAAAAAACCACTCGCCGCCCGCATTGGTATTCACAGATACCCGAACGGGTTGCGCGCCGCCCGCAATGTTCTCAAACAAAATATCAAGCCCCGCATTCGGTGATGCTTTTCCCTCAAGATATAGCAGTTCGTCAAGGGGATAATACTGGGAAGGCGCGATATTAATAGTGGGAACCCCAGGTACTCCTGCCGCACCCACTACCGTTGAAAAAAAGAGCATCCCTCCCAAAAGGAGAAATAAAACCAAAACGCCCCCGCCCGGAAAATGGTTTGAACTGCCGAAAAATTTTCTAACATCCTCCCGAAGCGCTTGAAGCAGGTGATGTCGATGGTGCGTCCAAAACAAAACAAGAAGAACAGCCGCAATCACCAAAAGAAGCAAAAGGATTAACAAAAGCCGAAACCACGGTATAAACACGAATACCAAATCAAGCCCCTCGGGTCCCCAAAATTGCGTGAGGGAACTTACGATATTGAGCGGCACCGCTTCATCGCGCGTATTTCCCGCGCGATCCAATGCCCGCATGATAATCTGATAACGCCCCGCATCCATTCGTACCGCTTGATAGGGTGATGCGACTTCAAAAAAGAGCGAATCCGAAACCTGACTCCCCGAGAGCGGAACAAGCTTCATTTCAAAATGGTCAAAGCCCGAAAGCGCGTCCGTCGTGAAAAAACGAAAAATGGGGTTCCGGTTTGTGGTGCGACGCGAGGGCGAAACATTCACCTGAAACGCCGCGGGAGGGTCATTGTCTATTTTAACCGTGTAATGGCTCACCCCACCCCACACGCCACCCGCGCGCTCGCGCAGATGAAAATAAGAAATGCCGTTTTCTACATTTTCAAATGAGGCAGTAGGTGTTTGACCCTCGACGCTTGTGTCTGGAAATCCCGACGGGTCCCGGTCAAGCGTAAAACTATATCCATCCGCAAAACTGCTCCGCGACCAGACAAAGAGCGGATTCGGGTCGCGGTACCATCGCTCCTGGTCAGGATGCGTCGGAGAAGAAATCGTGGGACCTTGCGGAGGCGGAACAGAAAAACGATAAAATACGGATGGCTTCTGTCCTAAAATATCAGTACCCCTTCCGTCATTTGCGAGGACACTTGTTTTTTCGCCAAACTTTATTTCGGCTTCACCGGGAGAAACAACCCGAAACGTGAGCGTCAATACCACCCCCTGCGACGTAACAATGCCGGGCGAGGGGATGCCTCCGACAAAATAAATTTTTCCTTCGCGGTTGGAAAATACGGGCGGTGCCGGCCAGAGTTGTATGATTGATTTCCCGACGGACGGACTTGCCACCTGCAATTTGTCGGAAGGAAATGAAAGCTCAACTTCAATGGTATTTACGGCGATACCCTTGGTATCCAAAACCACCGACACATCAAAGGTACTGCCCACCAAGAATGTTCCCGATGCGGGATTAAGAAATAACGCGGCCTGCCCAGCCCCTTCCGCATAAAAATAAGGCAACGCAAAAAAAGCGATGCCCACAAAGAACGCAAAAAGAAGGACAAAAATCCCGTTTTTAAAACTTCCTGCCATTTCTTTTATTATACCATACCCACTACCAGCCAAATACCCTCCCAAGAAACTGCCCGACAAAAGAAGTTACCGCGCGCAAAACCCGCCCAAAGAACCCGAAAAATGCGTCGATAAAACGGCGCCCCCCATCCTGCACTCCTTCAAATAATCCGCCTTCTTTGGATTCAGCCCCCTTCTCCCCAACCGCTTCTCTGACCGCGGCAAATGAATCCCGCCGCGTTACTCTCCCCTCCTCCACCACTACGCGCGGTGCGCCTTCCGGCACAAAGTTTAGCACGCGTTCCGTCCACCGAGAAAAAAGCGCACTCAGGTCCTGCAGGTTCACCCGCAAATCATCATTGAAGTCGGCGGGGTTTGGCGATGGCTGTGCTTGAAAATACAAAAATATGCTCAAATCCTGAATCCCGACTTTTCCATCACAATTCAAATCAATGGGGCTTATAGGCGAACATCCTTCTGGGATTACCGGCGGAACTCCCGTGATGAGGATAATAAGGTCAATGATGGGACCGTTGCCTCCGACGGGCGTTGTAGGTGTTTCCGGAACCGCAGCTCCCGCAACAGGTGTTGCCGAAACTTCGGTTGAGGTCGCAATAGAATTTTGAAACGCATCTTCCGCGCGTACGACAAAATAATACGTCGTGCCGTTAGAAAGTCCGGTGCGCGTAGAGCTTATTACATTGCCGAGAGACGCCGAGTAGGTGTACGGACCGCCGGATGTTGTTGATTGACCAACATTATACCCGGAAACATTCCATCCCAAAAAACCTTGTGATGCCGTCCATGATAACGCAACGCTTGCATCTCCCGCCGTTGGCGTAACCACGGGACGCGTCGCAAACGGATAATACAAAAATCCCGATGATACCCGAAAACTGGAAGCAACACTTGAGGTGCCAATCGCAAGCTGTGCCACCGATTGATTCAATTGATACGTCGTGGAAGAAGCAAATCCCCCAAGCACCTGAATCACGGGTTCAATAATACGAAAACTGACGCTCGTCGCAATAAGGGCACGCGCAAAAAACGGCATGAATACCGCACTCACAATAATGAGAAAAAAAACCCGTTTCATACTGATTATTGTAACATATTTTCCGGATGTTTTGAAAAATACAACAGCCCCCGATATCGGGAGCTATTGGAAATAGCATAACTAACTGCCTCCTCAGTCGTGCCGCTATTTGCCCTTCGCGGATACTTGCGATATCATCATGGAAAGGAAATAAAAAAAACGAAGGATGTGGGAGGCATATAGATATGAAAATCGCCACCTTAGCAATTGTCCTGCGGAATAGCAGCGTCTTGCTTGGCTATAAGAAAACGGGAGAAATCGGCGCCCACACGCTTAATGGACCTGGCGGCAAATGCAAAAAGGGAGAATCTCCGGTTCAGTGCGTAGTTCGGGAAACGAAAGAGGAAATCGGCATAACACTATTTCCCCAACACCTCGAAGAAACAGCCCTAATTACTTTCTTCGCAGGAGGAATTCCGGATTTCAAAGTGCATATTTTCCGCACAAGCGTATTCGCCGGCAGTCCGGTTGAAACAGCGGACATGATTCCTGGTTGGCATGACATTAACGACCTGCCGACGCATCGTATGCTCGAGTCAGACAAAGAATGGCTTCCAAAAGTAATTCGGGGAGAAAAGTTCAGAGCGAATGTGTTTTATAAAAATCGGGCAGCTAATTTTGAAAGAATAGAATTCTTTCCCTTCTAACCTCCGAGCATAATGCCGGAGGATTTTTTTTAAGCCAAAACATCTCGGTCTCCTTTGGCATACGCGTGCTGCTGGGCTTAGATTTTCACCCCGTTAAATAATCTTTTATACAAACCTGTGGAACTCAATCTTGAACCTGAAGATGACGCACTCTTCCAGAATGAGTATGAGAATGCCTTATATGCAACTTCCGGAAAACCGCATTTTGAAGGCTATGAAAAGGGGAAAAAAATCCAGCCGACTGACTTCATCGACCACATCGCGGCAGATGAAAAATCATCCGGACAGGGAATTATATTCGGAACAAAGCCCCTGGAACTCTTGATCCCATATATCAAGGTGCTGACCAAGCGCGGCCAACTCATCCTTGAACCATTCGGAGGCAGCGGATCTACACTCATCGCAGCGACCAAAATGGACAGGCGCTGCTTCATTATGGAGAAAGTACCGACCTATACAGAAGTTATTCTGAAACGATGGGAAACTCTTACCGGACTTAAGGACCGCAAAATCAATGAAGGATAGTCCGGAAACTAAAATTCAGATACTGGAAGCGCTTAAATCAACGCCGATAGTAAGCGTGGCGTGCGCGAAAACGGGTATCGCGCGCGCCACGTATTACCGGTGGCATAACGACGACCTCGAGTTCAAGAAGCGGGTTAAACGAGCTATGCGGTCGGGCAATAAAAACATAAATGATTTGGTATTCGGAAAATTAATCCAAAAGACCAAAGAGGGCAATCTCGGAGCTATCATGTACTATCTTTCCCATAGGCATCCTTATTTCAAAAAGAAAGATAAGGTCAAAGTGGAAGTGACGCAAAAAGATTCTCCGATCCATGGCATTCCCGAAAGCGCGTTCAACGAAGTTTTAATCAGCAAGCTTCCTAAGAGACTGAGAAAGCAGGTGGTAAGAAAAGCAAGGAGAATACATGAAATCGTGCGGGAACACTTCGACAGGGTGAACAGGGAGAATCCGGGCTTGGGACCCATAGACCCGAAAGAAATTCTCTTGCGAGATACGCTGCCGTGGGGGTTAATCCTTAAAGACCTTCTTGAAGAAGAAAGGAAGAAATAGTTATCGACAGTTTGTCGACTAGGGGGTCTGGACTCCCAGGAGGGGTTGCGTCATCAATGTCCTTGTCGAAAGGTTATCAATTAACCAAGGAAAACAAGGGCTTATGGGACAATTAACAGCAACCCCTCCCGGCGCCGTGGGGAAAATGACGGAAACAACACCCGTCGTGGCGCCACAGATGCGTTACTGCCTTTACGCAAGAAAGAGTACGGCTGACGAGGATCGCCAAGCTCTTTCAATAGATTCGCAGGTAAAAGAAATGCTTGCGATGGCTGAACGAGACCGACTTCACGTGGTCGAGGTGAAGCGCGAATCGCATTCGTCGAAAGAAGTCGGTCAACGGCCGATTTTCAATCAAATGATCGCTGAGATAAAAGAAGGAAAATATAACGGGGTGCTTGCGTGGGCGCCGGACAGGCTTTCACGAAATGCCGGTGACTTAGGATCAGTGGTCGACTTGATGGACCAGAAATTGCTAATCGAAATCAGGACATACGGCCAGCGATTTACCAATAACCCGAATGAGAAATTTCTTTTGATGATTCTCGGGTCGCAAGCAAAACTCGAAAATGACCAGAAAGGAGTGAATGTAAAACGCGGTCAGCGGGCGCGATGCGAAATGGGCCTATGGCCTGCGCCCGCTCCAACCGGGTATCTGAACGACAAAAGCAGAGACAAAAAATGCCATATCAATGTGGACCCGAAGCGCGGGGCGGTTATACAGCAAATGTATGAAAAAGTGGCGAACGAGAACTGGAGCGGCAAACGACTTTATCACTGGTTGAAAAACGATATCAAGTTCACTTCAACCGGCGGAAAACCATTGACGCTCAGCAATGTGTATCTGATTCTGAAAAATACGCTTTACTACGGGGTGTTTGAATATCCGAAAAAAAGCGGTAACTGGTACACCGGCATCCACAAGCCGCTTATCACAAAAGAGATCTTCGAAAAAGTGCAAACGCAGATTAAGCGAAGCGAGATCATGAATCCCTATGGGGGCAAGGAGTTCGCCTTCACGCGGCTCATCGCCTGCGGATACTGCGGAACCACAATGGCCGCCGATGAAAAACTAAAGAAGCTTAAAAATGGAAATATAAACCGGCATATTTATTACGGCTGTAGCAAACGATGGTCAAAAGACTGCAAATGCGGATTCATCAGCGAACCGGAACTCGTCGGACAACTTATGGGAATTATTGATACGGTCAAGCTCGATAAGACCGGAATACGGGAAAAACTTGAAGGCGAAATCAACCGCTATCGGAAATTCCAATCCGGCGTTCTCGGCATCAAAGAGACAAGCGACCAAAAGTCCAAGGACTTGGATATCCGGAATTATGCGAAATACATTTTCAAAGAGGGCGCGATCTATGAGAAGCGCGAACTGCTATCATGCTTGAGAAGTAAGCTGGTATTCAAAGACAAAAAGCTGTCGCTCGAAGCATAGCTCACGCAAACGAAAAGCCGCTGATTGCTCAGCGGACTTTTCGTTCTTGAATACGGCGCTCAGCCGGTATGCCAGAAATGGGGATGAGACTTACGACTCCTTGACGGGTCTACGCATTCAGCGCATGACCCGTCTCGGTAGGGGGTCGCAAGGTTCCTGCGGGACTTGGATTCGAACCAAGATACCATGCTTCAGAGGCATGTGTCCTGCCGTTAGACGATCCCGCAGGTTTGTATAAAAATTTAAGTTTATCTAACGGGGCGGGCCAAGATACCATGCTTCAGAGGCATGTGTCCTGCCGTTAGACGATCCCGCAATATTAAAAAATATTTAATGGCGTTTTTAAGTATATCGCAATAATAACAAATTTTCAACCTAACGCCTTGTGCCAAAACGCTTGACTAACGACATACAAAAACAAAAAGCGGATTATCTCACCGCTTTGATTTCTATATTATAATTCGTCTTCCGGCACGGGGTTCGGAGCCAATTCAAGATCGCTAATCTCAAGACCATCTGCTTTTTCCGCACCAAGATTCATCTTTGCTAAAAAATAAGCGCCGGGGCAAACCCGAATACGAAGATCCAAAGGAAACTGCTGTATTTTTAAAAAAACTGATATCTTCGGCTGCCATCCGGGAATTCTTAATTCAACATTAAACCCATCCAATGCACGTATTCGCACAAGTGTCTGTGTTTTCATACGCTCTTTCTCCGCCCATACTATCGCCAACAAAAAAACTGCTTATCATTATTATAACGATGCCATTAAAAATGTCAATACCAACTAATCATACCTGCAAATATTTCCGCATCGCGACTAAGCTTGAAAAAACGCCCAAAGAAATTCCGATAGCGGCAAGAATCCCCCAAAACTCAAAAAAGTTTCCTTGAAAATACGCGTACAAATCAATGTTCGGAAGAAATGCCGACATGCGCGGACCCGCAAACCACATAAGCGGGTAAAAAATTGCAGCGGTAATGGATGCGGCAATCGCTCCCTGCAAAATCCCCTGCAACAAGAACGGACCGCGGATAAACCATGATGTGGCACCCACAAGCCGCATCACGTTGATTTCCTCTCGTGCGGTGTAAATCGCGAGACGAATCGTATTGAACGCAACCAACACCGCGATGAACGCAAGCACCGCAATGAGGATGAGGCCGGAATTCCGCACACCCGCGACAATGGCGCCCAAGCGGTCAATAACAATTTGATTTTCAAAATAATTAATGGCATCCACAATCGGATAATTCCGCTCTTTCAAAAATTTCGCAACTTCGGAAAGGCGCGACGGGTCATGCGCCTTGATATTCAAAGATGCTTCAAGCGGATTGTCTTCCAATTCCCCCAGCGAAGAGAGAATAATTTCGTCTCCTTCGTGGCGCGCGCGAAAATCGGCAAGCGCTGATTCTTGAGAAACATACGAAATTTCTTTCACGGCAGAAAGCAATTCAAGCGATTTTTTTACGCGAAGCACTTCAGCCTCCGCCGCATTCGGAACAAAATAGACCGAAATATCAATTTTATTTTCCAAATCACCGAGTACGGTATGCGCGACAACACTCATGAGTAAAAGCCCCCCGATGACAAAAAGGGTAAGCGTCATCACAAGCACGGTTGCGGTTGATAAAAGACCGTTTCTGCGAAACGCAAGCCAGCTGGTTTTCAATATTCGTTTAAAAGTTATTTTTGTAGTCATTACAATATGTATTTACCGCGTTCTTCGTCGCGAATAATCTGCCCCTTATCTATGGATACCACGCGCCGCTTCAATTTGTCCACGATTTCTTTGTCGTGGGTTGCGAGAATCACGGTGCGCCCCAACTGATTTATTTTCTCAAGTAACGCCACAATCTCCCAGGTGTTGTGCGGGTCAAGATTCCCCGTCGGCTCATCCGCCATAACCACATCCGGCTGGTTTACCAGAGCACGCGCGATTGCGACACGCTGTTTTTCCCCGCCCGAAAGCTCATCAGGAAAATGGTCGGCTTTGTCGGCAAGTCCGACAAGCTCCAACACCTGCGGCACGTCTTCCGCAATTTCTTCCTCGCTTTTTCCCGCCGCCTCCATAGCAAAAGCAATATTTTCATATGCCGTTTTCGCGGGAAGTAGTTTGAAATCCTGAAATATGGCGCCAACCCTGCGCCGCACGCGCGGAAGTTCCTTGAGCGAGAGAGCCGTCACTTCATCGCCATCAATAAAAATTCTGCCCTCGGTGGGTTTTTCTTCCGCGATCAACATTTTCAGAAGCGTTGATTTCCCCGCACCCGATGGCCCTACCAAAGAAATAAACTCCTTCGGTTTGATGCGAAGGGTGACGTTTTTCAGCGCGGCTGATGTCGGAGAATAGATTTTAGAAACATTATCAAAATAGATCAACTCTGATTTAAGATTTAAGATTGAAGATTTAAGATTTACGAATAATATTAAATCGTAAATCATAAATCATAAATCATAAATCTCTACATACGCAATTCTGCATCTATAAAATTATCTAAATCTCCCTCAAGAACCTTTTCTACTTGCGAGGTTTCATGCTCCGTCCGATGGTCTTTTACTAATTGGTACGGATGCAGAACGTATGAGCGAATCTGCGAGCCCCATTCAACCGCAACACTCTCCCCGCGAAGCCGCGCCTGCTCACGTTCCTGTTCCCTCATTCTCTCCTGATACAATTTTGCCGCAAGCATCTGCATCGCGGTATCTCGATTTCGTTCCTGTGTCCGTTCCGATTGTATCGCAACGCTAATCTTGGTAGGGATATGCGTAATGCGCACCGCAGTTTCGCGCTTATTTACATTCTGCCCGCCGGGACCGGATGAGCGGAAAAATTCAATTCGTATTTCATCGGGTCTTATTTCAATCTCTTCGGGTGCTACGAGTTCGGGCATTACTTCCACAAGCGAAAATGAGGTATGGCGGAGTGATTGCGAAGAAAAAGGTGATACGCGCACCAAACGATGCACTCCCGATTCTTTCTTCAGCCAACCATACGCATGAACCCCCGCGATTTTCAGCGTAACATTTTTAATGCCCCAGCCCGAAGGCCCCTGAAATTCTCCGAAGTGTTCGTGGAGCGTTGTTACGCGAAACCCGCGTTTCTCGGCCCAGCGCGTATACATCCGGCGCAACATCGCCGACCAATCTTCGGCGTCTTTTCCGCCCGCTCCCGAAAAAATAAATAAAACCGCGTTTCCTTTGTCGTATTTGCCTGAAAATAATTTTCGTATTTCGTATTCGGCCACCGCACGCTCGAGCGCTTGTATCCGCGTTTCAAGCTCCTTCGCGATATCCGCATCATGTGCCAATTCCGCAAGTTCCGAAAGAGTTTTTATCTCGCCCGTCAGATGCTCCCACTCCTTAACTTCTTTTTTAAGGACTGCCGCCTCCTCTCCCATTTTCCGCGCACGCTCCTGGTCCTTCCAAAAATCGGGTGACTGCATCTCCTGTTCTTTTTTCAAAAGCTCTTCCTTCAACGTAAGTATATCAAAGACTTTCCGCCATACGGCGGATTTTATTTTCTAACGTACGCAGTTTTTCGCGAAGTTCATCCATATATCAATCGTAACACATTCAGTCTAAAACATCAAAAATGGCCATGATTTTACTATAGAGGCTAAGCCTCTATAGTAATAACGAACTATAGAGGTTCGGCCTCTAACGAAGCCACCTCCGAGATTCGAACTCGGGACCTTCACTTTACGAAAGTGCTGCTCTGCCGGCTGAGCTAAGGTGGCTTAATAAAAAGAATAGGCGATACGCCTATTCTTTTTATAATCTTTTCGCAAAGAAATTTCAAGATAGCGCTATTCGGGCGGCTCCTCTTCCCAATCCGGTGATGTTCCTGATTTTGCGGAAAATGTTTTAGAAACCGTGCAAGAATCAGTTCCGTTTCGCGCGGTAAGAATCGCCTCATACGCGGGCGGAGAAACTTCTGTAAATGTCACAGTTGTTTCGGGACTTGTTGTAGCACTCCTTGTTGCAACGGTACCGGATCCCTGCCGAAACACCCAGCTCCATAATGTCGCGGGAGTTACTCCGTTCAAATCATCGCCGGTAAATATCACTGCCTGATTCACGATAATTGACAGAGGAGCGTAATGAAAATCAACCACAGGACTCACGTTTTGTATGCCCGGAGTTGCCGGAGTAATCGAGGAACAGCCGAAAGCATTACAGGCGGACACCCCATAACCGTAGCGCGCCCCGTACGATATCGTGCCGTCTACATACGGCGGAGCTGAAACTCCCTCAAGAGGACCGATCTGATCTGTGAGCGTCGGAGTACAGAAGCCGTCGCACCGGTATATCTTGTAATCCGTAGCACCCGAAGACAATCCCCACGATACCCGATTCACACGGCATTGATTCGTCACAATAATAATGGAGCCTGCCGCGGGAGCTAAAGGCGGAGGAGCAGAAACCGTCAGCGTAAATGTTCGCGTACGTTCAGTCGTTCCGCTTCTGCCACGAACCGTAACTACATAATCGTCCGGCGGAGTTGATGCGGATGTTCGGATACGAAGAGTACGCGTACATGTGGGCAAACACGAATTACTAATCACGCCGCTTTGGTTTAAAAACGAAAACGTAGTAGGATTTCCTCCTGAAACAGAAAGGGTCACGCTCGCGGGACTCCCCGATACCGTTGATACCGTGACATCGCGCGTTTCCGTAGCATTTTGCGGCATCAAAACATCGCTAATCTCGCCAAGAGAAAAATCAAACGGCTCAATAACATTCACGCGTACTTGTGATGACGCGACTCCCGCAACCGATGCGGCACCTGCCGCGTCAGTAATGCGAAGCACCTCATAGGTATGCGCACCAAGGTCATTAAATGTTTTTTGTAACGCCTGAACGTTTGCGTCGCAACTCGTTGCCGTTCCCGTATGCGAACCACTTGGATTGGTGACCGTAAAATTATCCTGTGCTACAAATGAACCCTGAACGAGGTCCCCGTTCCATTCGCATTTGCCCCCTTGCGAAATACCAAATGACGCATTAGTCCAACCATCCGGATCGGAACTGCCCGCTGAAGAAAGGTGTATATTTACCGTCTCGCCAAGATTTACCGTAATTTGGTCAGCATATGTCGTGCCGTCAAGACTAATTCGCGCAACTGCGATAGGGGGCCGGTTACCCTGAACGGTAACAGTTGCTGAAGCCTCTGCCTGGGCTGATCCGGTTGCATTCACACAGGTTATAGTAAATCCGGTCGTCGCAGAAAGCGGGCCGGTTGATTGCGTGTGCGTACCGGCAACAGCGCTCTTGGTACCCGTCCATCCGTCTGATGCCGTACAGGACGATGCGTTTGAAACTGTCCACGAAAGCGTGGAAGATCCACCAGAAGCAATCGAGGTTGGATTGGCCGAAAGCGTTACCGTTGGCGCACCCAATACTGTTACCGTGGCTGATGCCTGCGCTTGTGCGGAACCCGTTGCGTTTGTGCACGTTATAGTAAATCCGGTTGTTGCGGTTAAGGGGCCGGTTGATTGCGTGTGCGTACCGGCAACAGCGTTCTTAGCGCCCGTCCATCCGCCTGATGCCGTACAGGACGATGCGTTTGAGACTGTCCACGAAAGCGTTGACGACCCGCCGGAAGATATCGAAGTGGGACTCGCGGAAAGCGTTACGGTTGGAGCAGTACCCGTTCCAACCGTCACCGTCACAGAAGAAGGTGTCTGACCGTTCGTATTGGAACACGTCAGCGTGTATTTGGTCGTTGCGGAAAGCGGTCCGGTTGTTTCGCTGCCGCCCGTGATATTTTTTGAGCCGAACCATCCATCAGACGCAGTACACGAAGTCGCGTTTGTCACCGTCCACGAAAGCGTGGACGCAGAACCGGAGTTTACCGTCAAGGGATTTGCCGTAAGATTTACGACCGGAAGATTTGTACCGGTTCCCGGAAGACACGCATCTCCGCTCCCCCGAACCCCCACACCCCGCGAAGGATTCATTTTTAACCATCCGATAGGGTCTGATTTTGACGCCTCATCCCAGCCACCCCACCCCCATCCCTGATACACGCAATTGCCGGAGCTCGTAACAACAACACCGCCATACGCGGAACCCGCCTGCGCGCTATCGCCAAACCCGACCCATCCGTCCCAGCCGCCCCGTTCAAGATTGTCGCGAAGCGAACCCGAACATCCCGATTGAAACACCGCGCATGATCGCGCCCAGCCCGTAACTTTACCGGTTGCCTTATCCAACTGAACCGGATGCCCCGGAACCAAACCAACATTATTTGAAGGAGGATACGGCCCTTGAGGATTAAAACTAATCCATCCGACGCTTTCGGACCACGCGTATCCCTGCAACTCCGCTTTACTGCCCGGGATATTCACGGCATTTACGCCATAATTTATATACGCTCTGCCGGTCGTAGGATCAATACCGGTACACCGATTGTCATCAATCACATTGTCCGCGTTAAAATCATTCCAGCAATTCATACTCACCCAGCCGATGCCATCGGACCACGCAAAACCGGATATATTATCGGTGGCTGCGGCATGAGAAATCAAAGGCAAAACAGCGAGCACGGAAACCGCAAAACCCGCGTACGCGATTTTCCTCAAAGTTGACGAGGAAAGAAAAAAAATACTGTGGCGAATAAACGAATTAGTCATCAAAAAAACTTAGTCCACAATCGCAAACCAAATTGCAGCAGCTGTGCTGCAGCGATCGTTATTAGACTGAAACCATGTATTCCAATGATAAACAAAAGTAAACGCAGTACCCGACCACGTCGGCTGCCACACTTGAAGATTTTGGGCAGAATTTGCATCAACAGGAACATACGCAAGTGCCACAGACGCAAAACGCACGGTGCGACCCACATTCACCGTAATAGTGGGACTATTTTCAGCGGAACACGGTAAATCAACCCGCCCGTTCACAAAATGCGTCGCAAGTTCCTGACCCGATGTTTGACTCGCCCATCGGTTTACCTTACGCAACCAAACATCATTTGCATTGAGATCGCCGTTATTTTTAAACTCAAAATTGGCTCCCCAATTCCAATTTCCTCCATTCGTACCAGGAGCCAAATACGAGGCCGTTCTCCCATCATCGGGAGTATGCCAAAGCCAGCTGTTGGCGCCGCCAGATATAATGTCACTCGCCGTAATATTTTGCGTCGTCGCATTTCCCGCATCCGTCACCTGTTGAAGATTGGGCGTTACCCCGCTACCACCTAATTGACTCGCCCACTTGTTTGCGGTAGCAATCCAATAATCGTTCGCGAATACGTTCTTAAAAAGAGCCGGGTTTGTTCCATCCATCACACTCCAATCTCCGGCGAACGATCCGATTTTGCTAACCCCAATATCCCATCCGATCCCCAAAAGCCCCCGGCCGGGAAAGTCAGTACCCGCCCGCCCTCTTTCACCAAAGAAAATCGCGCCACTCGCACTTGCCGGCGTTTGAATATACACATTTCCTCCCGTAACTAAACTGCCAGCCCCCGCCGGAACGGCTGTCCCCGCACCAAGCGACAAGCTCCCTTCTTTTTTCTGTGCCGCTGGGCCAACATTCACGGGCAGCGTCCCTCCCTGCGGTGGTGATTGCATCGGGTCGGTATACGCTGATACAACCGCAAGCACGCCAAACACCAAAAGACCAAGCAGAGCGGTTCTCAACGATTGCCAAAGCGTCTCTATATTAAAAAATGTTTTCATATCTTTATAATACAATCGCGAAACGCAAAAAACAATGCGCTTTTTACCGCATGGTTCTTGCTGTTTCGCAAATAAAATATACCATTACCTTCTTATCATCCCACCGAATACCCCACAGAGTAAAGAGCAGTTGTCCACACCGCGCATAGCATAGACCCGCAGAGATGGTATACTTAAGAGTGGCAACAAACAACTAACGACTAACAACCAACAACAGACGAACAAATTCGTTGTCAGTTGTGCGTTGTCAGTGGTAAGTCACAAAGTATGGAACCAAATAGACATCAAAAAAATATATGGCTATGGGGAGGGGTGGCAATCGCGTTTATCGCGGGATTTTTTGTCGGGTCTGCCGTTACTAAAAAAAGGCTCGCCCCCAAAATCAGCGAACTTGAAGCGGTGGTGAACGCGGTATATCCCCCGTCCGTCGGAGAAGTCAAAGCGGTGGATGGCATCATTACCGCAATTCAAGGGGATACGATAGAACTTGATATTCCCTCGCTCACAAAGCGCTATGCAAAACCCGGCGACCCGCTTCCGCGCCAGACCGTTACCATTGTTATCACCCCCGAAACAAAAATTACCGAACTCCTCCTTGACCCGAAGGCAAAACCAAAAACGATTACAAAAACAGCGCTTGCCGCGGGAGACGCGGTCTATGTGACGATTGCGGAAGACCTGAAGACAACGGAGCGCGCAACCGCCCTCACGATACAAAAAAACGTCTATCCGACGAGTACGATTGGACGATAACAATACCAATACAATGAATCTATAAGAGCCCCCCGACCTCGGTCGGGGGGCTCTTTTTGTATTTCGTACGATGTACTTTATGTTTCATGCCACATGATACTCTACTCCGGCGGCTCTTCAATCCAAATCGGAACGCCGCTTCCGGTCCGTATCGGCACAACTTGCGAAATTGAACATGTGCGCGCGGCGGAATCGGTAACTTGCAAAGAAGCATTTTTACTTGTCGGGTCAGCGTCCACAAAACGCGTCGTTGCATTTTGCGTTGCCGCGGATGCCGGATTGCCGTCTTCAAACGTCCACTGCCACGTGTCAAGCGTAGCACCTCCGTACGCGGTTGAAGCATCCGTAAAGGTTGCCAGCTGATTTACTTGCGGCTCTGCGGGAACCCAGGTGAAATTCGCCGATGGACTTCGATTGGTTGCCGATACAGAACTTGAAGGTACAGAACATCCAAACGCATTGCAGGCGCTGATACGATACGAATATGGAATATTTTGCGCGATAGTAGTATCCGTAAAATCGGTGTCATCCGCGACCGGCGTTGCAATGGAATGCCATCCGCCATCATCGCGTTCAAGATTATAGGTATCCTCACCCGCAACATTATTCCATGTCAAACGGATTCCTCCGCACACATTCAAGCTCGTAACATCAACTGCGAGACCGGCGGGCACAGGAGGAACAGTACCAAAATTAAGCGTAAAGGTTATTGGACTGCCCGAAATAAGCGTCTGCGGGTTTACCGGCGTAATACTTGATACAACGCCTCCCGCGGGTCCTCCGGAAATATAGGTAATCGTATAGGAACCGGCATTCATCCCCGAATGAACCTGCGGAACAGTATAGTCCCCCGCCGGAACCGATGTCGGTCCCGCGATGGAATATCGAATCGTACCGGGACCGCTCCACGGCACACCGTTTAGTGTCGCGTTCACCGTAACGGAATCACTGCTCGCGCACCCGTCTCCGCTGCCGGTTGCGCCATAATTCGTTCCCAAAAAATGAATCCAACCAAGCACCGTACCACCACCCCACGCATAGCCGGACCAATTACAACCGGAAACAGAAACGCCATATAATACACCGTTCCGCAAATGAATCCAGCCGTCCCAGCCGCCGCCGTTTACAATCGCGCGCGCCCAGCCGGATATCTGGCCGGTCGTTCTATCAAGCGTCGGGGTACAAGGTGCCGTCGGGCATCCCGCAACATCAGTAGCGTTAAAACTAATCCACCCGATATTGTTCGTACCGGCAACGCTGTCATTCGGATTCGCCCACGCGTATCCGGAAAGCACGCCCGGACTCGCAGAAGATACGCTCACGCCGTATGTGTCGCTACCCGCCGTACCCGACATATGAATCCATCCGATACCGGGGTTATTTGACGAACCATCATTCTGCCCATTGCCCGCCCATGCGTATCCCAAAACATTCGGCGGAGGAGGAGGAGAAAGAGTAGTGGCGCTCGCGCAGCACGCTGATAGCGCTGATTCTAATGCCGCTGAATTTACTGCAGAAACCTGGTAACGGTAAAGTGTGCTGGCAGTTAGGCTGGTATTGGAGTAAGTGGTTACATTGCCAAGAGTAGTAAAGAGGGTTGGAGTGCAGCCTGTTCCCGAACATCGGTAAATTTTATAATTGGTAATTGCGCTTTCCGGATCGGTGGAAGCGTTCCAGGCAAGATTAATTTGCGAAGTAGAAATGGCTGTGGCAGTAAGGCCGGTTGGCTGAGTCGGCGGAGTAGTATCGGGTGCGGCATTCTGCGTCCACCCGACAACCGCTTCTGCCCCCCCCGCATTTTCATAGTATTCAACCTTGATTAGATGCGTTCCCGCGGTCATGTTCTGCGTATAGGTATATGTCGGGCAACATTGGTCAAACCATTGGTCAATCCGCAACACGCCATCAATATAAAGACGGATGCCATCATCTGTCGTCACAGAAAAAGTATAAGACACAGCATTAAAACTAAAATTGCCCTGCCAGCGCACAGCACATAAATCCTGCTGGCCACAACGCGCTGCCTGGCCAAGGGTTGCATCAAACGGATTATAATTGAGAAACGGAGTGGTTGCGTTCCCTTCGCTTGTTACTTTATTTTTAAACGTGGTAAATGCTCCGGCGGATGCACTCGTATAATAATCCCCGCAAAATGAACCAGAAGGAAACGGGACAGCACAAGGAGTTGCCGCAGACGCGCTCACCGTCACACTAATATTAGGGGTAAGACCGCCAAACCACGTAACGCCGTCATGCACCATGCGCCATTGATAATTATGTGTTCCGGGGGTGCTCGGAGCGGTAACCGTAAAATTAAACGTTACTGAGGCGCCGGGTGCCACGCTTGCCACAGGCAAATTCACTCTGTTAAATCCCCATGTGCTATTATCCTGCGGGTTTTGCGAACCAAGACGGTAATTCGTACCCGGAGTCCATGTTGCGGAACCGGTATTTTGCATCGTAACTGATACATTCGCGGTCTGCCCCGTTGTCATAGTAACCGGAGGCGAAATTTGAGAAACAAAAACACTAGCATCCGCTACGGGCGGCGTTGTTGAAAGGTTGGTTGAGGGAATAATTTGTTTTGGCACCGACGCGGAAGAATACGACAACTGAATGACGGCGCCTCCGCCGTTTTCATAAAATTCAAGGGTGACCGGATACCACTGCCCCGCCGTCAGAGCAATCGTTCCTGAATTTTCCGTCGGCCCATGGTCAGTCCAATTGTTAACAAGCTGTACACTATTCACCCAAAGACGTACGCCGTCGTCACTCATGGTATAAAATGTGTACGATTGCGTAAAATCTGCCCGCACATACCCGGTCCAACGGCATGAAAACGTATCTCCTCCATTTGCCCGATTTATGCCAAGCGTGGTATCGGCAGGATTAAAATTGACCGTGGTATCGGTTACCGTGGACCACAATGTAGTAAAGCTCATTCCGTCATAACAATTAGCGGTAAGGCCCGCCGCGGCATCCGCGAAAAAAGCAACGCTGAAAAAACCCCCGATAAGGAAGATAAAAAATATATAATACTTTTTATTGAAAAAAGCTGTCATCATCTAAACGCTCAATTTCTTTAACCTCATCTCAACCTTGGTAAGACGCGTATCCAAATCATTCAACTCTTCTCGTGATGCTTTTTGCTGCAACAGATATTTAATTTCCCGAACTTCAATGCGCAGACTTTCGTACCCCGACTCAAGCCGAATAAGCCGCTGTTCAATCTCACCGAATCTTCGCTCCATCTCCTGACGAAGCCCCGCAATGTCTTGACGTACCGCCGTAAATTCTTTTCGCACTCCCAAAAACTCTTTTTGCACCAAAAGAGCCAGTCCTTCAAGCGTTATCTTTTTGATAGATTTTTTGTTTTTCTTTTTTGTCATATGGTCTTGCCGTTACGATACATCAATAACTATAGCTAAACATTGATTATAAACCTCGTACACGGCTTAATTTCCGAGCGGTATCCAATATATGGCCATAGCCGGACAAAAGCCGCCCCCTATATAATACGTGTCTCCTCTTCTCACCGGCGACATCATGGCCACCTGAGGTGAATCACCATTGGGCCATGACCATTGTCTCCTTATTCCCTGCGGAGTTTCAATCCCCACCTTACAATACAACCCTTGATCAGGACCAGAATCAAGAGTCGCGGTAACAAATCCATCAGTTGCGGCTGTGTAAGTAGTACCCTGAGATCGTGCCTCCCAAGCGCCAAGACCCGTACCGCCCGTAGCTGGCGCACTCGCCCAGCGCGGAGAGCCGAAATTTGGCGCAGTAAGCCAAACATCTCTTGCCGACATTGTGCTCCCCGTATTAATTGCTCTATTGGAATAGACGCCGGTATTAATATCCCAAGAGGGTTCAATAACGGTACTGCCCCCAAATAACCAATCTCTGCTAAGATTTGCTCCCGCATCCAAGTCAACAAAGTAGCCGGTATTCTGCCGGTCATAATAACGGGACGCGGTCATGCCACCGGCAACATCCAATGAAGAAGCCCAACCCAAAGGATCAAGGGGTGCCGCCGTCCCGATACCAACGCGGCTGCCGGTATCAAAAATGATTGAATTTCCCAATGAGGTTCCGCCAGTCCATTTTGAAATATAATTTGTGCTACCGGATCCGCTTAAACCGCCGCCGCCCGCGGGCCATGAAGTAATGCAGCTTGCGTTGATGCAAAATCCCGTATTGGAACGAATGTAGCCGCCAACCACATCAAGTTTCTGACCGGGTGCTGTTGTTCCGATGCCGACGTTGCCGCTAACAGTCGCAAACCAAGCATCGCCTTTTGTTCTCAACTGACCAGTTCTTGGAAATAAAACAATGCTGCCATCAGCGGGATTTGTGTAACCGCAGCATGTGCTGTAAAAATTTAATCCGCCCACAGACCATGAGCCGATAGAAACAATCTCATTAGAGCCGCCGTACCTCACAATCAATTCAGCTCCTGGACCACCAGTATTAACACGGAGAGCCTCGGATGCGCTCGAGGCTTCAATATGTAATTTAGCTCCCGGACCCGCCGTCCCAATACCGACATTCGTGCCGTTGTTATACAAAGTACTGTTCGCAACCCATGTTCCTCCGCTATTCCGAATGGTCTGGCCGTCTGTGCCCGCGGGCAAACTGCCGCTTGACCCAAGCTGGTCGGTACCGCACGCAATGCGTCCGCTTATACTATCCCAATACAACTTGCCTGACCCGAGAGGATTAGTACACGCTGGATTGATGGTGAAGCCAGACGTTATATTTAAACCAATCGTCCCGCTTGTGGTAATCGTTCCGCCGACAAGACCATTATTCGTGCCAACGGACGTAACCGTACCCGATCCACCGCCCCCCGCCTGCGACCACGCCGTGATACAGCTTACACCAATACAATACTGCGGCGAGGCAATGGTGGTATTGGAGACTACGCTATTCCCCCATAAAAGTCCCTGAATGGTAAGACCGGCCGCTTTGGTTTGGCTCACATTGCCGGTATTGACCGGAGCGGTCACGCTTCCGCCGGCTGGTGGTCCGGATGCCGGCTCCTGAAAGGCATATGTGGCTACAGCAAACACAACCAAAAGAAGCAATACCCCAAGAGTCCGGACGGATTCCCGCGCCAATAATTTGAACGATGTATTAAAAAAACGAATCATATATTTTTTAAAAAGAAAGTATGATAAAAAACCAGCGTTTCTCTGGGTTTTTATACCATTCTTTCTTACTCGTTAGATACGTATGCAATGCTCATAGTGTAGCATAATCCGCGTAGTGCGACATAGATGCGTTATCCACATATCCACACCAAAAAATGCGAATGTCCGCAAAGAATGGTATGATAAAAAACAGCTTTTAACTCAGTAAAAAAGACGAAACGCGGATATGCGCATAGGGATACTGCCCCATGCCATGTTCCGCTTTTCGCGTATTTTGTATGATGGAAAACAAAAATGCGGTATGGGGAATTGTTGTTATTGCGTTAGTCGCCGGTTTTTTCGGAGGATGGTATTACGGCAAAGTCTCGGGCGTCAAAGAGTCGGAGCATACGGTCAGCGATCTGAAACAATCGCTTGATGTCTTTGTGCCGCCCCTGCCGGATATCGTTTCCGTTATCGGAGGAAAAATTACCGCCGTCAACGGCGACTCATTCACAGTAGAAATCCCCTCGCTCACCGACCGCTACCCGAAACCCGGAGAACCGCAAGCTATGGAAACAAAAACGATTCGCATCACTTCGGAAACCGTACTA
>JAUSFV010000012.1 GCA_030649305.1 bacterium
GCATCGCGATATCAAATTCGCCGTCCGAAAACGGCAGTATATCTTCCTGCGTCATTTTCCGAAATGGGATACGGCCGTTCGTGTAATCCAGAATGTCGGTTCCCATCGCGCGATATCCGATTTTTTCCGCGAGAAACGCGCCCACAACACCATTGCCACATCCAACATCCAGAACCGAGGCTCCTGACGGAATGACATTCTGATACGCCCCAAGAATCCGGTGAGCGCGGTAGAGAATGGTGAAGTTCATGAAATTGTTTTTATATATATGTTTCTAAAACTTTTTTCGGGTCTTCATCGCACGCGCGGATAACCTCAGAAGAAAATACGGTATCCGGAAGCGGCGTATAGATACCGTCCAGGACCTCATCCGTAAGCGGAAGACGGATTCCGAGAACGCGCGAAGCCCTTGCACTCCATCTGAGCATATCACGAGGTACGCCGAATGTGAACGGTTTTTTACCGCTTCTCTGCCACAACATCCGGAGCAAATCTTCCAGGCTTAAACGCTCTCGCGACCCGCAATAGACAATTTTTTTATCATAGCGTTTGCCGGTATCGCGGAGTATTTCTACGGCAAATTCTCCAAGCCGGTCAACGCCAACCAGTTCAAGATTCCGCGGCGTTCCTCCGGGAATGGGGAAAACCGGAAGAAGATTTGAAATACCATAGAGCGTATTGACGAGGCCTTTTTGCCCGATAACCTGCCCGGGTTTTAGAATGGTCCATGAACAATCCGAGAGTACCACCATGCGCTCGCCAATATATTTTGAAACGCCGTATCGTCCGTGGGCATTCTCGTGCGATGCCTGACTGCCGAGAAAAATAATCTTTTGCATCCCTTCCGCTTTCGCAGCTTCAAGCACATTCGCCACGTGCAGAGCATTCGTGCGGAGATATTCAAGCCATCCTTGCGTGCCATGCGCCGTGGTAAGCCCCGCCGCGTATAGTACGGCATCATGATTTTTGAAGAGCGCCCGCAATGAATCAATACTGCCCGTATCCGCTTTTTGAAAGGACAGCGCGCTGTTTTCCGGCGCCGGCGGATGAATGCGATGTATCCCGCAAAGAACACGAAAACCGTTCCGCAGAAGATGTTTGACGATAATGCTTCCAATGAAGCCAGTGCCTCCGATAACGACAACTTCTTTTTGGGAAGACGACGGAGCTTCCTCTGCCGCTTCGCGGAGAACCGGAAAAACGCTGCGAAACGACATTGGATTTTTTTTAAGAAATTTCCAAATAACGGCATCGCGCGACATATACACGTCGTCAAAGAGCGAAAGAACGGTGAGTCCGATACCCACACGAAAGAGAAGCAGAAGACGGGCAAACCCGCGTATCCCGGAAATAACGATTCGGGGCAGATGAAATTGTCTCGCTTTTTTTCCTGATTTTTCCGCAGCGTTCGAAACAAGCGTTCCCACAGCCTCCGGAGAAGCGTCGTCGCAATTATATATTCCCGGAGGAATTTCTTGTTCGTGATTCAGAGCGAGGCCCGCAATCGCGTGAGCCGCGTCAGAGACGTGAATTACGCTCGCGTGTCCGGGAAAAAACGGAATCGGAGCGATTTGAGAAAGCCCCGCAAGACCTTCCACCGATTTAATCAGGCCCGTTGCCGTGCGTTCGCCATAGATGCTTCCCAGGCGCAGGATATAGGGCAGAAAGGCGTGTTGCTTTGCCTGATTTTGGAGCATTTCTTCCGCGAGTTCTTTGCTTCTTCCGTACGGGAGCAGACGTTCGGAAAATGCTTTGCCGAATTGTTCGATAAATCGTTTTGACGCGGATGCCATAATACTGCTCGTGAAAATAACGGGAATACGCGAAAGCCTATTGCCGAGCGCTTCAAGAAATCGTTCGCACACAACAACGTTATCGTCAAAAAGTTTATGAAAACCGAGTTTCTGGTTATTGTTTGCCGCGAGATATATGACGGCAGAAATTTTTTCAAGTCCCGCAAGGGCCTTTTCGTATTCCGCTACACTCCCCCACGCGGGATATGATCTAATGGTAATGCCGAGTTTCCGGTAACGCGCGATTAACGCGTCTTCGGCAAGTTTTCCGCCAGCCATGCGAACGGTTGCGCGGTCGGGAACAAGGCAAATAATCCGCGCGGGATTTGTGCGTTTCGCAAGATACGGAATAACGTATGAGCCGAGAAAACCGGTACTGCCGGTAACAAGAATCATATTTAAAAAAGAGAGGCGGATTAGCCTCTCTCCGCATTAGAAGCTGTCCGAAAAGTCGCTTTCGTAGCGAAATTGCATAATTTCGAGCGAAAAATCCGAAGAAAAATGAAGGCGTATCTGGAAGATACGACGAGTTTTGATGAGGATTTTGCAGCCGAAATTCTGCTATTGCAGCAGAAATGGACTTTTCGGACAGCTTCTTAGCTTATACAAGCGACGTTTCGGTTCGTTCGTGCGTATGGGTGATAATTTTTAGAGAATCGTTTTTGTGCGCTTCTATAATTTTTCCCGCGTGCGCCAAATCTTTCGCAAGATAATCATAGTGGAGAATATGGTCGTTTGAGGGCATAGAAACAAGAATAGTTTTTGTTCCCGCGATTTTTCCTGCGTCAATATCGCGCCACCAATCCCCCACCATAAATGAACGCGGCAAATCAATGTCGTATTTGTCCGCGGCGTCCAAGAGCATGCCCGCTTTCGGTTTGCGGCATCGACAGTTATCGGGGTCAAGATGGGGACAGAAAAAAATGTCGTCTATGGGAAGTTCTTGTTTCAATTTTTCGTTCATAGCTTTGAGCTCGACGGGCGCGATGTTGGGCTGGTTTGTTACGACAATCGCGAGATACCCCATGTTTTTTATTTTTTGCACTAATTCTTTGGCACCCGGAAGAATCTGAAAATCGGCGAGCGTTTTCGGCGCAACGCGTTCCTTATCGGGATAATCCACAAGCTTTACCAAAACCCCGTCGCGGTCAAGAAATACCGCGCGGTTTTTTGGAGCGTATCCTTCTATTTTTTCTTTGAGGCGGAAAATAATAAGGTGGTGCAATTTTACATGAAATGCCTCCACAAGCGATGTGTAATTCGCGGGAACCACGATAGAAATATCGCAGAGGTCTTTCATGGCACCCCCGTCAAAGCCGGAAAAACCGATGGTTATACCTCCGCGGTCTTTGATGAATTGAAGCCCGCGCAGGAGATTTTGTGACCAGGCGCCGCCAAGATCTTTTCCTTTTCCGCCGTGCACGCTAAACGCAACCCCGATACCCCCCGGCGTATAATACGTATGCAAAAGCTGGTCATACAGCGTATCCCATCCGCGGTCGTTAATGGTTGCTGTCACGATCGGATAATTGTCGCCGAGGCACATTGCTTTGAGTGCCCGCGCGTTCATTTTATCGTTAATGGTTTTCCCGAGGTCGCAGGCAAAATGATTCGCGGTTGAAGCAGAGCCCCCGTTTCCCATGGTGTATACCCAAAGGTCCCGGCGCCACGCGTGAAAGAGCGCCTCAATTGCACGGTCAATCGCGTCACGGTCAAATTCCCCCACGGTTTTT
>JAUSFV010000020.1 GCA_030649305.1 bacterium
GACGCAACGGTGTATCCCGAAAAAATTGTGAGCGGCTACTTTGGGCCAAAAACCCTTGCCGCGGTCAAGCGATTTCAGAAAAAATACGGCATTTCACCCGTATCCGGAATAGTGGGACCCCTTACGCGCGCCAAATTAGCAGAATTGTATGGTGGCGCGGTAACTCCAGCAACTCCCGCGGTGCCAACCGAAGCTCCCGCAGTTCCGGCAACGCCGGCACAACCCGCAAACGCCGCGCAGATCAGCGAGTTGCAGGCGCTCATTCAGTCGCTCCAATCACAGTTGAATGCGCTATCAGCACCGAAGCCATCGGGAGGCAGCACCTCCGGCGGTTGCAACACAGCACTTAATTCCAACCTCATCTGTCTGCCGTAATCATTCCGATTTGTTTATTCCAAAACCCCGCACAAGCGGGGTTTTGCGTTTTTAAAATTTCCTTTATGTCAAGACGAAATCTCGACAGTTAGGGTGTGGATAACTTGTCGAGATTTCGTCTTGACAAAGAAAAGACGCTTAGGATACATTTTGCGTATGCCCAGAGAGCGATTTGTTATCGACAATTATTATCATGTATATAATCGAGGCGTAGAAAAGCTGCCGATTTTTACGAATGATAACGATCGGAAGCGTTTTGTAAAAGCCCTCTATCTTTTAAATGATACAAATGTCGGGTCCGTGCATCTTTCTCGTCTCGATGAACATATTATTTCACGAAAAAATAGAAATCCGCTTGTTTCGGTTGTGAGTTGGTGTTTAATGCCAAATCATTTTCATTTATTGCTTCAACAGCGCGTTGAGGGAGGAATCAGCAAATTTATGCAACGGTTAGGTATCGCTTATTCAATGTATTTCAATACTCGTTACGAACGATCCGGAGTTTTGTTTCAGGGAGTTTTTAAGTCGCGGGCAGTCATGGATGAAACATATTTTACGCATCTGAGTCGTTATATTCATTTAAATCCTCTGGAATTACGATATAAAAATTGGGAAAAGAATGGAGTTTCAGATATTGATGATGCTTGGGATTTTTTGGTGAATTACCATTGGTCAAGTTTATCGGCATATTTGAGTGATAAGAAGGGCGGAGAGCAGTTTTTTTCTAAAATTATTGATGAACCATCTATTTTATTTCGTCTTTTTGAAAATAATCCGAAGCAATACAAACTTTTTATTGAGAATTGGATAAAAAAAGGCCTTCAGGGTTTTGATGGGAATATGTTCGGAACTGTCAAGACGAAATCTCGACAATAGGGGTGTGGATAACTTGTCGAGATTTCGTCTTGACATGGGGTTGGGCGGAGAAGTTGACACGAAAAAATGGTCGGAGTACGATGAAAAAAATGAAAAAAAATATTGTAAAATTTGGGGCAAAAAAATTCTGTAGATAACTAGATCCGCAACCACATCACCCCCGACGGCGATGCAACCGTATCCGGCCTCTACCTTTCCGGTTCACACGCCGACATCGGCGGTTTGGCCTTTCGTGACAATACCATCGGCATAAACGCACTGCCGCCCTCCACCCTCACCATAACCGCGCCGATAGATATAGACGGCTCAAACATCATCAAAACCCTCCCGCCCGATTTGTTGCCGTAGGTGGTTAGCATGAACTGGGCTTGACAAGTTTTTTTAGTATGATACTATATACCCAGTACGTCGACATGCTAAAAAAGACGAAAAAAGGAGGCAAAACGAATGGTTTTACACAAGATTCAACTTCGGGGTGGAAAGCAGATTGTAGTTGAGCGGAAAAAGAAAAACGTTTTCGTTGTTGTTGATGATAACTTTACGGCAAAAAACGGCAACCGTTTGGGCGATAAGATTTTACGGTGTTTTGAAAAATGGGATAGCGAAGTTGAGGATCTTGATCGCGGTTTCAGCGATACAGCAAGTTGTTTTAAGGGCTCTTCTGAACATCTTAAGTGGCAGGATGTTGATCTTACTCCTAATAAATTCGTTACTTCGACGCTGAAGAAGTTAAAAGAGGCGTTTTCGCATGTTACCCTCGCGGCATATTGTCCCGGAGATCTGTAATTGCTTTCTTTAATGACACAGAAAGGAGGAGGCGTGGGCAAACACGAAGACGGTAGTGATTCGGTGAGTCAGCAAAGGCCACCTTTGGGCTCGATACCTTTTTTCCATCAGGCCTATGAGGGCAAAGATCGGTGCCTCTATTGCGGGAAGTTTGTTATCGATTGGAGGGCTATGGAGTTGTGCCATGCCCGGGATCGTTTGCTGCTCTATTTGCTTTTGAGTCATCGGAACATTTTAAACCAAACACGTAGTCTTGTGGTTGCCGCGGCAGACGAATGGGAGGCGCGGCACATTGCATATAATTATAGCAAAACTAACTCCGAGGAATTAAGACAAGAGAGTAAGATTCCTTTTAGCCCGACTATCGGTTACCACGATCCTTTGCCGCGTTCTCATGAAGAAAATCCCGATATTTGGTTTACTGTCGCAACATGTTTTCCCATCGGTCTCGCAGGGTACGGCATGAAGTCCGGTATTGTTCTTGTGGATACTCTTGAAATATCGTAATGTGCGCCCCGCGCCTTTTCGGCTCGGGGCTTTTATTTTTTATACGGATTCGGCGGGGTTAACGGGCGATAATTTTTATACAATAATTTTATTTTCCGTCAATACTCAAGGGTATTGACACTTTTTTTATTTGATGTATATATAATAATGCTCTCGACGCATGGCGTTGGGAGGACGTACTTTCACAACCCCTACCTTCGGGTAAGGAAAGGAGAGCGGAGAATATGTTGCAGTATCTTCCTGGGATAGGAATCACAGTACTTCTGGTTGCGGGTGTTGCGCTGGCAATATTCATCGCCACTCTGTTTCGCGTTGTTGTGCCGACCAATATGGTCCATATCGTGCAGTCGCGCAAGCAGACGACTCCGTATGGAACCGGACAGGGCTCGGGCAACGTCTATTTTAAATGGCCGAGTTGGGTGCCATATTTCGGCATTAACGTTATTAAATTACCCGTGTCTAACTTTGACCTTTCGCTTAATGGGTATGAGGCCTACGATAAGGATCGAGTTCCGTTCATGGTTGATGTTGTCTCATTCTTCCGAATCAAGGATACGGCGGTTGCCGCTCGGCGGGTTGTGAGCGTTCAGGAGTTGGAAGATCAGCTTTCGAAAATCGTACAGGGCGCTGTTCGTAAGGTTCTCGCATCGGATGTTATCGATAATATCATGCTTGAGCGGGCAAAGTTTGGCACAGAATTCACCGAAGAGGTGAGGGAACAACTGATGGAGTGGGGCGTTGAGCCGGTTAAGTCCATGGAGCTCATGGATATTCGCGATAGCCATGACAGCAAGGTTATTGCCAATATTATGGCAAAGAAGACCTCGCATATTGAGATGGAAAGCAGGACGGAAGTCGCAAACAATCTGAAGAACGCGCAAACGGCGGAAATTAATGCGAAGCAGCTTGTTGATATTAGGCAGCAGGAGGCCGAGCAGGCGGTTGGTGAGCGTACGGCCCTAAAGGATCAGCAGGTCGGTATCGCCAAAGAGAAATATCTTCAGGAAGTTGCGACTCAGAAAAAAGAGACAAAAACGCGCGATATGGATGTAAAGCAGGTTGAGCAGGTTAGGGAAGCAGACATTACCAAGGAAAAACAGGTTGTGGCCGCCAAGCAGGAAGCGGAAACCACAGTTATCAAAGCTGAAGGGGCGTTGAGTGCGAAGCGTAAAGAGGCCCAAGGCATTGAGGCAGAGGGCCTTGCTAAAGCTGAAGCTGAAAAAGCTATGAAGATGGCTCCGGTGACGGCACAGATTGCTCTTGCGCAAGAGATCGGCGAGAATGAGGGGTATCAGAAGTACCTCGCGATTATCGAGGCGCTCAAGGCTCACATCGTTGTTGGAAGCAAGCAGGCGGAAGCTTTGCAGGATGCCCAAATCAAGATTATTGCGAATACCGGCAAACCAATTGAGGGCGTTTCGAGTGTCATGGATCTTTTCTCCACTAAGGGCGGCACGGAGCTCGCGGGTATGGTTGAGGCATTCGCTCAGACACCGCTTGGTGGGGCAGTTCTTGCTCAGTTGGGTATCAAAGAAGATGTGCCGAACGCGGATGCGGGTAAGGTATTCAAGGTATCAGGAGGAGAAACTCCTAAGGCCAAGGCGTAATATTATATTTTAAGGAAATTAGCGCTTCTGAGAAATCAGCAGCGCTTTTTTATTATAATTCCGCATTAATCCGCTAAGGGCGGACTTGTAACGCTCTTGACAGGGTTTCCGGTCTTTCTATAATGAGGATTAGCAGTCGAAGCATTACTCTGCTAATTAACCAACAACAAACAACTAATAACCAACAACAAAATCATGGTGGTCAGTTGTCGGTTGTCAGTTGTCGGTTAGGGTTTTCAATAATGAAATTACAAATAAGACCCTTAGGCGATAGGGTGTTGATTGAGCCCGAATCGCGGGAAAAAGATAAAACAAAGTCGGGGATTTATCTGCCCGATACGGCATCTAAAGAACGGCCGGAGAAAGGGAAGGTTATTGCTGTGGGGCAGGGGAAGCTTCTTGAATCGGGTAAGCGTATTCCGATGAACGTAAAAAAAGGCGACACCGTACTTTTTACGAAGTACGGTCCGAATGAACTCAAGGTCGAGGGAAAGGAGTATTTGATTGCGCGGGAGGAAGACATACTCGCTATTATAACCAACAACTAATCACTTACCACCAACAACAAATCGGACGCGGTTGTTAGTTGTTTGTTGTAAGTTGTAAGTTAATAAAATATGCCGAAGCAGATTTTATTCGAAGAACAGGCAAAACAGGCAATTAAGCGCGGGGTTGATCAGTTGGCTAATGTCGTGAAAATTACGCTTGGGCCGAAGGGACGGAACGTGGTGCTTGATAAGGGATACGGAGGCCCCACGATTACGAATGACGGCGTGACAATTGCAAAAGAAATTGAATTGGAAGATAAAATTGAAAATCTTGGCGCGGAACTCGTAAAAGAGGTCGCATCAAAAACAAATGACGTGGTGGGTGATGGCACGACAACGTCGGTTGTTTTAGCGCAGGCGATTATTGATAAGGGATTGAAGCACACGGCGCTTGGTTTAAATCCGGTTGGTTTGCGGCATGGGCTTGAATTTTGGGCTCAAAAAATTACCGCGGAACTTTCGTCTTCAAAAATTGCACGGCCTGTCAAAACCAAGGAAGAAATTAAGCAGGTTGCGGTTATTTCTGCGGAATCGGTAGAACTTGGCGAAATTATCGCGGAAACCATTGAAAAAGTAGGGAAAGACGGGGCGGTGACCGTTGAGGAATCGCAAGGCACGGGCATTGAAAAAGAAATTGTTGAAGGGTTGCAGTTTGACCGCGGGTACGTTTCGCCGTACATGATTACGAATGCCGAGCGGATGGAATCGGTATTTAATGATCCGCATATTTTGATTACGGATAAAAAAATATCAAGTATTCAAGATATTTTGCCGATATTGGAGAAGCTCGCAAAAATGGGGCATAAAGAACTTGTGCTTATTGCAGAAGACGTGGAGGGCGAGGCATTGGCAACGCTCGTGGTAAATAAACTCCGCGGAGGGTTCAGTGCGCTTGCGGTAAAGGCGCCGGGATTTGGGGACAAAAGAAAAGAGATGTTGGAAGATATTGCAGTGGTTACGGGTGGAAAAGTTATTTCGGAAGATGTCGGCTTGAAGTTGGACAAAGTGGAAATTGAGATGCTGGGACATGCACGCAAGGTTATCGCAGGGAAGGACAACACGACGGTTGTCGGCGGTAAAGGAAAAAAACAGGATATTGAAAAGCGCATTAAGCAGATTCGCGCGGAAATTGAGAATACGAGTTCCAAATATGACAAAGAAAAATTGGAAGAACGTTTGGCAAAACTCTCGGGCGGGGTTGCGATTATTCGCGTGGGGGCCGCAACCGAGACCGAGATGAAATATATTAAACTTAAAATTGAAGATGCGGTTGCGGCAACGAAAGCCGCTGTGGCAGAGGGTATTGTGCCGGGTGGCGGAACTGCGCTCATTAAAGCGGCAACGCTCGTGGAAGAAGATGTTCGGTTGAAGGAGGAGAAATCAAAAGAAAAGCTGGGGGCACCTTGGGTTATTCGAGAATCGGAAGCGGCTCGCGATATATTATTTCGCGCACTTGAAGAGCCCTTGCGGCAGATTGTGGCAAATGCGGGCCGTGAAGATGGCGCGGTAGTGGTGAATTATGTTCGCGAGGCAGTAAAAAAAGATGCGAAATCAAGCGCGGGTTATAACGCGCTTGCGGATGAAATGGTGCCAGATATGTTCAAGCGGGGTATTGTGGATCCCCTTAGAGTTGTGCGTTCCGCGTTTCAGAATGCGGTATCGGTTGCGGCAATGCTTTTGACGACCGAGGCCGTGGTGGGGGAATTGCCGAAGAAAGAAACGCCGCAAACGCCGCAGATGCCGGAATACTAAGAAATAAGTAAAACACCGTCTCCATCGGGAGGCGGTGTTTTTTATAGAGATGTGGATAACTTGTCGAGATTTCGTCTTGACAGGGGTTGCGGGGGGACAGACGCGAGGGTACCATAAGAACATATGGGAATTGTTTGGGTTATTGTCGGTATTTTTGTGTTTCTCGGCTTTGCGGTTGCGGGGGTTTATAATTCGCTGGTGCGTTCACGAAACCGCGCGGAAGAAGCATGGTCCGATATTGAAGTGCAGATGAAACGGCGTTATGATTTAATTCCGAATGTCGTCGCAACGGTGAAGGGATACGCGGCACACGAAAGCGGGGTTTTTGAGCGGGTAACGCAGGCGCGCACAACCGCTATGGGTGCTAAAACCGCGGAGGAACACGCGAAAGCCGAGAATATGCTTTCTAATACTCTGAAAACCCTTTTTGCGGTTGCGGAAAATTATCCTGACCTCAAAGCAAACGCGAATTTTCTTGACTTACAGCGGGAACTCGCGGATACTGAAAATAAGATACAGGCGGCACGGAGATTCTACAATGGCAACGTGCGCGATTTGAATATTAAAATAGAATCGTTTCCGACGAATTTTATCGCAGGACCTTTCGGATTCAAAAAACTTGAGTTCTTTGATCTCGAAAACGATGCCGCAAAAGAACCGGTGAAGGTAAGTTTTTAAAAATATGACGAAATCATTAGAACAACCAATTTTTTCAGAAAACGGAGAAGGAAGCAAAAACCAGCGGTTTGAAGAACTCGTTAAAGATTTCGTTGAGGAGAGTTCTTTGTTTCCCGAAAGAAAATTAAATCAAAATGAAGATTTAGACATTATAAGAGCGATTGAAAATAACAAGATTGCTCTTTATCTTGGCAATTTGGCAAAGGACAAAGTATTGGATGCGGTGCATCGCTTGGTTGCTATTTATGATGAATTGGGTAGAGATAAACCGGATGAGAACTTTAAATTTTTTTGGTATGGCGCTCTTAGTTTCGGTTCCCCCATTCACACCAATAAGCGAGGCATAATTATTTTTTGAGAGCATGCGGAGGCGAGGAGAACAAATGGTGGAGCAAAGCGAAGAGGGAAGCGGTGGCTCTCCGACCGCAGTCGGAGAGAACAACGAGGGTTCCCTGAGCTTTGCGGCTCCATTTGTCCGAGTCGTAGCCCCTGCTCGAAAAAATAATTATGCCTCGCTTATCCACACCCGCCTCTTGACATATTTTTTCATCTGAGTATAATGGAGTGGTTATCCTTTATATCCATAAAGGAGGGAAAAACGCTCTTGTTTCCTAGTAAAATTTTCATATTGGGCGCAAAAATGCGCTAAATAAGCCATAAATTTAATAACCCTATTCATAAGGGCCTTTTTTAGGTTTCTCGGGTATCTTTTTGTCTGCTTGTCCAAGAGAACGAGTCTCGAGGCGAAGTTCGATTGGAGCACAAGCAGACAACCCCGTCTCAATTTTGCGATTGTTTGAATATCTGACTGCGAATACGAAAAAGACGGTATTGCACAACACGCAATGCGTGGCTCGCACCCCGTTAGATGCGTGAACGCTATCTAACGGGGCGGGTAGGCCAACCCTATCGGGCGAAGCATTGCGCCGGGGAAGTATTTGCAAAATTGGGACTGGGGTAAACCACGCGAACTCTCATGAAAAAATTCTTTTCAAAACATTATCCGCAGGCGCTGGATCTTCCTGATCTCGCGGAGATCCAATTGTATTCCTACCAATGGTTTTTAGAGCAGGGGTTGCGGGAGCTGTTTGACGAAGTGTTTCCGGTTGAGGGCTATAGCGGAAAAGAAATCGCGCTTGAATTAAAATTCCTGAATTTTTATTTTGACGAACCGCGTTTCTCCGAACAGCACGCCAAAGAAAATAATCTTTCGTATGAAGCGGCCTTGCGCGTTCGCGCGAGTTTGACGAATAAAAAAACAGGGGAGATCAAAGAGCAGGAAGTGTATCTGGGCGAGTTTCCCGTGCAGACCGCACGGGGCACGTTTGTTGTCAATGGCGTAGAGCGCGTTATTGTCTCGCAGCTTATTCGCTCTTCGGGCGTCTATTTCACGACGCATCAGTTTCGCGGAAAAAAATATTTTGGCGCGAAAATCATCCCGAATCGCGGGGCGTGGCTTGAATTTGACACGGATGCTGATGGCGCGATGTATGTCCGCATTGATCGCAAGAGAAAAATCGCGGCAACGGCCCTGCTTCGCATTTTTGGCCTTGATACGAACGAAAAAATTGATGACGCGTTCAAAGATAGTGAAACCGACGAAACAAATTACCTCAAAAAAACTCTTGAGAAGGATTCATCCAAGAGTGCTGAGGAGGCATTTATTGAAATTTATAAACGTATCCGGCCGGGGGAGCTCGCCGCGGTGGATAATGCGCGGTCTCTTATTCAGGCCATGTTTGGATTTGACCGCTATGACCTGGCTCCTGTCGGACGCTTCAAGTTTAACCAGCGCCTCGGCATTTCTCCCAAAGGGGGAAAAGAGCCCGAGAAGCCGACATCCCGTATTCTTGACGCGGGAGATGTTGTTTCTGTGATGAAAGAAATCATCCGCATGAATATCGCGCAGGATGCCCTGGCGGATGACATTGACCATTTGGGAAACCGGCGGGTGCGCGGGGTGGGAGAACTTTTACAAAATAAGCTTCGCGTGGGATTGGCACGCATGATTCGTATTATCCGCGATCGCATGAGTACCCTTGATATTTATACGATTACGCCATCTCAAATCGTCAACGCGCGTCCGTTTGCGTCCTCCGTCAAAGAATTTTTTACATCATCCCAACTTTCGCAATTCATGGATCAGGTAAATCCTCTTGCGGAATTGGAACACAAGCGCCGGCTTTCCGCGATGGGTCCGGGCGGGCTTACCCGCGAGCGCGCGGGGTTTGAAGTTCGCGACGTGCATCCGTCCCACTACGGAAGAATTTGTCCGATTCAAACACCCGAAGGCCAGAATATCGGTCTTGTGGGGCATCTTGGGGGGTACGCGCGTATCAACACTCTTGGTTTGATCGAGACCCCGTATCTCAAAGTAAAAAACGGAAGTGTCACGAAAGAGATTATTTATCTTGACGCGGCATCTGAATCGACGCTTACCATCGCGCATGCGGGAGTTATCCGCGATGCGGATGGAAAAATCTTGGGTGAGAAGGTGGAGGCGCGTCTGCGCGGGTCCCCCGGGCTTGCGGAGTCCCAAAAGGTTGATTATATTGACGTGTCTTCACAGCAGGCAATCAGTATCGCGACAAGTCTGATTCCGTTTCTTGAGCATGATGACGCGAATCGCGCCATGATGGGTTCTAATATGCAGAGACAGGCCGTGCCGTGTATCCGGGCTGACGCGCCCCTCGTTGGAACGGGGGTTGAGGATAGAGCAGCGCGCGATTCGGGTAGAGTCATTATTGCGGATGACGACGGTGTTGTAGAGCGCGTGGATGCCCGTGAAATTGTGTTAAAAACAGATCGCGGGCGGGAAATCACCTATCCGCTTAACTCGTTTCTCCGTACGAATAATTTCACCGCGATCCGGCAGAAGCCGCTTGTGGGAAGGGGTCAGAAAATAAAAAAAGGCGATGTATTATGCGATAGCTCATCGGTTGACCGCGGGCGTTTGGCGCTCGGGAAAAATCTTTTGGTGGCATTCCTTTCGTGGCGTGGTTCAAATTACGAGGATGCGATTATTATTTCGGAGCGTCTGTTTAAAGATGACAGTTTTACCTCAATTCATATTGAAGACCATATTATTGACGTGCGTGATACGAAACTTGGGCCCGAGGAGACGTCATATGATATTCCGAATGTGGGTGAGGAAAAATTAAAAAATCTTGATGAAGAAGGAATTATTCGTATAGGTGCCGAAGTGCGTTCGGGCGACATTTTGGTCGGCAAAATTTCGCCAAAGGGCGAATCCGATTTAACCCCCGAAGAAAAACTGCTCCGCGCGATTTTCGGCGAGCGCGCGCGCGACGTGAAAGATACCTCGCTTACTCTTCCCCACGGAAAACGGGGACGCGTAGTAGGGGTAAAGGTGTTTTCGCGGGATAGGGGCGACAAACTTGATTCAGGGGTTATTAAGCGAATTCAGGTGGAAGTTGCCCAGCTTCGGAAAATCGCGGTGGGCGATAAGTTGGCAGGGCGCCACGGAAACAAGGGTGTTATTGCCCGGATTCTTCCCGCGGAAGATATGCCGTATCTTGCGGATGGAATGCCTGTTGATATCATTTTAAATCCCCTTGGGGTTGCATCACGCATGAACATCGGCCAGATTCTTGAAACGCACCTTGGTTGGGCCGCAAAAATTCTCGGGTATGACGCGATTACGCCGGCACTCTCGGGAGTGACCGAGGATGAAATTAAAGAGGAGCTTCGTAAAGCGGGTCTTCCCGAATCGGGCAAGGTCTCTTTATACGACGGCTTGACGGGAGAGCTTTTCGGACCGGAGATTACGGTTGGATATACCTATATTATGAAGCTGAATCACTTGGTGGAGGATAAAATCCATATGCGCTCTATCGGCCCCTATTCATTGATCACCCAGCAGCCCTTGGGAGGTAAGGCACAATTCGGAGGACAGCGGTTTGGCGAGATGGAGGTATGGGCGCTTGAGGGGTATGGCGCGGCGCATACTTTGCAAGAAATGATTACGATAAAATCGGATGACGTGTTGGGGCGGTCTGCCACGTATGAATCAATCGTATCGGGTGAGAAAATCAGAAAGCCGAATATTCCTGCGTCGTTTCAGGTTTTGGTAAGCGAATTGAAAGGACTTGCTATTGATGTGGAGTTGAAGGGGGGAACGATTCGGGTTGAGGAGGGGGTGAAGAAAGAGATTACGGCAGAAGATTCGAAAGAAATGAGAGAAAGAGTGAAGGCGCGATAAGTTTTTCTGTCGCATCCATTTTGAGACACGCTCGCTTGGCCAGCGCCAAGCTTCGCTCAGTCGTCGGCAATCCACTCCGACTGCGGTCGGAGACCAGGCTGGATTGCCTCCTCATGGTCTCAAAACGGATGCGACAGAATTAAGAATAGAAATGTCACTCCTCATCGTGGGGGAGGGGTGGGGGGAGGACGAATGAATATGGAAATTCGAATAGTAACAAGGGTGGTAGTTTATGATTCTGAGGGCAGGAAAGTACTGCTCGTGAAGAATCGTGGCCAAGATTTTTGGTATCCGCCTGGCGGTGGATGGGATTATAATAAGGAAAACATTATTGAATGTGCCGAGCGGGAAGTATTGGAAGAAACAGGATTATCGGTAAAAATTATTCGGCTGTTATATGTTCAGGAATTTCATGAAGGATTAGATACGATTTCATTTGAAATAATCTGGTTGGCGAATCCTATCGCTACTGCTACCTTGAATAAGTTGCATATCGACCAAGACGTGGATGGAAAAGTAGAAAAGGCGGAATGGTTTTCAGAGAAAGAATTACAAGATATTAAAGTTTTTCCAGAACGGTTACGCGACACTTTTTGGAAGAATATAGAAAAGTTTTTAAAAGATGAGGACCCTTTTATTGGAATAAAAAATTCGTAAATCATAAATCTTAAATCATAAATCTTACATTCTCCATGGAGCAGTCAAGAATACAAGATTTTGAATCAATCGGTTTGAAGCTCGCATCGCCCGAGGCGATTTTGGGGTGGTCGCACGGGGAGGTGACGAAGCCCGAAACCATTAATTATCGTTCGCAAAAACCTGAAAAAGATGGACTCTTTGACGAGCGGATTTTTGGACCTACGAAGGACTATGAATGTTACTGCGGGAAGTATCGGCGTATTCGTTATAAGGGTATTATTTGCGACAAGTGCGGGGTTGAAGTAACGCGCGCGGTGGTGCGAAGAGAGCGCGTGGGGCATATTAAGCTTGCCTCGCCGGTTTCACACATTTGGTTCTTGCGCGGGGTGCCTTCAAAAATCGGGCTTCTGTTGGATATGTCGGTTTCTGATTTGGAAAAAGTTGTTTATTTCGCGGGCTATGTCGTTACATCCGTACAAGAAGAAAAACGCGTAGAGGCGCTTGAAGCGATTGAGCGCGAATTCAAAACTAAATCACAAAAAGCATCCAAGGAGGATTTGGCCAAACTGAAAGTCGCGAAAGAAAATACAAAAAATGAACTCCGCGGTATCCGCCTGCATCAAATTCTTTCTGAAGTTGAGTATCATCGCCTGTCGCTTAAATACGGCGAGGTTTTTGAGGCGGGAATCGGAGCTGAAACCCTTAGGGCACTTCTTGAAAAAACAAATGTGGAAGCGTTGCAAAGGAAGTTGGAGGCGGATTTGGAAGCATCGGATGCGCAAGCGCGTATAAAAATTTTGAAACGGCTTCGTGTGGTGCGCGGGATGCTGCGCGCGGGTATTAAACCCGAATGGATGTTTTTGACGGTCATTCCCGTTATTCCTCCCGATTTGCGCCCCATGGTACCGCTTGACGGAGGACGCTATGCTACCGCGGATTTGAATGATTTATATCGCCGTGTGATTAACCGTAATAACCGCCTGAAGCGCCTGTTCGAATTGCGCGCGCCCGAAGTTATTACGCGAAACGAAAAACGCATGTTGCAGGAGGCGGTGGACGCTTTGATTGATAATGCCGCGCGTCGGGGACAGGCTCCGGTATCATCACAAAGCCAGCGCCGCCCGTTAAAATCGCTTGCGGATATGCTGAAAGGCAAACAGGGCCGTTTCCGCCAGAATCTTTTGGGCAAGCGCGTGGATTATTCCGGACGCTCCGTAATTGTGGTGGGGCCGGAATTGAAACTTGATCAATGCGGTCTTCCAAAAGAAATGGCGCTGGAGCTTTTCAAACCCTTTGTCATTCGAAAATTAATTGAGCGTGAGTTTGCCCACAATATGCGCGGAGCGTCCCGCCTTATTGAAGAGCGGCCGCCCGAAGTGTGGGCGATTTTGGAGGAAGTAATTCAGGATAAATATGTGCTTCTGAACCGGGCACCCACCCTGCATCGCCTCGGAATTCAGGCGTTTCTCCCCGTGCTTATTGAGGGACACGCGATTCGGATTCACCCTCTCGTGTGCTCGGCCTTTAACGCTGATTTTGACGGCGACCAGATGGCGGTACATCTTCCTTTGACTGATGAGGCGCAGTGGGAAGCGCGGGAACTTATGGCATCCAACACGAATCTTCTGAAGCCCGCAACGGGTGCCCCTATCGTGCGCCCGACGCAGGACATGGTACTCGGCTGTTTTTGGGTGACGATGATCGAGGAGGATGCGAAGGGCGAAGGGAAGGTGTTTCCTGATTTTGAGACGGCAATATTGGCGTACGAATTTGACGAAATTTCGCTTCGCGCGCGAATCAAGGCGCGTATACCGCGCGCAATTCAGGTATCCTCCGAGAAAAAAGGAAAGAAAAAGGCGGATGTGCCCTCGGCGGAAGATGTGGGGCCGCAGTATCTCGAAACTACTGTCGGAAGAATTCTTTTTAATCAGGTACTTCCCGAACGTCACGCGTTCATCAATAAAGAAATGGACTCAAAGGATTTAGAGGAGTTGGTTGATGATTTAATCCGGTATTACGGGGCGGAGGAGACTACGCGTATTCTTGATGCAATTAAGCAATTTGGGTTCACGTATGCCACAAAATCAGGCATCTCGTGGGGTATGGATGATTTGCGTATTCCTCCGGAAAAAGGTGAGCTGGTTAAAAAAGCGGAAGTGGAGGTTGCGGAAATTCACGCGCAGTATCAGCGGGGTCTTTTGACTGATCGCGAACGTTATAACCAGACCGTGAAAACTTGGACCGGAGTTATGGAAAAAATCCGCGAGTTTGTCCCAAAAGCTCTTGACCGGCGCGGCTCAATTTATACGATTATCTCCTCAAAAGCGCGCGGTTCGTGGTTTCAGACAACCCAGATGTCGGGGATGAAGGGTCTCGTGATTAACCCGGCGGGCCGCATTATTGAACTTCCGATTATTTCTTCGTATAAAGAGGGCTTAAATGTGCTTGAGTATTTTATTGCAACGCACGGCGCCCGAAAAGGAACTGCGGACACCGCGTTAAAAACGGCAGTTGCGGGATACCTGACGCGTCGTCTCGTTGACGTCTCGCAGGATGTTACGATTGTTGAGGCGGATTGCGGAACAAAAGCGGGCATTGAAATAAATCGCCAGGATTCGGAGGAAATCGGACGCCCTTTCGCGCCGCGGATTTTCAGCCGTGCTGCGTCACAAGATATACAGGACGGCGAGGGCAATGTTTTGGTAAAGGCGGGAGAATATATTACGAAAGAAATGGCGAAGAACATTCAGGAAACCGCGCTTCCGTCCGCGAAGGTTCGGTCTTCCTTAACGTGCAAAAGTTTACGGGGTATTTGTCAAAAATGTTACGGATTTGATTTGGGCCGCAATGAGCCCGTAGCATTGGGAGAGGCCGTCGGTATTATCGCGGCGCAATCTATTGGCGAGCCGGGAACCCAGCTCACCATGCGTACCTTTCATACGGGAGGGGTAGCTGGCGCGGGCGATATTACCACGGGTCTTCCGCGTATTGAAGAAATTTTTGAGGTGCGAGTGCCAAAGGGGCGCCTCGTGATTTCAGATGTGTCGGGAACGGTTCTTGCTATTGATGATGTCGGGCGCGAAAAAATCGTGAAAATTGAAGTGGAGCCCGAGCCTGATGACGAGGGAAAAGTCACAAAAAAGAAAAAGAAAAAAACAGCGATTGAGGAGTCAGAGAAGGAATTCCGGATTCCCGCGGGAGTTGGCATGACGGTTGCGGTCGGGTCGCATGTAACAAAGGGAGATTTTCTCTCTGAGGGGCATGCCGACCTAAAAGAGTTTTTCAAAATCGCGGGGAAAGAGGCGGTGGAGCGCTATGTGATTAAAGAGGTGCAGAAAATTTATTCTTTGCAAGGAGCACCCATTCATGATAAGCATATTGAGGTGATTGCGCGGCAGATGTTTTCCCGTATTAAAATTAAAGACCCGGGTGAGACGGTTTTTACATCAGGAGAAATTATAGAAAAGGCGAAGTTTCGCGAAGAAAACCGCCGTGTTGAGCGCGAAGGAAAAAAACCGGCAACCGCAGTACAGATACTTCTTGGTATTACCAAAGTCGCTTTGACGACCGACAGTTTCCTCTCGGCGGCCTCCTTCATGGAAACGGCGCGCGTTCTGATCAACGCGGCAGTTGCCGGCAAAGAAGACCGCCTGCGCGGTCTGAAAGAGAACGTGATTATCGGAAGGTTGATTCCTGCGGGGACGGGGTATAAGAAGGGCGCTCGTTGATGTTGTCTCGCTTCAGTGGTTTTCTCATGGTATCAGCCCCGCCTTTTGGCGGGGCTGATTTTTTTTTAAAAAAAGCCACTTGCGTGGCTAATGTATGTCAGAGCCTGAGGGCGATTTGTGCTCCCCAACTCGTTCCCCAGCCGTCAATTTCCTTTGCCTTATCTTCTAATCCGAGGAGTGAGTATATGATACGGAGCTGAACGACTTCTTCTTTTTTTATCAGTCTTGCTATTTTCTGAAGATTGATATCGTCCAGTTCAAAAAGTATTTTTGGAATTCCGGCGAGGAAGGCTTCATCTTCGTAGAGCTTCATAGAAAATGTTGATTTTCCATGATTGATGAAATCATTTCGGCGACCGCTCAAATAACTTCTGCCGAATGATCCAATGAGTTCAATATACCCGTAATATTTTTCATTAATGGGATGGAGCTTTTTGTCTCCCCGGACGATACTTTTTACATACGGCGTGCCCGGAATCACCATCCATTCAACTGCTTTATCTTCGGCCATTTTTATGTATCCTTTCTTTTTTTGGGGTTGGAACTGGATTAAGGGTAGCATATATATATGACTTGTCAATAGCAAAGAATGATCTGCAAAACGGCACACAGTTGGTATTTTAGGTCAGATTTTATATAATAAAATGGTAATGGCTCGACATAAGAAAAAACTTAAAAAACAGAAAACCGATTATCAGGAGCGGGAAGCCGGAAGCCGTAAGCTGAAAGCTGGCTCGGAGCCCTGGCATTCCGATCTGAAGCCTGAAACCAAAAAAAGCATTTTGGCGGTGTGTTTCTTTTTGCTGACCGCCCTTACCCTGTTAAGTTATTGGCAGCGCGCCGGGGTTTTGGGCAATTATTTTGCTCGTATTTTGACGGCGCTTGTAGGTAAGGGATATTTTTTCGCGCCCCTTACCTTTCTTTTGGTTGCGTTTTCCTTTCTTTTCTCGGTGAAGCGTGATGAGGATGATTTGCCGCGTCATGTGTATTCCCGCACATTCATCGGCGGCGGTCTTTTTTTGCTTTCAACCCTCGGGCTTCTTGATTTGTTTGGCGGAGCAAAAGCGGGCGGTTTTTTCGGCTACTGGATGACAAAGCCCCTGTTTCATTATTTTGATTTTTGGGCGACCCTTCTTATTGAAGGGACGCTTGGCGTTGTATCGCTCCTTATTTTAATGAATGTTCCGCTGCATGGCTGGTTGTCGTGGGGGACGAGCGAGGAAGAAACAGAGGGCATAGAAGAAGACGCGGAGCCGCCGCATACATCGCTTGATACCGTTGCACAAAAAGTTGAGGCGGTTGTGGCGTCAGTTGCCGCATCCGTTAAAGAGCGCGAAACAGCAGTCGCGGCCATGCCTCCCGTAAAAAAAGAGGAAAAAGAAGATGAGATTATGTTGGAAAAGCGCCGTGTGAAATTCGCGTATAAGCGTCCGCCGTTTTCCTTACTCAACAGTGATTCGGGCACGCCATCATCGGGCGATATTCGCGCGAATGCAAATATCATCAAGCGCACCCTGCAAAATTTTGGGATTGATGTGGAAATGGATGAGGTTTCTGTCGGCCCTACGGTTACGCAATACACCTTGAAGCCCGCGCAGGGGGTGAAACTCGCGAAAATCACCGCGTTGCATAACGATTTGTCGTTGGCACTTGCCGCGCACCCCATCAGGATTGAAGCGCCCATTCCGGGGAAATCTCTTGTTGGCATTGAAATTCCGAATCGTTCTATTATGCTCGTAGGACTTCGTAGTTTGCTTGATTCGCCCGCGTATCAGGAATCATCAGCCCCGCTTTTGTTTGCGCTCGGGCGCGATGTTGCGGGAGAAGCCGCCTACGCGAATCTTGCCAAGATGCCGCATCTTTTGATCGCGGGAAGCACGGGTTCGGGAAAGAGTGTTAACATTCATACAATTTTAATGTCGCTTCTGTACCGCAATCCGCCCGAGCTCCTGCGCTTTATTTTGATTGACCCGAAGCGCGTTGAATTATCCATGTATAATGAAATTCCGCATCTTCTGACCCCCGTGATTCATGACGGCAAAAAAACAATCCAGTCGCTTCGCTGGTGCGTGCACGAAATGGAGCGTCGGTACGAAATGCTTTCGCACGAGCACGTGCGCGACCTTGCGTCATACAACGCGAAAATCGCGAAGCAAAACGATTCTGAAAAAGAATTGATTCCTTACATCGTTATCGTGATTGATGAGCTTGCGGATTTGATGATGGCCTTTCCCCGCGAGGTTGAAGCCGCGATTGTGCGATTAGCCCAGATGGCGCGCGCTATCGGAATTCATTTGATTGTATCCACCCAGCGCCCTTCGGTTGAGGTTATCACGGGGTTGATTAAGGCAAACATTACTTCGCGTATCGCGTTTCAGGTGGCATCGCAGGTTGATTCGCGCACCATTCTGGATATGTCGGGTGCGGAAAAATTGTTGGGCAACGGCGATATGTTGTTTCTCGCGGGCGATACGGCAAAACCGCGCCGCATTCAGGGGGCGTTCGTATCCGAGGCCGAAGTGAAAAAAGTGGTTGAATTTTTAAAAAACGAAGTTGAAGAACCGCAGTATGAGGAAGGGATTTTCGCGGGGGGGGATGCGGGACAGGGCGCGCTTTCATTTGACGATATGGACGGCGGGAGTGACGACGAGCTCTATGAGGAAGCCCGGCGCATTGTGGTTGAGGCGGGAAAAGCATCCTCGTCATATTTACAGCGGCGTTTGAAGGTTGGCTATGCCCGTGCCGCACGCCTTTTGGATATGCTTGAGGAGCATGGTATTGTCGGTCCCGGGGATGGCGCAAAGCCCCGCGATATTTTGATGGAGCCATCCGATAAAGAAGAGGACGCGCCTCTTGATGAGGAGGGTATATAATAAATATAACAATGTTTAGTAAGGTTTATCCCATGATACATTTTATGTATCGGGGGATTTTTTAATTAATGTGTGCGTTATCTATTTTGAGATATACACAGAGCGGTATGTAATAAAATAAGAAATTGGTATAATAAACTAATGAAAATTAATGGTTATACATTTTTGTTTTCGGTTTTGTTGTTGTTCGTTTTTGCGGGCGTTCTTTTGCATGGTTTTATCGGAGCTTTTTTGCCGATGGATCGCGGAGTGTATTGTGCGGTAAGCGAGACGATTATGCGCGTTGATTGCCCTTTGCGTTCTGAGCCCATGACGCGGGCCGATTTTAACGCGAGTGTATTTAAGAATCTTTCGCAGGCGCGAAATAGCGCATCGATTTTTTTTCAGTTGCTCTTATTTGTAATACTGCTGGTTGGCGCAACGGTACACGGCGTTGCTCCCGCAGCTCCCTTACTTGGGGATGTACATGTGTTTCAAAATTTTATTCCGCCCGATTTTATATCCCGCTTAAAATTGCGGCGCTGGTCGCGCCAATTAGCGCAAAGCCCCGCATTGCTTCGGGCGTAGGAACACGGCCGTCTTTTTGACGGCAGAATTTTGTTCCTGCGCTCCGTATCCCTTTTGATAAAGGGATTTTTTATTTGGCAATCTTCTTTGTGTATGAAAAAAATACATCTTCAAAAAATATTAAAAATTTCATTTGTTTCCTTGTTGTTATTGAATTGGGTCTTTTTGGGTTTTCCTCCGCATATTCAGGAAGCTCGTGCGGCAACGGTCGCAATTAGGCAGGAAATAAATATTATTAATTCCGCTTTCGGCTCGGAGAGCGGCGTCTTTGCTACTTCCTCCGCAATCATCCAGATTGATACGACGAAATACACAAGCCCTACGTATTATTTTGAAGTCGTTGCCTCAACCACCGCGGCAACCAACGCGACCATTCAGTTGCAAAATGCGACGAGCGGTGTGGTGAACGCAAGCGTTACCGTCAATGGGACATCATATGATTTGTATCGTTCCTCATCCTTTACGCCCGATATGTCAGGCGCGGGGGAGTATATGGTGGTGACGGGAGACGAGGCGGTAGGCAAGGGAGCGATTGCGGCGCGGGTTGTTATTTTGCAGAGCGCGGACCCTATTGCGGTAACCGAAACGTATATTGAAATAGGGTCAGCCACATCAACGCGCTATACAACGCCAAATGCTACCACAACCCTGCCTCTTCAATATCCGAAATATTGGTATTACGATTCAGCGCAATGGGACGGTTCGCCGGCATTTTCCGTTGAAGTTACGTATAAAGATTATCAAGTGGCATCTTCTACGACGTATGCGACAGTGGGAACGCATACCTATAATGAATCTTTGGGCGTGAGCTATATTACTATTGAGGCGTGGGGCGCGGGAGGTGGCGGAGGAACTCAAAAAAACCTTGGCGGTGGAGGCGGCGGTGGTGGCGCGTATGCTCGTTCTACAACTACTCCTACCGGTGTCGCGCATGACCTTGTGGTAGCTGCCGGAGGGGGGTCTGAAACTACGGCGCTTTCTGATACAACATACGACGCGACGGTTGTCGTTGCTGATTCTGGCACAGGAGGAGGTACAACTCAGGCCGGTGGCGCGGGAGGTGTCGCGTCTCCTACTTCGGTAGGGGATGTAACGGTCGTCGGTGGTGATGGCGGCGCTGGCCTTTCTGACAATGACACAGGCGGCGGCGGTGGCGGCGCGGCTGGGTCTTCTGGTATAGGCGAAACAGGCCAAGATGGACAGACATCAACCGGTGGGTATGGAGGTTTGGCCAATGGCGGTTCCGGGGGCGAGGGTAATGGAGGCAGTGGCGGCGCAGGAGGTGCAGGCACTACTGCGCCAATTGGCGGTGGCGGTGGCGGAGGTGGCGATACAAGCAGTGCCGGTGGTGATGGCGGAGCTCCGGGGGGTGGTGGCGGCGGTTCCGAGGTAGATACAGGGGCGGGGTCGGGAGGAACCGGCGGCGATGGTCAGATTATTATCACCGAAACCCATGGCATGACAGGTATCGCTCTTGAACAAGACGACGGCGTATTCGGAACGTGGACCAATGTAGCACAGATTGTTACTGATGGCGTCGCTACTTCTTCTCCCGAGCGTATTCGCGTATCTTTCACGCCGACGGACGGAAAACATTATCGTATTGTTGCATCAACCACCGCGTCAACGGCATCATACGATATTTATAACGCGAAGATTGTTGTTGACCAGACATCCCCGACCCTTCTTGAGCCCCAATATCTTCTTGCGAATACAAAACTTGCTTCCGGAATCAACTTGCAGAACTTTTTGACTTCGTGGAATTCTGTCGAATGGTCGGGTGTTACGAATACCTATATTCACCAAATTGACTCCGCTGATGGTTCCGGTTCGGTGGTAGAGATAGATACCGCGCCGGGAGGGACGCAGGTATTAGGGTCGGAAGTTTCAAGTCCCGACAATAGCGCAACATCGTCTTCAATGACCATGCCCGCTGATGGAGATTTAGATATCAAGGCAACGACGAATCAGGATGATATTTATGCCTCGCGCATTTTGGTTCGGGTAGTGCCCATTCAGAATCCCCAAATTGAACAACGAGTGTATCGCTGGCGCGAAGATGATGGGAATGAAATAAACGCCTCGTGGGCTGCCGCGGAAAATACCGAACTTTCTTCCGGCATTTTTATCGGCGACCGTAGGCGCCTCCGGTTTCTCATTTCAAATAGTACCGCTTCGGCAGATAGTATTGCTTATCGCCTGGAATACGCATCAAGTTCTTCCTGCACTATTTCTATTCCGGTTCCCGCAGTCGCATCCTCAGAGGAATGGGCCATGGATCCATCATATTATCTTTCCGAAGATAATAGCACAACGGACGTATCCGGAGGTCTTACAAATCCGGGTGGAAAAACATTTTTTGCCGGTTATACAAAAAACGCGAGTAATCAAACAAGCGCTCATTCGCTCACATCCGGCCAATTCACCGAACACGAATACGCAATCAAATCAACTGCAAATGCTCAAACAGGACTGGCGTATTGTTTCCGTTTGACTAACGCGGGTGCTACCACGAATTTTATCTATACGATGAATGCGTCTACGACGCTTTCGGTTGCGGCGCGTCCGCAAACAGGTGGTGGCGGCGGTGAGGGTTCGGGTGGTGGCAATGCGCAAACAGGTGCCACAGACCATGGTGGTGGCGCGGGGGGCGAGGGTTCGGGCGGTGGGGCGCCCGTGGATGGCGGCACGGGTCAGGGGGGCGGCGGCGATTCAGAAGAATAAATATATATATTGCCATGAAAATAGCAATCAATTTGACTCGGGAATACGTGGGAGGCATCACGTCGTTCAATATTAACCTCATTAGCTACCTTTCGGGATTAGATGATGAGTTTGTTGGTATTGAGCTGAACAGCCGAATGTATATGAAGGGGCCGGCAATCTTTCGGTCGTTTGCTCCGGAAATATTTGACCACCATATTGTGAATATTCACGATATTCCCATCCATAAGCTTGTTAAAAAAGCAAAGACACTTAAGCATATTGAGAAAGCGTATAAAGGTGCGATAAAAACAGTTCAGGCGATTTTTCGCGATACCAAGCCCGACGTCGTGTTGTTGAGCGGCACCTACTATGTTCCGTGGCTTATATCAATCGCGGCGCGTCGGGAAAAAATCCCCATTGTGTTGTGGTATTTGGGAATTTATTCCTTGGAAACAAAGCATACTCTCAAAACCGCGTGAAAATTGTATGCCGCGATTGAGCGGTCAATTGTGCGTTCCGCAACACAGATAATATTTCCTTCGTATGTATGTGAAACCGTTGTAGAGCGGGAAGTTGTCGGAGCTTCTCTGAAAAATAGTTATGTCATTCCTAATCCCATATCTTCAATTTTTACTGACCCGAACGCGATTGAACATTCGTTGGAACGCCGTATCGCGGCGGTGGGACGATACAGCAAAATAAAAAATTTTGAAATGTTTTTCGTTCTGCACAAAGAACTGTTGCGGCGAAAATGGCGCCATACTGCTTCATTCGTTACGAATGTGCTTGGCCATAAAATGGCGACGGGTGAAATTCCGAAGTCAATCAAGGTATTGCCGCCGATGACCCCCGAGGGGCTGAAAAAATTTTATCTCACGCAGGGTATTATTGTATGTCCTTCCCGTTTTGAAACATTCGGTAATGTACCGATGGAGGCGGCATGCCTTGGTATTCCGGTGTTAGTGAATGAGCATGTCGGATGCGCGGAGATACTTAAGCAAGTTGGCCTTGAAAATATGGTCATGTCATTTGACGATGTGGGGGCCGTCGCAGACCGGATACAACAATTATGCGGACAGCATATTTTGCCGAAGCAATTGAACGCGCTTAAACGGATACTTGATTATCGCTTTGTCGGAGACGAGATTCGGGCGGTACTTGACGTAGCTGTTAATAAATGAATGAATGGCCGCAATATCTACAGTATAATTCTTTTTTAAAATGTGATTTTTATTGAGAAGGTTATCTTTACTATAGAGGCTTAGCCTCTATAGTAAAAAAATCAAGATTTTATTACGTGTTCGTATACTTCCTATAGAGGCTAAGCCTCTATAGGAAAAAAGAAAATAGAAACCGTTTCTTATACGGTTTCTTTTTGTATTTTTCTGGTGGTGTGGTATTTTGAAATTATGCGAGAACTTCGCACCTGGATTGAAATAGACGAAAAAGCGCTTCGCCACAATGTTGCGGAGTTTTTGAAATTGATTCCAAAACGAACGCGCTTTATGGCGGTGGTAAAATCAAACGCCTATGGCCACGGCCTCGTGACTGTCGCACAGTCACTCGCCAATCTGACACCCGACACCTATCACCTGTCACCTCGTCTCTGGTTCGGTGTTGATTCTATCGTTGAGGGATTGCGGCTTCGTCGGGAGGGAATTAAAAATCCGATTTTAGTGCTTGGGTCAACGCTTCCCGCGCGGATTCCCGAAGCGGCGGAACATGCCATTGCCCTTGCCGTTTCTAATTTTGAATCGCTTCGCGCGCATGCGTCCGTAAAAAATCGCCCCGCGTTTCATTTAAAAATTGATACCGGCATGCACCGGCAGGGATTTTTTCCGCATGAAATAAAAAAAGCGGCTGCGTTTCTGAAAGCCAGCCGGTTACGCCCCGAGGGTATTTTTACGCATTTCGCTTCGGCAAAAGATATCGCGTATCCGACCTATACGCTTGAGCAATTGAAAAAATTTAAAGATGCGGATAGAGAATTACAAAAAAATGGATTTACGAATATGATGCGTCATGCCGCCGCAAGCGGAGGCGCGCTTCTTTTTCCCGAATCGCATCTGGATATGGTGCGTATTGGCATGGCAATGTACGGATATTGGCCATCCGAAGAATCAAGAATTAAGAATAAAGAATTAAGGGTGACGCTTAAACCGGTATTAATTTGGAAGACCGTTGTGGCGGAAATAAAAAAAATTCCGAAGGGAGCGTATGTCGGGTATGATTGTACGGAACGCGTATCGCGCAATACGACGATGGCAGTACTCCCTATTGGTTATTGGCACGGATATGATCGCGGGCTTTCCAGTACCGGTGAAGTGCTAATCCGCGGAAAACGCGCGCGCGTACTCGGCCGCGTTTCCATGGATATGATCGTCGTGGATGCAACGGATATTTCGGGTATCAAAGTCGCGGATGAGGTGGTACTCATCGGGAAGCAGGGAAAAGATACCGTGTGGGGGGATGCCATGGCCCTTAAAATCAGCACGAGCCAATACGAGGTTTTGACTCGTATTAACCCCCTTGTTAAGCGGATAATCGTATAGTGGATAGGGTGTGTATGGGTATTTTGTACATACGGGACGCTTTTTGGTATAATAAGAAAACGTTATTAAAAAGGCCGAAAATTTTATATTCAAATAATTTTTTATAAAAATAATGAAAAAAATCATTTATATTATGAGCGTTTTCGCGATGACGGGGGGCATTATGCCTTTTGCGACATTCGCGCAGACCGCGACATCAACGCCCCCGTTTCGGGGGGACATGCGCGCTTTGCAGGAGGATATTAGGGATAAAAGAATGGAGATTCAGGATAGGATGCGTGATGAAGTAGAGGGCGCGCGGATGGAGATGCAATCACGTCTTCGTTCGTTGCGCGGAACCGCGACCACGACGCCCGCGGTGCGCCATGAGGTGATTGACGCAATGCGCGAGCGCATGCAGGAAGCGCGCGAGGAAGCAAAAGAGAAGCGCGACGAGCTTCGTGAAGAAATGAAAGCGCGCCGCGAGGAGATTACATTAAAAGTCGCTGAAGAGGTCGCAAAACGGGTTCGTAATCACTTTGACCGTATGGTGAAGCGATTTGACGCGGCAGTTGAGCGTTTGGAGAAGCTCGCGGATCGTATTGAATCACGTTTGAATAAAGCGGAAGAAAACGGGAAAGATGTAACAGCGCTTCGCGCAAAACTTACCGATGCGCGTACAAAAATTGCGGAAGCCCAGACCGCGCTTGATGAAGCAGTGGCGAAATTTGAAGCCGTAGTCGGGGATGATAATCCGCGCGAAGCATTTCGCGAGGTTCGTGATTTGCTGGATGGAGTGAAAGAGAAAATAAAAGCGGCTCATGCCGCGTTGGTCGACGTTATCAGTTCGCTCAAGGGGATTGGCAATACCGCAACGACAACGCCGAGCGGTACCGCCACAACTACCCCCGCAGTACTTCCGTAATTCATTCTTTATTCTTTCGCTTTAGATTCGTTTAGAGTTTAGAGTTTAGAGTTTAGAATTTTAGAAAATATGGAAATGAATCAACCAATGATGCAGAGCGGCTCTTCGCAAAAAAATATGTGGATGTGGCTCGTGATTGGGGCGGTAGTCATTGTGGCACTTGCAGCTGTGTGGTGGTTTTGGCAGGGAGGTGTTCTCGGGGGCGAAGATGCCGGAACGGCGATGCTTGAGAAACAGGGAACGTCTGATGAGGTGGAAGCGATTGACGCGGATTTACAGGCAACGGATTTGGAAGATTTGGACGCGGAAACGGATGCGATTGATGCCGAACTTGCTCGGTAATCTACCGCGCAGACATACGCAGACGGTACGCAGAATAACGCAGAAAAAAGAGTCCTCCGGTTTATGCCGGAGGGCTTTTTGTTTCCCGCTTTTTGCGTAGTGCTTGAATAAGGAAGACGCTCTTCCCCGATTGCGGATAGCGCCGCTTTTTCTTTTTCGTGGATCTTTTTTCAGTTTTTGTGGGTGATTTCATGGGTATTTCTATAGAGGCTAAGCCTCTATAGAGAGAGGTTTAGCTTTGCACGGTCTTTCGACGAAGGACATGATGATATTTCTTCGCAAATCGGTGTGCCTCATCGCGGACGGCTTGAAACAGATGTAATATGTCTCGGTCAAGTGTTTTGAGTGGTATCGGCATTCTTCTCTTTTCAGTATATAATTCCTCCTCCCGTTTCGCCAATGCCGTTAGGTGAGTTGTAAGTTGTAAGTTGTAAGTTGTAAGTTGCGAGAGCGCAGCTCGAAGCTGTGCCTTTCCTCCGTCAATGACTATCAAGTCGGGATACTGCCATTCCGGATGCTGGAGCCGCCGCGCGATGACTTCCTTAATCATTGCGGGGTCGTTTGCTCCACGCACCGTTTTGATTTTAAATGTGCGGTATTCTTTTTTATCCGGTTTGCCTCCTGTAAAGACAACCATAGAGCCGGTTGCATCAGTACCCGAAATATTTGAAATGTCGTATCCTTCTATGCGCTCAATCGGTTTCGTCATTCCGAGAAGTATGCGGAGTTTTTGCTGAAGCGCCGGCCAGTTGGTTTTGGCGCGCGGCAGTTCCAGCGTTTTTTTATGCGCGAATACGTCTTCAAGCCCCGCGATTTGATTGCGCAGAAGTGCCGCTCGTTCGTATTCCTGTTTTCGCGATGCCTCACACATCGTCTTTTTTAATTCTTTCAGCAATGTTTGTTTTTTGCCCTGCAATATCGCAACGATATTTTTAATATTATAAAGATATTCCGCGCGCTTTGCGTTTTGCGATTGGCGATTTGCATCAAGGGCGCAACAATACCCAAGACAACGACCAATTTCGGCATTAAGACATAATCGTTTGTGCGGCGCTTTGCACGTGCAATAGGGGAATATTCTTCGCAGAAGTCGGAGCGTAGTTTTGAGTGCGGAACCACCGGTGAACGGTCCTATATAATTACTACGAATTACGAATGTTGACGAATTACGAATTCGTAATTCGTTTTTATTCGTAATTCGTAGGAGAGATTTTATGTTTGGCTGATGCGTCACGAATATCCGCGGAAATATTTCTTGAGTGATGCCTACATAGAAATAATTTTTATCATCCCGCATCAGGATGTTATATTTTGGGCGGTGTTGTTTGATAAGTTTTGCTTCAAGAATGAGTGCTTCAATTTCGGAGTCGGTTTCTTGCCACGAAAGCGATACTGCCTCCCGGACAAGCTGTTGCGTCTTTGGCGGCGCGTCGCGACGCCAATACGAAGCCAGCCGTTTTTTGAGATTTCCGGCTTTGCCGATGTAAATGGGCCTCTCTCGGTTTTTAAAAAAGTAAACCCCCGAAATAGTAGGAATATGCTTTGGTTTCACCATATTTTCTATGTTTCCACACCCCATTCAGCAGGTCAATTGGCGTGTGTTGATTTTTCTGAAATTTAGGTATACTATAGATAACCATGCTCCGTAGTGAAACTTCGGATGGCCCCGACCGCGGTCGGGGCAGTTCCGAGATTTTAGATGGGGCACAGGATAATTCAATTAGATTTCAGATTATACATAGGTTTAGCCTCTTATAATCCGAAGTTCTACTACGGGGCATGCCTTCTGACAGCATAAAAATCCGCGGGGCTCGCGTGCATAATCTCAAGAACATTGACCTTGATATTCCCAAGGGAAAATTGATCGTGGTAACGGGGCTTTCGGGGTCCGGTAAGTCATCGCTTGCCTTTGATACGATTTATGCCGAAGCCGAGCGCCGGTTCGTGGAGTCGCTTTCAAGCTACGCGCGGCAATTTTTGGGTGTTCAGGATAAGCCCGACGTGGAGTCCATTGACGGGTTATCACCTGCGATTTCCATTGACCAGAAATCAGTTTCACGAAATCCGCGCTCAACCGTCGGGACCATTACGGAGATTTACGATTATCTCCGTATTTTATTTGCGCGTGTGGGAAGGCCCCATTGTCCTTTGTGCGGAAAGTCCGTAGGACGGCAAAGCGTTGATGAAATAGTGGACCGCATTTCGCATCTCCAAAAAAGCGAGATAGCAATTCTTGCTCCTGTGATTTCGGGCAAGAAAGGGGAGCATCGGGGTATTCTTGAAGAAGTGAAGGCGGGGGGATTTTTGCGGGTGCGCCTTGACGGGGATGTGATGCCGATTGATGAGGCGATTGATATGTCGCTTGATAAACAAAAGAAACATTCAATTGAGGTGGTTGTGGACCGATTTGTCATATCATCCGATATTGAACGCTCGCGCATTGCCGATTCGGTGGAGACGGCGTTGAAAATTTCAAAAGGCGTTGCTATCGTAGCGGCAAGCAGTCCTACAGGACCGAGTCCTCGGACTTTAGGTCAGGGGTCAGCACAGAAAAAGGACCATATTTTTTCGGAAAAATTCGCGTGTGTTGCGTGTGGCATCAGTTTGCCCGATATTGAACCGCGGATGTTCAGTTTCAACAGTCCCTATGGCGCATGCCCCAATTGTACCGGCATCGGAAATACGCTTGAAATTGATCCAGCACTCGTTTTCCCGAATAAGAATTTGACCCTTGCCGAGGGCGCAATCCGCCCATGGGCGTCCGCGTCACATCGCGTGGGTCGGCAGAGCTGGTATTGGTGGATGTTATCAGACCTTGCGGAGCGAACTCATTTTTCTTTAAACATTCCAGTAAAAAATCTTTCGCAAAAAGTCATTGATCTCATTTTATACGGGGAGCCCGGCGGTAAAGCAGAAGGTGGGTTTGAGGGGGTGGTGCCGAATTTACAGAGGCGGTGGAAAGAAACGGATTCAGAATTTACGCGCGCGGAGATTGAAAAATACATGGTGATTAAAATATGTCCTGTATGCAACGGAAGGCGCCTGCGTTCCGAAACGCTCGGGGTAAAAATTGGCGATGTGAATATCGCGGATATAAATCAAAAAACGGTTGACGGCCTTCAAACGTTTTTTCGCGAACTTTCGCTTGAGGGGTCGCAAAAAATTATTGCGACTCCGCTCATGAAAGAAATTATGAAGCGTCTGCAGTTTCTCGCAGATGTCGGGCTTCATTATTTAACGCTTGATAGGGTTTCTACATCGCTCTCCGGCGGGGAGGCTCAGCGGATTCGGCTTGCCACGCAAATCGGCTCGCGCCTCACGGGAATCATTTATATTCTGGATGAGCCATCCATCGGTCTGCATCAGCGCGATCAGGAGCGCTTGATTAAGACGTTGAAAGATCTTCGTGATTTGGGGAATACCGTTATTGTGGTTGAACACGACGCGCAAACTATCCGCGAGGCGGACTGGGTTATTGATTTGGGGCCGGGTGCGGGGAAACACGGAGGAAAAGTTATATTTGAAGGAACTCCCAAGGATCTGTTACGGAGTAAAACGGTAACGGGGGATTATCTTTCCGGGAAGAAAAGGATACAAATTTCTCATGAGCCCGAAAAGTCTAAGGGCCAGAAATATATTACGATCAAAGGAGCGAAAGAGCATAATCTAAAAAACGTTACCGTGAAAATTCCGCTTGGGAAATTTGTCGTGGTAGCCGGGGTTTCGGGGTCGGGGAAAAGTTCGCTTATCAATGATATTCTTGCAAAATATCTTTTGGTGAAGTTTTATGATGCCCATGTGTATCCCGGAGCGCATGATAAAATTGAGGGAACAGAACACGTGGACAAGGTTGTCGTGGTTGACCAATCGCCCATTGGCAGAACCCCGCGTTCAAATCCCGCAACGTATACGGGCACATTCGGTCACATTCGGAACCTATTTTCATCTTTGCCGGAGGCCCGTGCCCGCGGATTTACGCCGGGGCGCTTTAGTTTTAACGTAAAAGGGGGCAGATGCGAGGTATGCGAAGGGCAGGGGGTGAAAAAAATTGAGATGTATTTTCTGCCGGATGTGTATGTTGAGTGCGAAGAATGTAAGGGAAGGCGCTATAATCGTGAAGCGCTTTCTATTGAATATGACGGCAAAAACATTTCGCAGGTTCTTGCTTTGACGATTGAAGAGGCGCTCGCGATTTTCAAAAATATCCCCGCTATCACAAAAAATTTAAAAACTCTTTTTGATGTGGGGCTCGGGTATATGAAACTGGGACAGAGCGCTACAACGCTCTCCGGCGGTGAGGCACAACGCATTAAGCTTGCCACGGAACTTTCGCGGCGCGACACCGGGAAGACGCTCTATATTCTGGATGAGCCGACAACAGGGCTTCATTTCTCCGATATTGATAAATTGCTTTCTATACTCGGGGCGCTTGTTGAGCGCGGAAATACCGTGCTTGTGATTGAGCATAATCTGGATGTGATTCGCAACGCCGACCATATTGTTGATTTGGGTCCCGAAGGGGGAGACGCGGGGGGGTATGTGGTTGCCGAAGGCACACCCGCGGAAGTCGTGAAAAATAAAAAATCGGAAACCGGCAGGTGGCTTGCAAAATAATTTTTCCATTCTTTATTTACGCCACGTTCATTTTTTACGATTCTTAATCGGCTAATTCGCACGAATTAGCCGATAAGGAAAAAAAGGGGGATGGATGGAAAAATAAAAAAAAGATGACGAAAATAAAATCCGCTTCGAGTTATATCGAAGCGGCTTTTTCGTTCGGATAGATATGCGCGGACAAACTCATCATCGCAAGCGGAATGGCAATGAGGCCGAGTGAGAATCCGAATGCGGTGAGTATTTTTACTTCCATAATCGCGCCAAGCATCATGCAGGCAATCGCGCAAAATTGCACGGTTGTTTTCAGTTTTCCGTACGGGTTTGCGGCGCGTTTCCCGCGGTGTGATTTTTTGAATCGGATTGCGGTAAGCAATACTTCAAACAGCAATGCGGGTATCAAAATGATAAGTATCGGTATACTGTCTTTCAGTGTGACAAGCAGTCCGAGATAGAAGATTTTATCGGAAACCGGATCAAGGATTTTTCCTAATTCGCTTTCCGCCTTAAACTTTCGCGCGAGAAATCCGTCAAACCAGTCAGAAACAGCACCTGCCATAAATACAAAGAATGCGGCACGGGGATGCGACGGAAATAAAAGCAAAAGGGGAATAAGAGAGAGCGCGCGTAGGACCGAAATCGTGCAGGGGATGAGATACATCTATTCGTCCTCTTCGTCTTCGTAGTATTCGTTTAGAAAATTTTGGATTCCATATCCGACGGTAACGCCGAGTATGAGATATGAAAGATGAATCAGGGACGGTACCGTGTATACTCTGCCGACAAACATAAGAATGATTCCCGCGGCAAGTGAAGCGAATTGAATGCGTCCTGAACCATCTGTTTGCAGTTTTTCTTTTGAGAATTGGAGTATGAGCTCGATTCGATACCGGATACGATGGCGGAGAAGCAACGGTTCGGCGTTTTGCGAATGAAGTGTCGGCCATGTGGGGTACCGGTAGAGTACGAGTATGGCGATAAGCAGATAGGAAATCAAAATAGCATTGAAGGCAGTAATATCAACCCATCCATACCTTTCCGCATAAAAAAATGCGGGTATGCCAAGCGAAAACGCTTCATAATAATCGCGTACGTGGTCGAGGAGCGTTCCAAGTCCCGTAACTTCATTCTGTCCGGTTTCGGGGTTTTTGAGGCGCGCGCGCGGACCGTCTATAAAGTCGCTGAAAAATGCCATGACGGCGAGCATGAGCGCGGGAAAGATATGGTCAAAATACATGAAAATATTTTGAATCGTAACAATAACAAGGCCCGCGCTTGTGATATGGTTCGCGGAAATGCCTATTTTTTTGAATCCCTTTGAGAGCGGAAGCAATATTTTATCTCGTTGGCCGATTTCTTTTCGGGTAAGAAGGTCTTGTTCGCCATATTCTTTCCATTTCTTTTTGATTCTTCGGACGACTTTGCGGGATCGTTTCAGAAATTGTTCTCTCGCCTTCTCTTTCATTTTAGATGTCTCCTAAATTGGTAACGAACATTAGCAAAAGAGTACCACACTGTTTTGATGTATGCAAGTGTTTGACTGGTTCTTTTGTATATGGAACAAATACGGGTATGCCATTTATATATTTATGTAATGTCTGGCACAAGAAGTTTATATATCAGGATTAACAAGGTGTGGGGCATGCTCGTACCCGACCATTAAAGAATAAATAAAGGGGTATGAAAAATTTTCTCCGTATAATTTCGTTTGTGGCGCTCTTCGCGTTTGTCGCCTTTGCCCCTTTTGTAACCTTTGCCGCCGCTGGGGATATTGTTATGAATGAAATTGCGTGGAGCGGGACGAAACCGGATGACACGGATGAATGGATTGAGCTGAAGAACAATACGTCGGGTACCGTTTCTTTTGAGGGTTGGGTTTTGAAAGCGCTGTCAGACGGGAGGCCGACTATTCTCTTGGTCGGCTCAATCTCCGCGGGCGGATTTTATTTAATTGAACGCACTGCAGATTCTGTGGTTTCGGATATTGCGGGAGATTTTGTCGGTTCATTCGGCCAGTATGGAAATGTCGCCAATACAGGCGAGGATTTAGTATTGCTTGATGCGAGTGGTGCCGCGGTTGATGAAGTGCGTTTTGCGTCCGGCTGGCCCGCGGGAACGGCAGGTCCCGATTATTTTTCTATGGAGCGTATTGATTCAAAGAAAGACGGTTCGCTTGCGTCAAACTGGGCGTCAAATAATGGGATAAAAAGAAATGGTAAAGACGCCGTGGGAAACGCAATTAACGGAACGCCAAAGCAGGAGAATAGCGTATATAATAATCCGCCGCCTCCGTCTTCGCCGGATTCATCGTCTTCGCCGTCCTCATCATCTTCAGCATCTTCCCCATCTTCGCCGTCGTATCCCATATATCCTCCGCTTGGCGTTGACGCGGGTTCCGATAAAACTGTTCTTGTCGGCTCTTCCGTGAGTTTTTCGGGTTCAGCCGTCGGCATTAATGGGGCGCTACTTTTGGATGCGCGGTTTTTGTGGAATTTCGGAGACGGAACACTGAAAGAAGGAAAAACATGGGAGTATGTGTATTATTTTCCCGGCACCTATACGGCGGCACTTACGGTATCATCCGGACCCTATTCCGGTTCCGATACCGCGATTATTACCGCAATTGTTCCGATGCTTACTATAAAAAATACGCAGACGGGCGAAGATGGTTTTATTACGATTGTAAATGGCGCAGATAAAGAACTTGACCTTGGGGGCATGATTTTCCGCGACAGCGCGGGGGTCCAATTTATAATTCCAAAAAATACGTTTATTTTAGCGAAAGGTAACGTAACATTTCCGAATCGCGTGAGTGGTGTTTTGAAATCCGGCGGTACGGTTGCGTTGTTTGATGCGGTCGGACGCGTTATACGCGAACAGACGCAAACAGTAGGCGAACAGGCGCGAACAGCAGAACGAATAGAAACAAAGAGCTCGAAGTCCGTCGTAAAGGTTTTGCCTCCTTCGGGTGCGCAAACCTTGAACGCGGGAGGTGAGACCTCGGATATCGGAAGCGAAACATCAATAACTGAAAGCATCCCTGATGCATCACAAGAAACAGCAGCGGCCTCAATGTCGCAAAATACAACGTTCGGCATTTCGAAAACCTCGCTCTTTTTTGGGGCAAGCGTGCTTATCGGGCTTGTTTCGGCAGCAGGATTCTTCTTGCTTAAAACTTTTCTCTAAAATAACATTCTAACATTCTGCAGAATGTTAGAATGTTATATAGGCCGCTGTGTGCGGTTTTGTTTTTGGTTTAAAAATTGTTACAATGAGTAGAACCCATCTCAAAAATGCTTTCGTCGCGAGATTGCAAAACTTCGAGCGAGACGCAGTCAAAAAAAGTGAGCAATATACTGCGTATCTTGTGAACTTTTTTTGACAAGTCGCAGCCGAAGTTTTGCGATAGAAGCAGAAATGATTTTTGAGATGGGTTCTAGTATGACAGAAAAATTGACACCAAAGAAATCGCTCATATTCGTATTCACCACCGCCTATGAGCCGTTTATCGGCGGGGCGGAAATTGCGATACGCGAGATTGCAAAACGCAATACGGGCAATTTTGATTTTGTGGTGCTGACATCGCGCTTTAATCGCGAATTGCCCCATGAAGAAATGCGGGAGGGTATTTTTATACGCAGGTTTGGATTCGGTAAGCCGTATGATAAATTTTTTTTCCCGTTTTTTTCTTTTCTCTATGTTTTCCGAAGAATTGTACGCGAATGGAAACGTCCGTATCTTTTTTGGGTGGTTATGGCTTCATACGGTTCGTTTGCGGCAGTCGGGCTGAAATTCATGTTCCCGCGCGCTCCGTTGGTCATGACGCTTCAGGAGGGAGATCCGGAAGAGCATTTGCGCTACGCGCGGTTTGGCCTTGTGTCTTTCGCACTTCGTCTTTCTCTGATGAGTGCGGATACGACATCGGCGATCTCAACCTATCTTTTGCGCCTTGCGTATCGGTTTGGTTTTCGCGGAGAAGGAAAGGTGATTCCCAACGGCGTTGACCTTTCCAATTTTACGCGCGATATTCCCGAGCGGGAACTTCGCGAGTTACGGAAGGAACTTGGCATTCGTGAGGAGGAAAAAATTATTATTACCACCTCGCGTCTGGTGCATAAAAACGCTATTGATGTCGTGATACGGGCATTGGGCATTCTAAAGCGGGCGCATCCCGATTTTCTGTTTCAGTTTCTCGTACTGGGAACGGGCGAAAAAGCGCCTTTTCTGCGCGCGCTTGCGGAAAAAGAGGATGTGGGTGACCGCGTACGTTTGATCGGCGCGCTTTCTCATAAAGAGTTGCCGAAATATTTGAAAGTTTCGGATGTTTTTATCAGGCCGTCGCGCTCCGAGGGCCTCGGCAATTCATTTTTGGAAGCAATGGCGGCCGGCATTCCTATTATCGGAACAAACGCGGGCGGCATTCCCGATTTTTTGAAAGATGGTGAAACGGGCTTGATGTGCGAAATTGAGAACGCGGAAGATACCGCCGAGAAATTATATCTTTTGTTGAAAAATGAGCCGCTTCGCAGCGCAATGGTTCGTAATGCTCACGCGTATGTCACCGGGCGTTATGATTGGGAAAAAATCGCGCATGACTTTTTTGGATTGTTTACGTATGAATTGAAAAAGGCCGAGCGTCCCGCGATTTTGATCGCGTCGGGTGGATGGGGTAGAGATGTCGGGGCGCCGGCACTCTACAGCCGCCGTTTTGCCGAGGTGTTTCACAAAAGAGGATATCGCGTATCGGTGGTCGCCTATGGAAGGTGGCGTGAGCGGGGGCGCGATGACATCCGTGTTTCAATTGTAAGCCGTATGTTTCCCTCTGGCATCCGCCATCTTTTATTTGCCGCAGCACTTTTTTGGCGTAGCAGGCGCCATGATGTATTTTTCGTGTTGGATGAATTTTCTTCGGGGCTTCCTGCGTTCGTGGTGGCGAAGATATGGCGTAGAAAAATCGTATTGCGTCTCGGTGGCGATTTCTTGTGGGAGAGTTTTGTAAATCAGGAAGGTGAGGAAGTGGGCCTGCCGAAATTTCACGAAGAGTATCTGCGGAAAAAAAAGCTGAAAGGAAAATTCAGAATTATCCGTTTGTTGATTGGGGGAGTGTTGCGGGGTGCCGACAAAATAATATTTTCAAGCGATTGGCAGAAGAATTTATTTTTGCTCTCGTATCCGCGCGTGCCCGCATACCGGATGGGTGTGATAGAAAATCCCCTTCCGCGCCTTAAAAAAATATATACGGAGGAAACACTTCCCGTTATTTTATACGCGGGCAGATTTATTTTTCTGAAAAATTTGTATCGTCTGATTGAAGCGTTTGACGCGCTCTCTGCCCGCTTTCCCGATTTTGAATTGTGGTTAATGGGCGAGGGGCCCGAGCGTGAGGAACTGGAGGAATACCGCGAAACACTTTCCGCGAAAGAGCGTATTCACATTTTGCGTCCGCTTCCGCATGACGAACTTTTGCAGGTAATGGCGCAATCGTGGGTATTCGCGTTTCCTTCGTTTTCCGACATTACGCCAAACAGTGTAACGGACGCACTTTCGCTCGGCGTTTCGGTTTTGTGCACGAAAGAAACGGCATTTGTTGAGAAATTTCAGGATGGGATTTTATTTTTTGACCCGTTAAGCGAAGAAGAGCTCCGTGAAAAATTGGAATTTATTATGGATTCTTCGCATCATGCGGAAGTCCGGCAAAAAATCAGGAGCACCGCCTTTTTGCATCGTTCGTGGGAGGATGCGGGCGCCGAGTGGCTTGACTTATTTGGGAAGATTTGATATGATATTAGGGCATCTTTGAAAATCTAATTTTGAAAGAAGAGGAGGCAACGGATGGGTTGTCGGGATGGGGGTTCTGATTTTGTTGAAGAAAAGTGCGGCGCTGGGCAATATTCCGGTACGGAACCGTGTCGTCCGCCAAAGCGCGTAATCATGGTACATGGAACAGGTTTGGCGAGAGACGGCAGTTTGGGTATGAATAAATATATACTTGATGAGGTTGTTGGGGCATGGCAGAGTGGGGTATATGAACGCATTGTTTTGCCCGCAAACATTTGTGAAGATACGGGAGAAGGAAAGCCTCTTATGGCGACGCTCTACAGAGAATATCTTTTGAAGTGCGGTATCCCGACGGATGCAATTCTTTTTTCTCCGGATGCCAAGTATGGCGTTGCAAGCGATACTTCAACCGAGGTAGTAATTGCTTCCCGGATGCTTGTGGCGAATTCATGTCGGTTTGTTTCCGTTGATGCGTTCGCATTTTTTCCCCACTCATTGAAAGTAAGAAGGGTGTGGAATGCGGTTACGTATCGTAATGCTTTTCATACCGTTCGGTTGGTAAATGTTCACCATATAATCAAGAGACTTCCCTCGTGGTTTGACACCATCAAGTGGTGGGCTGCGGGTTTTCTTACCGCGGCAGTTGGCACGTATGATCCTTTGGGTCAGCGTTTTCCTGCAAAAGAAATTAAGAGGCGTCGGCGCGATTTGTATACGCCGAACCATCTCAAAGACAAAGTGATTTTTTAGGAGAGGAGGAGAGAAAAAATGCATGAATGTAAGTTTCGGTCCGATTGGGTGAAGCGATTGTTTCGCTGTGAAGATGCGGGATGTGAGAAAACGACTCCGTTGATTGCGGGCGCGTTTGATTTTGATGCCGATGGAGGCGGTGTGCGTAGTGCCTCCGCGAGCACCACCCCTGATTTTAATAGTCCGGAACATAAGGCAGAATTCGCAAGACGGTTGAGGGGAGTTCGAAGAAGAAAAATATTTTGGGTAAGAATTTTCAATATCGTTTTGATTTCATTTGGCGTGGTGCTTGGTGTGTCGGTTTTGTCAGTATTATTTGGCTGGGCGTTTCATCAATTGATCAAGACTATTGTTGAGATTTATGTCGAAGTTACACAACCGGTTTTTGGTCGTTAAATAATATCTGGCCGCGATTCATTTCGCGGTTTTTTCTTTTCTTACAACATTCCTACATTCTGCAGAGTGTAGGAATGTTGTAAGATTGTTTTTGGAACGCTTGTTTGCAAGCCGGTGTTTATTTGATAGGGTGAAGATAGTCGTAGTTTTATCTATTCGTATATTTGTTTGCAATTTGTATATTCGCGATTACTCTTTATGAAAATCATCGGCATTGGGTCAGACAGAACACTTTTTCAAGAGGGAAGTGAAGCGGCAGGACGCCAGCTTTTTTATAGTACGGTTACGGATGAAATGTACATTGTGGTATTTTCGCTGAAACGCCACGGCCTTCGCGAAAAAAAACTTTCTGAAAAAATATTTTTATATCCGACAAATTCCTTATCTCGTTGGCTATACATTTTTGACGCCTACCGTATCGCTAAAAGAATAGTTGTCAGTTGTCAGTTATCAGTTGTCAGTTGTCGAGATTACGTTATCTCGACCCAGGACCCGTTTGAGGCAGGTCTGGTTGGCTACTTTCTAAAAAGAAAATTCAATCTTCCGCTTCAGCTTCAAATCCACACGGATTTTTTGAACCCGTATTTTATTCGCGAATCATTGTTGAACCGCATTCGTGTTTTGCTTGCAAAATTTTTGTTGCCCCGCGCCAATTGCATCCGCGTTGTTTCGGAACGCATTCGTAATTCTCTTAAATCTAAAATCTTAAATCTTAAATCTGAAATTTTCGTCCTGCCCGCCTTCGTTGACTTTCAAAAACTCATTGACGCGCCGGTTAAGACCGACCTCCGCAAAAAATATTCGGAGCGCTTCATTATTTTAATGGCATCGCGTCTGACGCGTGAAAAAAACATTGTATCAGTCATCGAGGCGATGCGTGAGGTCGTAAAGCAGTTTCCGAAAGCATTACTTCTTATCGTCGGTGAAGGCCCCGAGCGAAAGGCGCTTGAGCTACAAGCTACCAGCTACAATCTACAACCTAATATCGTTTTTGAACCCTGGACCGACGACCTCGCATCCTACTATAAAACCTCTGATTTGTTTCTCGTGTCCTCTTTCTATGAGGGCTACGGGCGCACTATTCTTGAAGCGCTTTCTTGCGGTCTTCCTGTGGCTTCCACGAAGGTCGGCATTGCGGAGGAGGCGATTCAGGATGGCGGAAACGGCTTTTTGATTTCTTTGCCCGATTCGCGTTCAATTGCGGATGTATTGCAAAAGGCGCTCGGCGCGCAAAGCAATGCGTTCCAAACGCGCAAAAGTGCACATGAGTCGGCTATGCGTTTTATTCTTCCCCCCGACGAGTATCTTGGGCGGCTTCGCGAAACCTTACTATAGAGGCTTTTAGCCTCTATAGTAAGGTTTGCTAAAAATTATCAATCGTGGTATTGTATCTCCGATGTTTCCTTTTGCACGAAAAACAAAAATACGGATGTTTTTGATAGCGCTTTTTTTATTTGTGCTCCTTTTGGGGGGGATGTTTTCGGTACTCCGTTTTTCATCCAACGCGCGATATGCTCTCCTACGCAATGATTTTTTGCAGAATTTTTTGCATACCTACCGCTCGTTCAGCCGCATGTCCAATATTCTTTTTTTGCCGTATTGGTTCGCATCAAGTGGCCTTCCGCAATATGAGCTGGTGCTTGACCCAAAAGACCTCATCCGCCTAAACGAACATCTTCCGCAGGACCCGATTGACGGGCAAAAGCTTGAAGACGACCAATTTGACATAAAAGGATATTTCATCGCGAGTGATTACGGGGGCGCGGTAAAGGTGCGCTATCGGGGGAAGAGTGCCAATCATTGGAACGCGGAACAGCGTTCATTCCGGGTTGAATTTCCGAAAGAGAATTTGTTCCGCGGCATGCGCGTTTTGTCGCTGGTTATTCCGTATGACCGGCAATATTTTGTTGAGCCGCTCAATATGTACCGCGCGGAAAAGCTCGGGCTTCGCGCGCCCGAAATGTCGTTCGTGGAAATTAAGCTGCAGGGCAAATCAAGTGGTGGGGTATATCTCGCGTTTGAGGGATTTAGCAAGGAATGGCTTGATAAAAATGAGGGGACGGATGAGTTTTCTCTTTTTACGGTGCGAGACGATACGCGGCAAGATCCCGATACAAATCCGCCCCCGCTTTTTTCGGAAGAAGGGATAGCGCGATGGCAGCTTTCCAATCGGAAAGATGTTTTTGCCGAAGATTCCGAAGAATTAACCGCGCTGCGCGATCTTTTGGTAAAAGCAAATGACGCGGAATTTGAGCGGCTCGCTCCATATCTTATTAACCTTGACCAGTTTTACGGATGGGAGATGCTGAATATTCTTGCCGCCTCAGCTCATCAGGATGACTATTGGAATCTCGTGATGGTGTTTAACAGCGTTACCGGCCGGTTTGAATTTATTCCGTGGGATGTGGATACCGACTTGGATTCGGATTATATAGACCAGTTTTTGCGCGAGCCGACGACGCTTGTCGCAAAACGGATTCTTTCTGTTCCTGCGTTCCGGCAGGAATTTACCAAGCGTCTTGCCGCGTATGTGAACGACCAGAAGAATCTTGAAGATGACGTCCGTTTTTATAATGACTTGTTCCAAAAAACGCGTGTCGGATTTTATAAAGATAACGCAAAATTCTTTTCAACGCTTGAATTTCGGTCGCAGGTACAAGAATACCGTGATGCTCTTATTGCGCATTTTGAACGGACTCGTGGGGTGCTCGCGCGGGGTGAGGGAGGGGAGTACCGTTTCGTCCGCGACGAAACACCCAAGTCGATTTTCGGAGGAAGTTTTTCGGAATTTGAACGTCTGTCTGTGACAGTGGGCGAGTTTCTTTCCCGTCATCCGCAGTTTTATTTGTCGGACGCCAGTACCCTTTCATTGGGTCCCGGTGTCTATTCTTTTAGGGAATCGGTATTGATTCCCGCGGGTTTTCGTGTAGTCATTCAGCCGGGAACTGATATTTATCTCGGGGGAGAAGTTTCCTTTGTCTCGTGGAGCCCGGTTGAGGCGCGGGGAGAGGAATATACTCCGATCCGGGTGCGTCGATTTTCTCTGCAAAAGCCCTTCGGCGTATTTGCGGTGGTGAATACGGGTGGGCAAAAAAATTATTTCACCCATTTTGATATTGAGGGTGGGTTTCAGGCTCGTATAAACGGCATGGTCCTTAAGGGGCAGATGTCGGTGCATAACTCCGATGTGGAAATCCGTCATTCGCGTTTTGCGGGTGCTTCAGCTGATGACGCAATCAATGTTGTGTACCGCGATGTTTTGATTGCCGATTCTTTTTTTGAGAATAATACTTCCGATAATATTGACCTTGATTTTGTGCGGGGGGCGGTTTTGAATTCCGTATTTCGGAATCCGGAGGGCGGTTCAAACGGTGATGCGCTTGATCTTTCGGGTAGCCGTGTTGAAATCGTGGGCAACACAATTGAGGGCTGCGGCGATAAGGGGTTGAGCATCGGCGAGCATTCGTTTGCGCGGGTGCGCAGAAATACCGTTGTCGGATGCGCCATCGGCGTGGCAGTGAAAGATTTATCTGAAGCATTTTTTGTCCATAATACGTTTCTTTTCAACAAAACCGCGATTGAGGCATATCAGAAAAAATCGGTTTTCGGCGGCGGTACTATTTGGATGAGTGATTCGGTTGTGTGGGGGAATGAAAAAGACACGGATATTGCTTCCGGCTCATCGCTTTTTGCGCAACAAAGTACCACGGAGCGCGGTCTTGCGGGGCGGGGAAATACTTCTCAAAAACCTGATTTTCGGCAGTTGCTGCCGGCGAGTATCTATGAGGCGATAAAAGATAGATTGTAGAAGCCATGCTTACGCCATCGGCTACGCCAGTAATACGCCAATAGCGTTTATTGTGGCGTATCATAATGGCGTTTCTTGTGGCTTCTATGTCACATGGAACAAAAACCCTTTCGTTTTGAATTCAAATATGTGATTGACCCCCTGACGGCCCGGCTTGTTGAGCTGGATGTGTTGCGTTTCGGCATGACAAAAGATCCCGAAGTTCCCGCGGGGCAGGAGGAGTATGTCGTTTCCAGTTTGTATTTTGACTCACTATTACTCGGTGATTATTACGATAAGGCGGGCGGATTTCCGCATCGCAAAAAAATCCGCGCTCGGATGTATGATACGATCTTTTCAAAAGCAACGCCTCATGTCTGGTTTGAAATAAAGGAGAAGCACGATATGGCGATCGGAAAAAAACGTCTCAAGCTTACCAATGAACAATGGTGTAGAATTTCAGGGGGCGAATTGATTGACCCCGCGAAAGAAGGGTGGAGTGATACGCACCGGAGCGTATGGAATGAAATACGCTGGTATACTGCCCTTGAGGGAAGAAAGCCCATGGTGTTTGTGCGGTATGTCCGGAAACCCTATGTTACGCGTTTTTTATCCGATATTCGTGTAACATTTGATTCAAATATAGAAGCTTGCAAAAGTGATAATTTGTTGTATGCTGATGGAATGGTGCCGATTGCGGAACGAAGCGTTATTTTGGAGGTGAAATATTCAAAAGCATTGCCGTATTGGTGGGGGGAAATTGTGCGAAAACACAATTTATCCCGCACGTCGTTTTCAAAATATGCCGAAGGGATTAATGCGGCATACCGGTATCACGCGTTACCTCGCTAACAGACGCAAACAGAAAGCGAACAGCCGCTAACAGCCCGTGCTGTTCGTGCCTGTTCGTCGCTGTTCGTGGCTGTTCGTGTATTTATGAATGGACTAACCAACTTTTTCAATTTCACGCCAACCGAGCTTTCCAGCGCGGTTATTGTGTTTAACATACTTTTCTCATTTCTCCTGCAGCTTGTGATTGTGTGGACATATCACAAGACCCACAAGGGTTTTTCCTATTCGCAGTCCTTTATTTTTACGGTGGTGATGATCGGGGTGCTCGCAACGGTGGTTATGATGGTGGTGGCGAATAACCTTATCGGCGCATTTGGGCTTTTGGGTGCTTTTTCTTTGATCCGGTTCCGTACGATTGTAAAAGAAACAAAGGATGTTGGTTTCGTTTTTTTTGCGCTTGCCATCGGTGTTGCCGTCGGAACAAACAATTACGCAATTGCGCTTATCGCAACTACCCTTCTTTGCTTGATGATCTTCGGGATGTTCCGGTATAACATCGGGGCGGGGTCGAAAATTGGGTATCTCCTGATGTTTCATGCCGAGCCCGCGTTTCGTCTTGTTTCGCTTGATGCTTCGTTTGCAGAGCATCTTACGTCATCAGAGCTTTTACATGCAAAGCAACATCCGCATGCGAATACGAACGAGTATGCGTTTGCTATTCGTTTCCGGGATGAACAAAGAATGGAAAAATTTTTGGACGCGATTCGTGGCCTTTCGGGCGTATCGCGTGTGGAGCTCATAACCGGGAAACACTCGATTGAATACTAATTGTGGAAGAAAAAATTTTTATCAACAATCGTAGGGGGCAGAAAATTTCCGTTTTGATTGAAAAATCAGAGAATCAGCGCGGCCTTGTTTTTGTAATGCATGGCCTCGGCGGTTTCAAAGAACAGCCGCATATTCTGCTCTACGCAAAGGCTTTTTTTGAAAACGATTATACCGTCGTGCGTTTCGATACCACAAATAGTATCGGAGAAAGTGGCGGTGCCTACGAGGATGCAACGGCCACCAATTATTACGAAGATTTGGAAGATGTTATCGAATGGACTGAATCGCAGTCGTGGTATCAGGAACCGTTTTGTCTTGCGAGTCATAGTCTCGGAGGAATGTGTATCGCGCTTTATGCGGAGCGGTATCCCGAAAAGGTAAAAGCGCTTGCGCCTACGTCAACTGTTGTTTCCGGAAAATTAAGTATGGATACTCATGCGTATCGGGATGATGTTAGAGAATGGAAAAAAACGGGTTGGCTCGTACAGCCGAGTACTTCCAAACCGGGAGTTATCAAGCGCTTGAAATGGTCGCACATGGAAGATCGCTTGAAATACGATCTTGTGCCCAATGTTCATACATTAACCATGCCAGTTTTGCTTATCGTTGGTGAGGAAGATCTCAGCACGCCCCCGGAACATCAGCGCTTATTATATGAGAATCTTCCCGGACGAAAAGAACTGCACATCATTGCGGGAGCACGGCATACATTTCGGGAGAAACGGCACTTAGAGGAAGTTAGTAAGATATTTAACCAGTGGATAAAAAGTTTATGAAAGATCCTGTTATAATAATTGGAGCCGGACCCGCCGGGCTTACGGCGGCCTACGAACTCGCAAAACGAAAAACTCACTCAGTTCTACTTGAGAAGGATACGATGGTCGGCGGTATTGCGCGCACTGCGCAATACAAGGGATACCGTTTTGACATCGGTGGACACCGTTTTTTTACGAAGGTGGACCGGGTGATGGATATGTGGAAGGAGGTCCTGGGGACCGATTTTTTGCGCCGTCCGCGCCTCTCGCATATTTATTATAAAAAAAAGTTTTTTTCGTATCCCATCAAACCTTTTGACGTGGTGAAAAAACTCGGAGCCTATGAAACCGCTCTTGCGGGATTCAGTTTTCTGAACGCGCGCTTGAATCCGCGTGTCCGAGAAGAATCGTTTGAAGATTATATCATCAATAATTTCGGAGAGCGCCTGTATCGCACATTTTTCAAATCATACACTGAGAAGGTGTGGGGGATTCCCTGTACAGAAATTCGCGCCGAATGGGCGGCACAGCGCATCAAGGGACTTTCATTTACTTCGCTCGTGCAGGCGGCACTATTCGGGAACCGCGGCAATAAAATAAAAACCCTTATTGAAGAATTTCATTATCCGCGTTTCGGGCCTGGCATGATGTGGGAGAAAACAAAAGAACTTGTTGAGCAATCGGGGTACGGGAAAGTGCGTTTCGGCATTCGGGTTGAGGCGATTTTGCATGACGGCACAAAAATTACGGGAGTGCGCATTAAAGATGAAAAGGGGAAAGAGGAAGTAATTAAAGGAAGCACTCTTGTGTCTAGTATGCCGATCGGCGAGCTTTTGCATCGCATGGAGCCTGCTGTTTCTCGGGAAGCGCGTGATGCCGCAGACGGCCTGCATTATCGCGATTTTATTACGGTAGCCCTTGTGGTTAACCGCGAGCACATGTTTCCCGATAATTGGATTTACGTGCATGAGCCGGGTGTGCAGGTGGGGCGTATTCAGAATTTTAAGAATTGGTCGCCCGAGATGGTGGGGGACTCTAAAAAAACATGCCTTGGTTTGGAGTATTTCTGTTTTACGAGCGACCCCATTTGGAGCATGAAAGATGAGGATTTGGTTCGGTTAGGGGCGGAGGAGCTTGAAAAAATCGGCCTTGCGAAGAAAGATGAGGTTTTGGATGGCGCGGTTGTGCGGATGGAGAAAACATATCCCGTGTATGATGCCGCATACGAGCGCGCGATGCCCGTGATCAAAGAGGCCGTTGGAAAATTCAGTAATTTATATCCGGTTGGCAGGAACGGCATGCATAAATATAATAATCAGGACCACGCGATGTATACGGCAATGTTATCAGTAGAAAATATGTTTGGGGCAAAGCACGATATTTGGGATGTAAATGTGGAAAGAGTGTATCATGAGGAAAAAGAAGTTTAAGCGCACGAAGTATAATTGAATTTCATAAGGCAATTTGATATATTGGGTTTATATAAAAAATAAATGACCACGACGTTGAATCGCCGTGGTCCGGATTGATCTGCCGCAGGAAGCGGTATGCGTTAGTGCCAATAGAGAATGATTGGTGTATCGTCCGGAAGCGCGTCTACGAAGGCCTTGATTGCCCTGTTTTTCGAAGACGTATGACCTGGCATTCTGAGCTGTTTGAGCTCTTTCGCGTAGACGAATGTTAGACCATCATTGTATCCGTCTTTACGAACATATTCGGTGCCTCTTTCGGTATGGATAATCACCTGTAGCTGTGGTGGGATTGGGCTAGTTGTGATTGTCGGCTTTTCAGGGATGTCATTTCGACCACCTGTTCGGCGACTCGACATATTGATGAGCTGGCCGAAGATCGCGTAATCCCCCGTAAAGTCTAGCCTATCCAGACCGAGTGTATATGTGCTTCTTAATTCTTGCGGTCCCTGCAAGGGGATTAGGCCAAGGCCTACTGACATACTCCCTCCTTTTGTGGGATTTTGGGGGTTGTAATGTGGGTTCAGGATTTCTGATTATTCCAATGTGGAAAAAAGTTCTGCGGCGCCAAGGCATTACACCTCGGTTGTGGTCTTAACCTGGAAGGTTAGCCTACCCACTGAGGGGGGCGTTGAATGGCCTTCCCGGGCTTCTCTCCAGATACATGCGGTCCGGAGACGTATACCGTTACGGTCTCCCAAACGCCGTCAGAACTATTCTTATTATAGCATAATTTTATATATTTTGTCAAGTATGAACAATAAAGTTTTAACATTTGCGGGGGTGGGCGCGGTGGTTATTATTCTCGGCGGGTTTTGGGGATATAACCGCTTTTTTGTCGCAGCACCGTCCGCGGATATTTCTAATACTATGGAAAATAATACGACAGAAGCGGGGGATGCGAATACGCCTCCGCAAACGCTTGAGGAGTTATACGCGCGCGTG
>JAUSFV010000032.1 GCA_030649305.1 bacterium
GTACTTGAATATTTTCCCGATTTCACGCTGGTTGAAGCAACACCAAAAACCGGGCGCACGCATCAAATTCGAGTGCACTTTTTAGCGCTCGGACATCCCATTGCGGGAGACCGCCTCTACGGCAAAAAGACAGAACCGCCCGCAAACCTTGCGCGCCAGTTTCTGCACGCGTCTTCCCTCTCATTCAGCTATCCCGAAGGAAAACGCTGGCGGTTTGAAGCGTCCCTGCCCGAAGACCTTGCCCGGATTTTGAAAGAATTACGGCAGTTGCGAAAAAAGCTCAAATAATATAGAATAAACAGATACATACAGATAAACAACGGATTTACACAAATCACAGATGACGACCTAAAAATTATCTGTGATCTGTAAATATTTGTAGAAAATCTGTGTAAATCTGTTTTTTCTTATGAATATAGTACACGAATTCACAAAAAATCAGCACTCACAAACCCTCGTAGATATACGGCCGGGGGATACCATCAAAATCTTCCAGAGAGTAAAAGAGGGTGAAAAAACACGCGTACAGCCCTTTGAAGGACTTGTTATTGCCCGCAAGCACGGAAGCGGTATTTCAGCGACCATTACGGTGCGAAAAATTTCTGGCGGCATCGGGGTTGAGAAAATCATCCCCATTCACTCCCCGACCATTACAAAAGTAGAGGTGCTGAAGCGGTCAAAAGTACGACGCGCGAAATTGTACTACATCCGTACGAAAGCCGCGCGCGAAGTACGGAGAAAAATGAAAACGCTCGCGCATACGAAGACAGAAACAAAGGCCGCAGATACCGCGAAGGAACCAGAGAAATCAGAAACACAAGAAACGAAATAAATCCCGACAGAAATTCTTACGGGAATTTCTGTCGATTTATATATACGATTAGATCCGCTAGCGTGCGGACAAGATATATGCGCGGGTGGTGAAACCCGGTAAACACGCTAGCTTGAGGGGCTAGTGCCCGCAAGGGCTTGGAGGTTCAAATCCTCTCCCGCGCAACGAACGAAGTGAGTGAGCAGGGATGCAAGCCAACTGCTTGGCTTGCACGAGGATTTGAAGCCCGCAGCGATGTTTTGCGAAGAGTTGCTGAGCAAAACCGCGAGGGGCAGCCTACGACCAAGCCGCCGGAAGGCGGCGAGAGTTGTAGGCAAATCCTCTCCCGCGCATTTTGAAATTTTTACGGCGTGCTGGGGCTATACGCGCAACGCGCGTCGCCCGACAATTACTTAGAAATTGTTTAGGGCGCTTAGCTCAGTGGTAGAGCGACTCGTTTACACCGAGTAGGCCGGGGGTTCAATCCCCTCAGCGCCCATATCAGAATCCCTAAAATTTTCGCCGAGGTAGCTCAGCCCCGACGCACTACTAATATATTTACAGATAGAAAGTCGGGGTCCCGACATCGCGTCGGGATGGTAGAGCGTCCCAATTTTTCATAAAAATTTTGCCGGGCTAGCTCATCGGTAGAGCGCTGCCCTGAAGAGGCAGGCGTGCCCAGTTCGACTCTGGGGCCCGGCATAAAATTTTGTTTAAGCGAAGCGAAATTCGCGGTCATGGTTTAGTGGGCGAGCGCGTTTTAATAGCGCTCGCGGGTGTCGCGAGTACGCCGTAAGGCGCACGCAGCGAAACACCCCGGGAGGGCAGCGGAGCTGCTGCCGCTAAACTTTCAAAAAATATAATAATATTATGCGGTCATGGTTTAGTGGCAGGACGGCTCCTTGCCAAGGAGCAGGCGCGAGTTCGATTCTCGCTGACCGCATTTCCAAAATCAAAAACTCCGACAGATAGTCGGAGTTTTTGATTTGAAAAAGAGGCACTAGGTGCCTCTTGAAAATCGTATACGCGCGTGCTCAATATTCCGCTGTGCCTGCGCTTCATATTTATTGTGGAAAAATTGTGTATAATATATCGCCGACCGTTTGAGAAACGCACCCAAAATTTCAAGACGTTTCGCAAGAAATATTTCATCCGGAACCCAATCATATTCTTCGCGAATCAGATCCCAATTTCTGTAAAATTCGTCCTGTGACAAACCGAGCGAAGAAAGATCAATATCCACAACCAGCCGCGCATCGGGTCCCTCGGGAACGCCCTTGTGCTTCGTCGCAAGAATCAAACGGGCAACATACTCGCCGATAAAAGGCAAAGAAGCGTCATGAAGAACCGCGCGCGCAAGTCGAGCGCTTTTTTCTTCATTGTCTTTTACACCGAGTTCCGTCCGATACACCGCGTCATGATACCAAAGCGCCATCTCTGCGATTTCCGGATTTATCGCAAGGTGGCGCACCGCTTCAAACTCATCCAAACAATGCTCAATGTGCGCCATCACGTGGTATCTCCGATGCGGCTCGGCGTATCGCCTCACTAAATCCTCGTACGGCTCTCTGCCGTCACCCCGCGCGCCAAGGCGTTGCCACAACAAAAACCATCGGACTTCATTTTTGTTTTGCATCATATGCCTCCTTAAGTTTTTTAAACACAAAAGGCGGAACATATTTTTCTACCACCTCGTCACCTCTCTCGGGGCCCATGAACCCCTTTACCATGCCGGAGCTCACTTCCCTAATTTCCTGCGGAGGCATAAGAAAAACCGTTTCAATCGTCGGGTCCTCGCGGCGATTCATGTTTCTCATATCGTTTTCATACTCATAATCTTTGAAATTTCTGATGCCGCGAAGTATAAACCGCGCGCCAACCCTTTGCGCATAGTGAATAAGAAGCATGTAGGGAAAACTCTCAACGCGAACAGTGGGAAATGATTTCGTTATCTGATGCAACATTTCAACGCGCTCTTCAAGAGAAAATAAACAGTGCTTTTCGGGGTTCACGCCTACCGCGACAATAAGGGGAAGGGGGTTAAAAATCTCAATTCCCTGTTCGATCATCCACACATGCCCGTTGGTAGGCGGGTCAAACGTACCCGCATACACCGCAGTTCCTTCTTTCATGACTTTTTCTCCGATATTGTCTATGTTCTAAGCTAAAACATACCACAAAAAATTTGATTTGACAATACTGTTTCCGAGTACTACGATAAAAGCAGAGAAAGCTGTTTTACAATCAAAAAGGCAGGTGACACATGGGCCTTATTATAGAGCCGAAGAAAACCGCTCTTATTCTGGGTGGCGGAGGATATGTCGGTATTTTTCAGCTTGGCGCCCTGAAAATTATCGAAGAAAATAAAATCCCGATTGATGAAGTTATCGGCGTTTCGGTCGGGTCGCTCAATGGTGCCGCATTTTTGATGCGTGATTTTTCCACAAAAGAACTCTCATATATCTGGCACCGTGTGATTCAAAAGCCATCAACCGTATTTCAATATCAAAGTGCTTTATATTTTATGTGGAAACTTGGAGTACCCGAAAGCATCTATCGGCAGGAACCGCTCCGAAGACTTGTTGCACGGATTGATTCACAAAAACTCATTGAACATCCGAAAGAATTTATCGCAGCCACAACGCATATGCCATCCGGAAAAATCACGTATTTTTCTTCCAAAGACCCCGAAATCATCGCGGAACCAGTTAAAATGAACCTGGCCATTATGGCATCATGTTCCATTCAACCCGCGTTCCCCGGCGTTCTCATTGAGCACAAGGGAGAAATCGGCACATATATTGATGGCGCCTATAAACGTCCTCTCCCGATCAAAAAGGCCGTGGAAGATGGTTGCGACACCGTTATTGTGGTGCGCTGCCATGCAAACACCCTCATCAAACCGCTTCCGCCGCGATGGGACGGAGCGTTGAACGAAAGTATCGGCCTCTTCGTAAACGGCCGAGAAAAAGACGAGATCAATTACGCTCATGAACGAATCAAAGAGGGAAAATGGAACGTTAATCTTTTTGTCATTGAACCTGACGATCTTCCGGAAACCCTCGATACGAACTCTTTTAAGAAAACGGAATATCATAATGACTTCGTCATCGGAGAGAACGAGGGGAAACGCGCGGCCGCATCGGTACTTCAGCCGCTGATTGAGCATTACCGGAACCAAAAAATAGCCCCCCAGCCAAACCCTTGACATCCTTGCTAGAATTTGCTATATAGACAGAGCCCCACTGTGGGGCTTTTATGATTGAAAATATAAGGGGTTATCTCAAAAATCGGGCATTTTTGATAGGTTTTCTGCCGATTTTTGGGCCTACGCTTCTGAATTTTCCCACGGGAAACTTGGAAGGATTGGCTTTTTTTCTTGAAGAAAAACCTTCGCTTGAAATAGAAAATATGTCTGTTGTGTCTCTTCTTGCTATCACACAGGATTCAGCATTGATTGTTTCCGGAAAACCATCCTCTCTCCCACAGCCAAAAAAAATGAGGGTGGCACTCACGGCATACTCAAGCCATCCGGACGAGACGGATTCGACACCGTTTCTCACGGCGTCAGGCACCGAGACGCGGGACGGCGTTATTGCCGCAAACTTTCTGCCCTTCGGCACGATCGTGCGGATTCCGGAACTCTTCGGCGATAAAACATTTATCGTAGAGGACCGGATGCATCGCAAATTCTCAAAACGGGTTGACATATGGATGCCGACAAAAAAGAAAGCACTGATATTCGGAAAAACAATAAGCGAAATTGAGATTCTCAACTAAACCAAAAACCGCTCCGATATATCGGAGCGGTTTTTGGTTTGTACGCGCTTAACGGGATTCGGTCACAACTCTCGCTCGCCCTCGGCAGGATTCGAACCCACAATAACTGCTTCGAAGGCAGTCGTGATATCCATTTCACTACGAGGGCACAGAACCATAGAACCTATCCACAAACTATCACAAAAATTGAAAAAAATCAATATGTGTGCTATAAAAAATGTATGAGAGAGAGAATACACCACGAATCAATAGAACATATGGAAATCCCAAAAGAAATCCTGACAATCACACAAAAGCTCGCGGAAGCGGGATTTGAAGCATACCCGGTGGGCGGATGCGTACGCGACTTATTACTTGACCGCGAACCCGACGACTGGGATATCACGACGAAGGCGACACCGGAAGAGATACAAAAAATCTTTCCGAATAGTTTTTACGCGAATAAATTTCTTACGGTAACCGTTAAGACGGACTCAGAAAACCCTCGGCTCGCGCAGGTTGAAATCACGACATTCAGGCGGGAAGGGCCCTACACGGATAAACGCCATCCGGACGAAGTAAAACCAGCGGAAACACTAGAAGAAGATTTGGCGCGCCGGGATTTTACCGTAAACGCCCTTGCTCTGGACACTGCGGGAAAAATTATTGACCCCTATAACGGCCGCGCCGACCTAGACAAAAAACTCATCCGCGCGGTGGGGAAACCCGAAGAACGATTTGAAGAAGACGCGCTTCGTATGGTGCGGGCAGTGCGCATTAGCTCAAAACTGGGATTTGCGATTGAAGAAAAAACCAAAGAGGCCATTCAAAAGCACGCGGGGCTTTTACGCGTTATTAAGAAACAACGCGTCCGCGATGAACTCGTAAAAATTGTTTCTGAAAAAAATCCAAAAAGTGCGTTTGAAATACTCAACGAAATGAAACTCCTCGCACTAATCGTACCCGAACTTGAAGAGGGTATCGGCATGGAACAGCGCGGTCCGCATAAATATGATGTGTATGAACATAATCTTCGCGCGCTTCAATACGCGGCTGACCAGAATTATCCCCCGCATGTACGGCTTGCGGCACTTTTTCACGACATTGGGAAATCGCGCACTCGAGTGTGGGACGAAGAAAAAAAACACTGGACGTTTCATGGGCATGATGTCGTGGGTGCCAAAATGACGTACAAAATTTTAAAAGCCCTTCGTTTCTCACGGGAAGAATCGGAAAAAATCGCAAACCTTGTGCGATGGCATCTTTTTTCGTATAAATTAAGACGGGACGACCAATACAAAGAAGATCTTGCGGCGATGGGAGAAGACCCAAACATAAAAGACATGGAGGATTCGGAAGAAGACATGCAGGAAACGAGTGACGCCGCAATCAGACGGCTTATCAGCCACGTGGGGCGTGAGGAAATTCATGACTTGGTGCAAATTCGGATTTGCGATAGAGTTGCAACAGGCGTTCCGAAGCCGGTTCCCTATCGCCTGCGCCATTTCCGGTTTCGCGTAGAAAAAATTCTGCGCGAAGGCGAGGCAACAAACGTCAAAATGCTCGCAATACGCGGAGAAGATATTATGCGCGAGCTTGGCATTCCGCAAAGCAAACGTGTGGGGGACATCTTAAACGTATTACTTGACGAGGTATTAGACCGCCCCGCAAAAAATGCAAAAGAAATTCTGACCGAACGAATGAAAAAACTGAATGCACTTTCTGATGAAGAGCTGGGAATGCTTCGCAAAAAAGCACAAGAAAAAATTACGGGGATCGAAGAAGAACGCGTAGCAGAAATAAAAAAGAAGTATCATGTGAAGTAATACTACGGGGCGTAGTATATCGGCAGTACGTACCCCCGCCCCGTTAGAAAAAGCCGGGCTGTAGTATATCGGCAGTACGCACCCTTCGGGAGGGTGAAGGCTGGGTTCAATTCCCAGCAGCCCGATTGCATTTATACAAAAAATGTGATACCATAAAAAATATGAAATCCTACTCATATCGCATCATTATAGAACCGGATGAAAAAAATACCTTTCACGCCTATGTTCCATCTTTGCCCGGTTGCCACAGCTGGGGCGAAACGGTAGAAAAGGCGCGGAAAAACATCAAAGACGCCATGAGCGCGTATCTCCGAAGTTTAACCGCTGATGGCAAGAAGATACCCGAAGATAAGGGCATAGAAGTAGTGGAGATGGTTTCCTTGGCACCCTCTTCCGTATCAAAACGGAGAACTTTTTCGTATGTCTAAACTGCCTGTAGTAAAAGACCACGAACTCATCCGGGTTCTCAAGAAGCTCGGATTTTTTGAACACAAAGAACGCGGTACATCGCATCTTGTTTTCACACATGCCGACGGGAGAAGAACAACGGTTTCGCGCCATCCCGGAAAAGATATGCCGCGAGGAACCTTGCGCGCAATTCTGAAAGATATTGATGTCATGCCGAAACAATTTTCTACATTATTGAAATAAAAAAACCGGGCCCATAGTAAAGTGGCATTACGCGGTCCGCCGTCGCTCAAGCTTTGGCGGATTGCGATTTGTAACTACTCGCTTCGCTCGCAGACAAATCGGGAACATTCGCACTTGCCCCGCACTAAAATGGTGGGGATATAGTAAAGTGGTATTACGCGGCATTCGCATTGCCGAGGCCCGGGTTCGATTCCCGGTATCTCCAATAAATTTTTAGTGTGGGATTGCCGACCTGCCCGCCGAAGCATGTGCACAGGCGAGGGCGCGAGTCCGATTCTCGCTGGGTCCAAACGTATCAAAAATATAAACTAACCAATACAGAACCCGCGGTGTCTATTTTACTATGAAAGCATATAGTATAAGAGGTTTTGTACACGCCGCAGGCGTGGTGCTCTATGTAGCCGGCATTGCCTGGTTTCTTGCCAACGCAAAATATATTTTCGGGGAACAGGAACCGGAAGGACCTTTTATCCCCATTTTCATGTTGCTTTTATTAATTGTATCCGCGACCACCACGGGTCTGCTTGTCTTGGGCAAACCGATACATTTGTATTTAAGCGGCATGAAGCAGGAAGCGATACGCCTGCTTCTTGCGACACTCGGATGGCTCATGCTC